>JBAYRN010000038.1:0-43787 GCA_041676625.1 Vulcanimicrobiota bacterium
GCGGAGTCCTCCTCCACTCAAGAAATCTTGTTGGGCCAGAACATCCGAGGTTCCCTGAGCTCTCACAAGCCTAGAGGCCACAGAAGCTTCCACCCAATGAAGTTCTACCATCTGGCTGTATTGATGTGGAAATTGGGGCCTCAGAGGCAAGGGCCGACCCTTGAGACTGTGATGTCGTAACGCCGGGGTCTCCTGTTTCACAGCCAGCCAAGAAAAGAACCATCAAAGCCAGCATAGCAGATACAAAATGAAGTCGAAACAAATTGAGAAGCCTCCCCTGCCAGCTTAATACGGGCTCTGAAAAAAAAAACTCCTTTCGTAAATTATTCAATGTAAACTTTGTAAGTCAACCGGCTCAAAGCCGAATCAACAGCCCGGTGAGCAGGAAGGCAAGGGCCGCCGCGGCCGCTATCATCTTGTAGGAGCGCTTCTTTAGCCTCCACCCTGTTTCTCGATCGCTTACCGGTTGCAGTTGGCCCTCGGTCATGTCTCGATCGACGATGGCCAGGAAGACGCAGGTCCGGGTGCGGGCCTGCATCAGGTTCAAAAAGGCAAAGAAAAACGGCACCACGGGACCCCACTGGAGCCAGCCCGGAGGGGGATGGAGTTTGCTCAAGACCGCCAGGGCAAAGGCGATCACCAGAGAGCCGTAGCCCAGGACTCGCCGTTTTTTGACTTCCGGCTCATTCAGGTTGCAGCAGCCACAGACCTCAGCCACGGACCACCTCCGCGCCCAGCTCCTCCCACAGCCCCCAGACCGAGTCGGGGGTGGAGCGGATGCGAACCTTGAAGCCGTTGCCCAAGGCGGTCTGAAGCCCGGCCAGGCGGGCTTCGGTAGGTGGATCGAGTTCGGCCGACTGTAACACCTCGATCGAGGGGCACAGGATATGCGCATCTTGCGCGTTGACTTCGAGCAAAGGGTAGCCTCTTTCCAGGGCGTTACGAACGCCCCATGAGATCAGGGTCCAGGGGTTGTAGAAGCGGCTTCGGCTCCTGAGCTTCAGGGCAACCCGATCGGTATAAAACTTAAGCGAGTCGACACTCCGGGCCTGGTGCACTTGGGCCATGGCCTGGTCGATGTATTCTCGCAACTGGTGGTAGTGCCGATGCACCCTTCCGGGGTGCTCGTCCTGGGAGTAGACCCCGTACGGGTGAGGGAGGAGCGGATCGAACTCGGAGGCGTGGATCCCCTCGGACGTGTAGAACTGGTGTCCGGTGAAGGCCACGTAGTCTTCAAAACTTTTCCTGCAGACCACCATCCCGTACTTCTCCGGGTTTCGATCCAGGAGGGCTCCCGGTTCGGTGGAGAGGGGGGTGACCGAGACCTCCGACAAGACGTGACCGTACTCATGCACCATGCGGCCGGTCCACTCGAAGGCGTCTCGCACGTCCTCCTCTTCTTCACCGGCCAGACCTATGATGCCATACAGCCCCGACTCCATATTGGGTGCCTGGGCGATCAGCTTCACGGTGGTTTCGAAATCCGCGTTGGGGCGGAACGGCTTGAGCTGGTTGCGGTCGGCCAGGAGTTTGCGTAGCCGCTCGCTGTAGCACTGGGCATCTAGGGAGAGAAAGACGGAAGCGAATCGTTCCTGGAGCAGTTCCACGAAGTCGGGTTCGGGCAGGGACCAACTGTAGAAGAAAAGGTGATATTTCTTTTCCGGCAGTTGTTGGAAAAGCTGCTTGTAGTAGTCGGCCTTGGTGGGGTCGGCGATGGGGTCGAAGTCGAACATCACCGAGTTGTCCGACCAGCGGGCCAGGGTTTCGATGTCGTGCAAGACGTGGTCCAGAGGCCGGTAGAGGTAGCCCTTACGCCCGAACAGCTTTTTCTGCCCCAGCGCCGAGCCTCCGCAAAAAAGACAGGCGCAGCGGCACCCCTTTCCGGTCCAGATGTATGGCGCGGCGTGCCCCACCGTCTTGAGCAGGAGGGGATCGGCGATCTCGGTCAGATCGCTGAGCAGGCGCAGATCCTCGGGGTTGGCGTTGTTTTGCACGTACCGCACCGGGAGGTCCAACCCATCGGCGGTCAGGATGTTGGATTTTGGATTGCCGCGTACGTAGTCCAGCAGCGGCTGCTCGCCGTCGCCCCGGATGACCGCGTCGAAATCGGACTTCTCCACCACCTCCCGGGCAAAGCTGGTGGCCGTTTGACCCCCCATCACGCACTTGATCTCAGGATTCACCGACTTCACGAAGCGGGCCAACTGCAGGGCTCCGAACAGGGTGTCCCACCACTTACAAGAGATGGCCACGAACTCCGGATCGTGCTCCTGGATCCAGCCCGCCACTTTGTACTTCCAGTCTGGACCAGCCGCCGAATAGGTACGGGCCGGTTGGCCGTGGCGCTGGAGATAGGAGGCCAGGGTCAGGGTGGCGTTGTTGAACAACGAGCGCGAACCGTCGTGGCGGCGCGGGGGGTTGATGAAAAGAACGGGTCTCTTAGCCACCGCTGACCTCGGCGGTTTCCGCCTCCGGGAGCAGGCCCAGATGGTGCAAGAGGCCCCTGGTGCGCCCGCTCCAATCCGCTTCGGCGGTGTACTCCCGGTCTTGAAAGGTGAAGGTAATAGAGCGCGAGTGCAGCAGCATTCGCTTGACCTTGAAGGCCTCGTGGAAGGCCCGGTTCAGGGGTCGGTCACCGTGCTTCTGGTCGTTGACGATGGGGTAGCCCCAGCCCCGGAGGTGGCGGCGGATCTGATGGGTGAGACCGGTCTTGGGAAACAGCCGCAGCCTGGTTACCCGGGTCTGGGGGTGTTTGCCGAGTTCAAGGTCCAGCAGGTTCTTGCAAACGAAATGAATCCTGGTGCTGGCAGGCTTTCCGCTGAGCTCTCGATCGATGAGGTGTTCCTGGTCCGGCTCCAGGGGCGGCCAGCCGCGCACCACGGCTTCATACACTTTTTTTACCTCCCGCTGGGCAAAGGCCTGGGAAAGCTCCCGGGCGGCCTCTCGGGAGCGGGCCATCACGATCACCCCCGAGGTCTGGCGATCCAGTCTATTCACCGGATAGACCTCCGGCCCCAGTTGGTCGCGCATGGTTTTGACCAGGGTGTATCGATCGTTGGCTCCGCGAGAGCGATGAACCACCATGCCCGAAGGCTTATTGACCACCAACCAGTGATCCGTCTGGGCTACGATTTCAGGGACTTGCATGGGTATGGCTCTGTCCTTCGACGGTCCTGCCTGCTAAGACCTTTCCAGGTGCTTTGGGCCCCGAAACGAAAATTTGCAGATGTCATCCGGAATGGAAAAATTCCTACACCAAGAGCACTCGGAAGGGCGCCTTGACTCGGAAGGGGCCTTTACCGTTGCGCTGGAGAGCGCCCTGGAAAAGATGGCGCGCTATTCTCTGGAGCGGCCGAGTGCCTGGATCCTCAAGGTCATACAGGGCCTGGTGGGACTGGAGGCATCCAGTTTGAGGGGTCGAGTGCTCCGAGGGTGGACGAGTCTCGAGGTCCGCTTCAATGAGAATGGACCCTGTTGGAGCAAGTTGAGCCAGGCGATTTGCCGGCCGGACCCGGAGAGCGATCCCGCCCTGCACGATCTGTCGGTGGGTCTCTGGTCCCTGGTTCGGGGAGCGGAGCAAAGTTTCTCCATCAGGGGAGTGGTTAAAGACCCGGGAAAGTCTAGGTCCGAGTACCCCTTTTTGAGTTGGAAGGGCGGTGAGCTGACCGTGAATGACAAAGAAGTCGGTGAAGAAATGCTTTGTACCGAGTTCACTCTCTCTGTCGATCGCCCACCGGCCGGACTACTCTCACGAGTGGCACGGATGTTCGGGGGCGGGAGTTACTTTCTTGATGAGATGGAGGAGTTGCGCAACCTGGCTTACCTATTGCCGATCGAAGGCTGGATCGAGGGGATGTCCGGTCATCACTTTCTGCTAGCCCAGACCGGAGTCAAGGGAGTGGCCCGCCGGTTCGGCATCTCCAGCTACCCCAATCCCTTTTTGTGGGGCTGGCGGTATTCCGAGGACTTGCCGGAATTGAATTTACATCCGCGCTGGGCGGAGTTCGCCCAACACATCAAAGGGGGGGATTACGGACCAGGCTCAGGGCAGAAATGGCTGGCTCTCGACCTTGGGGGCTCTCATCCGGTGGCACTATGGGCGCTCAGCTTCGATTTTGCGAGTTGGGGAGTGGCTTCGGCACGGGAGCGCTCCGAGATACGCTGGGTCCGCAAGGGCGTGATCGTGGACCAAACGCCTCTGGAGATCCCTGAACACTTAACCATCGGATTGGTCTTGCATCTTTCGGCCGAAGGGCTACCCACCGACATCGGCGGCATGCGCCTGCGCCCGGGCGAGGCCTTTGAGGCGCGGCTGGAGGCTGGATTGGCCTTTCTTCGGAAGTTTCTCGATCCGGAAAAGATAAGGTGCAAAATTTTTAACTGGGGGCTTCCTCACCAGTTGCTGGAAAAGTGCTTGCAGCAACTGGGGGAACTGGCGCAGAATCTGACACCGGTGACCAGCCATAAAATCCCGCCAGCTCCTTAAAGGCGTCGGTGTCACTGGGTAGGTTTCCGTGCTGCTTGTTGCCTCGACCCTGGAGGGTAACTCCGGGTATTCCCTCCAGTCGGCTGCTGGTGCCGTGGACCAGACCGTCGCCCCCTTCGGCCTTGCCCCAGGGCAAGGTGATGGTGGCAAAGCCGTCGCTTCCGATGTTGAAGGCTTCGGTGCAGTTTTCGAGTTGGCGATCGAGGTTGGCGTTGAGGGCGGCGAGTTGAGGGCTCGATTCGGGCTTTTCCGGGTTCAACGGCATCATCCATTGCATGGCTGGTAAATGGGCGGCGTTGACCCCGGCGAGTTTCATGGCAAATTTGATGTCTCGATGGATCACGTAGTTGGCTAGGGCGGCAAAGCGGGAGCCCAGATGGCTGGTGCCCAGAAAAGCCACCTGATCGACCTTCTGCAGATCCTGGTTCAGCATTTGCCGTACCGCAGTGCCACCCATGCTGTAGCCCAGCACGTCGACCTTCTCTCCGTGCACTCCCTTGATCAGGCCCACCGCGTCTGCGATCTGAGGGGCTGTCTTATCTGGAGGCGATAAGACGTTGTCGTAGACACAGACAAAGACTTTGTCGCTTTCACCAACCTCGGTAAGTTGGGTGCATTCCTTGTCGGAATAGGCTTTTTCTTCTCTGAGGTAGACGGCTCGACTTCCGTTGTCCGGGTTCTTGAGGAGGTGGGCCACCAGGTTGTCAAATTTTTCCGGACGGGTGGTCCAACCAGGAAGGATCAAAAACGGGTCGTCGAGTTTGACCACCGGGGCGTCGGAGAGGGGCGGATGCTCTTTCTGGTGCTCGGCTGCGGCGTCGGCGGCGTCCTTGTACAAGATCCCCGAGCCCACGAACTGGGCGATCGCTATGGCGTCGGTGATCCAGGAGGCTTTGCGCTCTCCCAACTTGACCGTCTCCCGCTGGGGAGCAGGATCGACTGTCGGCGACTCCGGTCGGGGTGACCTGGAGCACTCGGGCAGGCGGTAAAGATTTGGGCCGAGGGCGAGCATGATCCCACTATAGTGAGACTCTTCCCTGAGGAGGTGAACAAAATTTGAACGATTCCCCGCCGAGTCCTTACGGGTATTGCTCTTTGGGCAGGGCCGGAGCCATACCCGCTTCCTCTTCGAGCACCGCAGGGTCCAGAGTGATCTCAAAGAGAGCACCGCCCCCTTCGGCATCCTTGATCACCATGTCACCCTTGTGTTTGCGCACGATCTCACGACAGATGGCCAGCCCCAGCCCGGTCCCCCGACCCACCTCCTTGGTGGTGAAAAACGGTTCGAAGATCTTGGCCCGATGGGCTTCCGGAACCCCGGGGCCGTTGTCGGCCACCCCCACCACTAGTTTCTTGCCTTTAAAGCTGGTAGTGACCTTGATTCGAGGATTTTCTACCCGGTTTTCTTTCAGGGCGTCCCGGGCGTTGGCGATGAGATTGGTGAAAACGTGGGACCACTGGCTGCCGTTGGCTCGCAGGGGGGGCAACTCCCCGAGTGCCAGTTCCAATTTGATGGAGTCTTGCTTTAACTCTTCCTTCATCATCTCTCCGATCCCTGAGATCACGGAGTTCAGGTTCATGTCCGCCCGCACGAAACGGCTGAAGGTCAGACCTTTCTCGCTCTGAACCGGCGAGCGGGAGTAGACCAGCAGCTTGTTGATGATATCCTTGCACTTCTCCACCGCTTCTTTCACGATGGAGAGTTTTTTCTGTTTCTTGGCGTCGTCTTCTCTGCGAAGCAGGGAACTCACCATGGTGAGGACGGCCCCTAACGGGGTGTTGAGTTCGTGGGCCACCCCGGCGGCCAGGCGCCCCACCGAAGCCAGGTGATGCTCCTGACCCATCTCCTGTTCGATCTCCTGGATCTCCATCTGGGCGGTGGCTTTGAGCTCTTTGACCTCATCGTGAAGTTTCAGGATCTCCAGGTCGGCGTGCAGTCCCGGGACCACGAAGGCAAAAAGGCGAGCCGTCATCTCCAGAAGACTACGCCGTATTTCGCCGGGCCGCTCCTCGTCTTCCCAAAAGAGGAGCAGCGCGGCTCCCTCGCTACTGGGAACCGGCAAGGCCAGCAAGAACCGCCCCCCCTGCACCGCTTCGGAGCTACCCCCCGAGTTCATGGTCTGCAGCAGCAGGTCCCGGACCACCCCGGGGCCGGTGACTTCGGCGCTGTCTCCGGATTGGACCAGTTTGCGCAAGCCGTTGGGGCCGTTTGCATAGACCGCGAGACCCCCGGCGTTGGTCCGTTCCTTGCACTCGTTGCAGAGATCCTTGGCCCGACCATGGAGATCGTGCTCGGGGTCCCGGGCAGAATCGATCAACCCCAGCAACTCCTGGATGTACTGATCTCGGGCCCTCAAGGACGACCAGGCCACCAGAGCGGCAGCCAGGATCAGCCCCGAAGAGCAGGCCCAAAAACCATAGATAAGGCCCTCTGCATTCACCCAGACGGGTTTTACCTCCCCGGCATAAGTCCTGGCGACAAACTCTTCAGGATGCAGGATAGCGGCAAAGGCTGCGAAAAGGATCTTCGAGGCCGGAAAAACAGCCTCCAGGGGGATGGCGGTAAGCACCCCCTTGGCTTGGAAGGTGTAAGTGGCAGAGAAAATTCTAGTCGTGGAAGACGACCCCTTGATGTTATCGGCCCTCGAGATACTTCTCGAGGATGAAGGCTATGACGTATTCACGGCATCTTCGGGAATGGAAGCGATCGAAAAGGCCAAGAGCGAGTCGTTTGACCTGGTGGTTTCCGACGTGCGGATGGCCGAGATGGACGGCATCGAGACCTTGTCGAACGTAAAGCAACAACAACCGGACGCCCGTTCTATCGTGATCACGGGTTACGCTTCACCCGACATACCTGTTCAAGCCATCAAACTCGGCGTAGACGACTACATAATGAAGCCGTTCGACGACCGCCAGTTCGTGGCCAGCGTCAAGCGCTGCCTGGAGAGCTTTAAGCTCCAGAAGGCCTACGCTTCGGGCCTGGCCACCCAATGGAAGGATTTCAGTTCCATCATCAAACTGCTGGCCGAAGGAGTGGAAGAGAAGGACGTTCACTTCGCCGGGCACTCCCGCCGGGTCGCCGAGACCTCGGTCAAAGTGGGCAAGCGGGCCGGACTCTCCCGGGAGCGACTGGAGATCCTGGAACTCGCGGCCTTTCTCCACGACATCGGCAGCATCGGTCGCAAGAAGGCCTTCCTGGACCGGGCCGAAGAGTTGGTGGACGCGGAGAAGCAGGAACTGGAAGAGTCTCGCAGCGAGGCCTCCAAGGACCTGTTCTCCTCCTCCTCATCTTTGAAAGAGGTTTTTCGCGTAATTCTCCACCACCACGAGTGGTTCGACGGCTCCGGCTACCCGGAAGGATTGAAGGGGGACGCCATTCCCCTGGAGTCCCGGATCCTGTGCGTGGTAGAAGCCTTCGACGCCATGACCAGTCCGCGCCCTCACCGCCCCCCCATGAGCCACAACGAAGCTCGCCAGGTTATGGGCAAAGAGTCCGGCACCCACTTCGACCCCAAGATCGTGAAACTGTTCGAAGACGTGGTTTTGGAAGGAGATGAAGAGGAGGACGAAGGTTTCGACGTGGAGGAGACCTTCACCCGAGATCGCCAGGCCGAGCTCATGCTGGGACTGGCCCAGACCTACCTCTCGGCCGGCGACCTGGAGACCGCGGGCAAAGGTTTCGAGGGGATCGTCGGTCTCTATACCGACGAGAGCAAGCCACGATTGCTCACCGAGGCTCTCATGGGCCTGGCCCTCTCCCTGGTCCATCGTCAGCGCCTGGAAGAAGGTCGCGAGGCCATCGACCGGGCCTGGAGAGACTCTACCGGAGAGAGCGGACTACTGCGCGGCCGGGTAGGCAGGGTGTTGGGTCTGGTGCAGGGCTTGCAGGGCCAACTGGAAGAGGGCCTGGCCAATCTGGCGGCAGCCGATAGCCACTTCAGCCAATGGGAAGCCCACGGCGATCGCGCTACCAATATACTGTACCGGGCCCGCTTGCTCAGCGACCATGACCGGCCGGAGGAAGCTCACGAGGCCGTCACCGAAGCCATCGAACTAATCGACAACATGGAACTCGCCTCGGTGCTCAAGGCAGAACGCCATCTGGCGATTCCCCTTTTGTTGGAAGCGGCCTCGCGTATGGACGATGCAGCAGTGGCAGACCGGCTGCTGGCCAACTTCGGTTGGGATATCGTCTCCCCGTTTTTGGCCGAAGTTTCCGAACCGGCCCGCCAAAAGACCATGGAGCTCTTCTCCAGCCGCGAGGGTATCACCCAGGCGCCTCCCTTGTCCCTCTACGCCTTTGGTAAATTTCGGGTCTTCTCAGGCGGCAACGAAGTGCACGATAAGCTCTGGAAGACCCGAAAGTCCAAGTACATCTTTGCCTTTCTCGCTAACCACTCAGGGAAAGACGTGGGCGATGAAAAGATTATGGATACCTTCTGGCCCGATCATCCTCCGGAAAAAGCCCGGCAGAGCTTGTATGCCGCCCTCTCCCATATGCGTAAAGCGCTGGAAGCAGGGGGCGAGGGTGAGAACGAGCGGGTGGTTCTGGCCCGCAAGGGTTTCTATAAGTTCAATGATGAGCGACCCTGGTTTTTCGACGTCTCGGAGTTTGAGCGCCAGTACGACACCGGCCAGGCGCGCCTGCGCGACGGTCGGGAAGACGAAGCCGTCAACGCCTTCCAGAAGGCCGAAGCGCTCTACCAGGGTCCTTTCATGGAAGGCTATTACGCCGACTGGGCGGTCTATCTGAAAGAGAATCTCGAGATCAAGTACGTGGAGATCCTGGAGACCATGATGGAGCACTTCATGGGTAAAGAACGCTATGAGGTCACCATCGACTACGCCAACCGCCTGTTGGAGATCGACAACTGCCACCAGGACGCTCACATCAACCTGATGACTTGCTACATCGAGCAGGGCAAACCCGCCCAGGCCATTCGCCAGTACCAGACCTGCACCCAGGTCTTTAAAGATGAGCTCAATCTGAGCCCTCCCAGCGAGATGGCCGAGATGTACCTGGAAATCACCGCCTAAGTCGGGCCCTGTGGGGTGACCATGGACGACAGTTTGGAAAGAGCCACCCTCAACTCGCTGACCCTGGATACGCTGGCAGGGGCCAGTGTGGAGGAGGCGAGTTCCCTCACCGGCGAGCTGATCGGCGGTATCCTTGAGGTCGGGCAACTGCTGGGCAAGGGCGGGATGGGCGTGGTGTACCAGGTATTCCACCGGGAGTGGAACCGCCAACTGGCCATGAAAGTACCCATCGCCTTGGGCGAAAAGGAAGGGTTCGACCTCAAGCGCTGGGTTCGGGAGGCTCACACCTGGATCGACCTGGGGCTCCATCCCCGGGTGGTCTCGTGCTGGTTTGTGCGCCAGTGGAAGGGGGTGCCCACTCTCTTTCTGGACCTCTATTCCGGTGGTTCCTTGAAGGAGCGACTGGAGACCCGTCAGGGGCCTCCCAGTACCCCCGAGGAGTGGGGCAAAGCTCTGACCTGGCTGATCCACGCCTGTGAGGGTCTCCAACACGCCCACCAAATGGGCCTGGTGCATCGAGACATCAAGCCGGCCAACTTGCTGTTCAACGATGAAGACCATCTCGCGGTCACCGACTTCGGACTGGGGAAGGCCATCAGCAAAGCCTCTCCGGAAACGATCGAGGGTGAATCCATCGAAGCGGTCATGAACTCTGCCGCTCTGTCCAAACAGGAGACCGCCCTGACCCGCACCGGGGTCATGTCAGGGACGCCCCACTACGCGCCTCCGGAGCAGTGGATGCAGAAGCAGGTGGGGCCCGAAGCCGATATCTATGCCTTGGCCATCGTGGCCTATGAAGTCCTCACCGGTCGCCATCCGTATGAGCCCCCGGGGGAGCGCTGGACGTTGGGCCAGCTCATTTCGGCCCACCTGATGGGCAAACCGGAACCGGCCGGCAGTTTCCATCCCGATGTACCCGAGAATCTTTCGATCGCTCTGGTTCAGTGCCTGGGCAAGAAGGCCACCGACCGGCCGCGCTTTCCCAATGAACTGCGGGAGGTCCTGATCCACGCCTTCAAGGAGCGCACCGGACGGGACTACGCCTTCGGGATGCCCCAACCGCTCTCCCAGCGGGCCGACGCCCTGAACAATAAAGCCGTCTCTTTGTGGAGCATCGGCTTGCGAGACGAGGCGGTCCAGGCCTGGGCCGAGGCAGACCGGTTGGAGCGGAACCACCTGGAGGTGACTTACAACCGGATGATCACTTCCTGGCTCACCGGGCGGCGTTCAGCCCAGGAGGCCGAGACTTCCATCCGAGAGCTTTCCACGGCCTCGGTGCGGGGTCGTTCCTCGGCCGGCATGTTCATGCTCACCAGGGGGCGCTACGAAGAGGCCGCCAGTATGCTGGAAGAGGCCCTGGAAAACGCCATGCTGATCGAGGACGGGACCATCTGGCGGGGGCTGGGCGAGGCTCTGATGGCTCAGGGTGAAAAGGCCAGGGCCCGGGATGCCTTCGAGAAGGCGCTGGCCCTCATCCCCACCGACCAGTTTTCCAAGCGCTCTCTAGCCAAACTGGAAAAGACCTCTGAATTGCCCCGGCGGGAAGGTCTAGTGGCCACTTCGACCTGGAAAGCCCGGGGGAGGCTGGCCGACTGGCTCCTCATGGAAAACTCCCAGGCCGTGGTTTTCCTTTTCGGAAATAAGCTGGTGGTGGCGGGTCGAGATGGACACGAAAAGGTGAGCCTGGAGATCCCGCTCCGCACCAACTCTCCTCTGCTCAAGGCTCGGAACTCCCATATCTTTGTGGTGGACGGACCTCAGGCCTGGTCTATGTCGGTGGTCATCAGCGACGGGGTTTGGAAGCTGGTTGGTCTACGTCAGTGGTCCCAGCGGGTGATCGGGTTTGTGAATGAAAACCAGATCCTCACCGGAGATACCACCCTGCAGCTTCGAAGTCGCCTGGACGGAACCCAGTTCGGACCCCTCCTGGTGGGACACGAAAAACAGGTCTTGTCCTTCGAGGTGGATGATCGCAACGGCAAACTCCTGACCGGAGGAGCTGACCGGGTGGTTCGAGTCTGGAATTTGAAAGACGGACAGTGTGAGCGAGAGGGGCGTGGGCATCAGAACTTCATCGACGCCCTGACCCTGGGCACCCAGTCCCACCTGCTGGTTTCAGGAGATCGCTCGGGCATCGTCATCCTCTGGCATCTGCCCAAGATGGAGAAGCTTCACCGCTTTGAGTTTCCGGGTTCGGTGATTTCTCTCCATCTGAAAGGAGACGGGCGAGAGCAAACCCTCTTCGTGGTGTATCGCGCCGAGGATGAGGCTCCCCGCACCGCGGTGGTCTTCATGGACCGTTTGCAGGTGATGATGGAACGGGCCGGAGCCTTCTTTCACTGGGGGCCCGGATTCGGTATCTGGCAAGAGCGCGGATTTAAGTTGTTCGGTCTACCGGAAGGGGTGGAGTGGCGGAGCCATAGGGTGGAGTCGGGTATCCAGGACGTCTTGTTTAAGCTGGACCGAAACGAGATTCTTATCTGGACCGAAGAGTCGGAGTGCATTCTCCATAAGCTTCCCTCGGCGCTTCCCGAGCCGCCCGCCCTGCCGCTGGTTCGAGCGAATACCTTGTCGGAGGTGCAGCAGGCCAGGCAGCAGTTTGCCCACCTCATGGAGGCGGCCTGGGCTTCCTACCGCGCCGAAGACTGGAGCGATTCTTACTGGCAGCTCTCCCGGGCGCGCCTGGTGGAGGGCTACTCCCGGGAGCCGGAAACCCTGGAGCTGTTGAGCCGCCTGGCCAAGCGCCTCAATCGCCGGGAGTTGCGGGAGATGTGGAGGGTGCGGGAGTTGACCGCTCCGGGGGGAGAGAACTCCAGCCGCATGACCGTGGATTACCGGGGGCTGTGGGCTGCCACTTCGGCCGGGCACGTGATCCGGCTCTGGGATCTCAAGAACGGTACCTGTATTCGCGGTCTCACCGGTCACGCCGCGGAAGTGGTTTTTCTGGAGTTTTGGGAGACCGGCCGGGGAATGGGTGCGCCCTATCTGCTCTCTTTCGGGGCCGACCGGACGGCCCGGATCTGGAATCCGAATTCCGGAGAGTGCTTGCAGCAGTGGGTGGTGGCCGACAACGCCATCATCGCCGCCGGGGTCAACACCCAGTCCCTCACTTTTGCCCTGGTTTCCCGCAGCGGCCGTCTCTGTGTGGGTCGCTGGCAAGGCGAAGAGCCGTACCAGATGGAGGTCACGGCGGCCTGCGATTACGAAGGTATTCCCAACTACGTGAGACTGACCGGCGACGGACGATTCGTGATCGTGTTGGAAGATAAGTTAAGGTATTTCGAGGTCTCGGAAAGCGGGGATAGCGTGAAACCGGTGGGCGAACTCCCATATTACGCGGGTTTGGCTCTGGGGAAGGGTAGCCGTTTTTTGGGGGCTCACCCGGATGGACACCTGGAGACGGTGGATCTGCGCAGGCCGAAGAAGCGAACCCCCCTGTCCGGGGTGGTGAAAAAGATCACTTCCATGGCGATGTCCGATGACGGCTGCGTGGTGGCCACCCTGGATGCCCGGGATACTCTACGATTCTGGTTGGTGGAATCGGACCAGTGCGTGCTGGAAAGGCCCCTCACGGAGAAGCTGAAAAGGGTCCGCTTCTCCGGCAATGGGCGATATCTGTCGGGGCTGGCCGAGAACGGTTGCCTGCAGATGTGGGAACTGGAGTGGCAACTCGACCCCAACCGGCCGGTGGTGGCTTCGCTACCCGCCCAGGAGCCCCGGGGGCTGTGGGGCCGACTCAAAACCCGATTGGGGCTGTAGGAGGCCGACCGGCGCAGGTCTTTTCCTGAAGGGCTCATAACAGAGCCCTGTGCTACTCGAGCTTGAAGTCAAAGGTTTTGCCCTGGTGGACCACCTGGTGCTGGAGTTCGGACCCGGTTTGACTGCCCTGACAGGGGAGACGGGCGCGGGCAAGTCCATCATCTTGGATTCTCTGTCCTTTCTTTTAGGCACGGCCCCCCGGGGAGACGGCCAGGAAGCCTGTCGTGTGGCCGGGCGTTTCCGTCCCAGCCAGCCGGTCAACCGGTTCCTGGAGCAGCAGGGCCTGCCCACCGAGGAGGACGAACTCCTGATCGTTCGGGAGAGGCGAGAAGGCGGTCGCACCACCTCTCGCTTAAACGGGTCTATCGTTTCGGCCACCCAGCTCCGAGCACTCTCCACTCTGCTGGTGGATATGCACGATCAGCACCAGAGCTACGGGTTGACCCGCGCTGCCACCCACCTGCCCATGCTCGACCGACTGGCCGGGGAGCCCCAGGCTCGGACCTTGGCTCGCTATCAGGAGCACTATCAGGAGCTCTTGCAGTTGCGCCGGGAGATGGCCGACACTCAAAAGCAAGAGCGAGAGCGCCTGCGGGAGATCGAGTGGCTTCGGCTGGAATTGGACGAGATACAGAAGGTGGAACCCCGGGCCGGGGAGCTGATCCAGTTGGAGCAGGAGATCAAACGGATGGCCGCCTCGGAAGACCTTTCCCAGGGAGCGCGAGCGGTGGTGGCCTCACTGGCTCGAGAGGATGGGGTGATGGACGCTGTGGCCGAGGCCCTGTCTGCCCTGCGTCCCATGCTTCGGGTGGACCAGGGGCTGGAGTCGGTGGTCGAGCGCCTGCGCGGCGCAGAGACCGAGTTGGCAGAGGTCTTGCGCGACATGACCGACTACGCTCAAGAGATAGAGCACAATCCGGCTGACCTCGATCGCCAGCAGGCGCGCGCCGAGGCCATCAAAACTCTCTGTCGAAAGTACGGGCCCACGGTGGAGGAGGTCCTGGAGCACCGGGCCCGCAGCGCCCAGAGGCTCCATCGCCTGGAGAATAGCGAAGAGCACCTGAAGGCGTTGACGCTTCAGGAGACGACCTTGCTGGAGAAGTTGGAGAAAGAGGCCTCCAAGCTGACCGCCGCGCGTCGCAAAGCAGCGGCCGCTCTGGGTACCGAGCTGGTCACCGAGCTTTCTCAACTGGCCATGCCCAAGGTGGCTTTTCAAGTAGAGTTTCAGCCCCTCGACGACTTTGGACTGGAGGGTAAAGAGCAGGCCCAGTTTCTGTTTTCACCCAATCCCGGGCGGGCCCCCTCTCCCCTCGCGGAAACCGCTTCAGGGGGAGAACTGTCTCGGGTCATGCTGGCCCTGGTCAGCATCGGCAGCCGTTCTCAGGAGAGACCCACTCTGGTTCTTGACGAGATCGACGCGGGTTTGGGTGGACGTACCGCTGAAGCTGTGGCCAGTAAGCTCTCCAGACTGGCCGGACGAGTCCAGGTGATCTGCGTGACTCACCTGCCGGTGGTGGCGGCGGCTGCCGACGGGCACCTGGTGGTGGAGAAAATCGTGAAGAAGAACCAGACCTCGGTCGGAGTGCAGGAGGTTCGAGATCTTCGCCGAGTGGAAGAGGTGGCCCGTATGCTCAGTGGCGACGCCTCTAAGAAGCGGGCTCGAGAACTGGCTGAAGAACTGTTGGCTCGTTGAGTGGTTGGCTGTTGAGGAGAGGGAAGGCAACCCAGGCGCAGAAAACGGTGCCTCCCAAGGAGAGTTTATGAATAAGAAGACCGTTCTGGACAACGGCACCCGAATCGTGACAGAGAGTATTCCGGAATTTCGGTCCTGTACTCTGGGAGCGTGGATCTCCACCGGTTCGCGATTCGAGACAGAAGAAGACGCGGGGATCGCCCATTTCACCGAGCACCTGCTTTTCAAGGGGACCACTCGAAGGACAGCCTACGACATCGCCAAGGAGATGGACTCCATCGGTGGCCAGTTGAACGCCTTCACGGAAAAGGAACGGACCTGCTTTTACGCCCGGGTACTCGACCAGCACGTACCCATAGCGGTCGATATCATCTTCGATATGCTGGGCAACTCGCTGCTCGACCCCAAAGAAGTCGAGCGGGAGAAAAGCGTGATCATGGAAGAGATCAAGATGATCGAGGACTCTCCGGACGATCTGGCGGGCCATCGCTTTACCCGGGCTCTTTGGCCGGGGCACGCCATCGGCCGTCCGATCATCGGTTATCGCGAGAGTGTGCAGAGCATGACCTCGGAAAAACTCCGGAGATTTTTGACCAGCCGCTACGGCGCCTCCAACTTGA
This sequence comes from Vulcanimicrobiota bacterium, assembly GCA_041676625.1. Classification (GTDB taxonomy): domain Bacteria; phylum Vulcanimicrobiota; class Xenobia; order Xenobiales; family JADMJV01; genus JAEXNA01. The sequence continues at coordinate 15,599 of JBAYRN010000038.1, forward strand.
TGATCGCCGCTGCCGGACAGGTGGATCACGATGAGTTTGTGGAGTTGGTTCAGTCCCACCTGAAAGATTACCCGGCGGGAGATTTTCTTCCCGAGTTCGACGCGCCCCGACCCGAGGGTGCCAATCAAGTGTTTCAGAAGGACTGCGAGCAAGCCTACGTCTGCTACGGAGGCAGAGGGCCCCACACCACGGACCCTCGGCGCTACTCCTTTCTGGTTTTGGATGCCGTGATGGGGGGCTCCATGTCCAGCCGCTTGTTTCAAGAGATCCGGGAAAAACGCGGTCTGGCTTACAGCGTGGGAACCTACCAGTACACCTACACCGACGTGGGCCTCTTCGCGGTGCACGCGGGCACCAGCGCCCAGTCGGTGGAAGAACTGTTGGGGGCCACCGACGACATCTTGCGAGGGGTGATCAAGGATGGCTTGACCCCGGAAGAGCTGAGGCGTTCGAAGGAGCTTCTCAAGGGCAATCTCGCTCTGGGCCTGGAGAGCACCTCCATGCGCATGCTTCGATTGGCCCGCGGCCACCTCAACCATGGACGGCTGATCCCGGTAGAGGAAGTTCTCGACGCCATCGAACGCACCACTCACGACGATGTGATCGGGTTGGCCGAAGAGTTTTTTGATCCGGCTCGCTTTTCGTTTACCGCGCTGGGACCTCTGGATTCCGTGCGCGGGGTGACGGCGCAACCGGTGAAAGGGACGGACCTGCGAACCCAGGCCGACCTCGAGGAGGTAATGTCATGAGTGAAAACAACGATATCCCGGTGGTGATCGCAGGGGCTAACGGCCGCATGGGGCACCAGGCAGTGCAAGCTGTCCTGCAGCAGGTAGATATGCAGTTGGTTTCGGCCTTCGGTAAGGCCCGGGGGGTGGGGGAAGACATTGGTGAGCTGGCAGGCGATGGTCCCTGCGGTGTTTTGCTGGAAGACAATCCGGAATCGGCAATCGCCAAAGCGGCAGGTGGGGTGCTGGTAGACTTTTCATTGGGACCGGCCGTGAAGGACCACGTCTTGACCGCTCTACGACATGACGTGGCTTGCGTGGTGGGAGCCACCGCCATCCCGGTAGCCGATGAACAAGAGATCGCCCAGGCAGCCACTAAGAAGGGCGTCTTGATCGCACCGAACTTCGCTCTGGGTGCAGTGCTGATGATGAAATTCGCAACCCAGGCGGCCCGCTATTTCCGCTGGGCCGAGATCATCGAGTATCATCACGAACGGAAGCTCGATGCACCTTCGGGCACCGCCCGGCGTACCGCTGACCTGATGCGCCAGGGTAGGGAAGATGGATTTCGGACTCCGGTAGACTCCGAAGAGAGTGTCAAGGGCGTGCGGGGTGGCTCCCTGGGTGGTCTGCGGATCCACTCCGTGCGGTTGCCCGGCAAACTCGCTCACCAGGAAGTGATCCTGGCTGCCCCGGGGGAGGTGCTGACCATTAAGCACGACGCCAGCCATCGGGAGAGCTACATGCCCGGGATGCTGCTGGCCATCCGGGAAGTCCGCAAGCTGACCGGTCTGGTGATCGGACTGGAGAACATACTGGAATAACATGATGAGAATCGTAGTCATGAAGTTTGGGGGAACCTCGGTGGCTACTCCAGAGTCCCGACAGAGAATCGTTGAGAAGGTCCGGGAGTGTCGTCGCCGGGGCAACCGCCCGGTCGTCGTGGTCTCTGCCATGGGTCGCAAGCCATCTCCATACGCCACCGACTCGTTGCTCTCGCTGCTGGAGGAGTTTCCGGAGCACGGCAACCCGGCCGAACAAGACCAACTGATGGCCTGCGGGGAGACCCTGGCGGCCATCGTGGTGAGTTGTACCTTTCGCAAGAACGACATTCCCAGTCGTAGCTTCGACGGCCGCCAGGCCGCCATCGAGACGACCGACGAGCACGGAGACGCTCGCATCGTCTACATCGATCCCGAACCTCTCTTGATCTACCTGCAGACCGACGGGGTGCCGGTGGTCACCGGGTTTCAGGGGATCAACGAACGGGGAGAGGTGACCACCCTGGGCCGGGGTGGAAGCGACACCTCGGCGGTGGCTCTGGGGGCCGCTCTGAAGGCTCATTTTGTGGAGATCTATACCGACGTGGACGGCGTGATGACGGCCGATCCACGGGTCTACAGTCAGGCTGAAGTGCTGGACCAGATCAACTTCCAGGAGATGGGAGAATTGGCCTCGGAAGGGGCCAAGGTTATCCATCCTCGAGCGGTGGAGATGGCCGACGTGCACGGGGTGCCGGTCTGGATCAAGAACACCATGACAGACCATCCGGGGACCTATATGGCCCGCGCGGTACCTCGCCAGGGCTACGAGCGAGACCGGGTGGTCTCGGGGATCGCCCACGTCTTCGGGATGACCGGCGTGGTCATGGAGGTTTCCGATCGGGGCGCCCAGGTGCAGATTTTAAAGAAGTTTGCTGAACGGGGAGTGAACCTCGATCTGATCAACGTGACCAGGAGCAGGCTCTACGCCATCATGACCACGAAATCGTTCGAAGTGAGAGGGCAGGCGGTGCTGGAGGAGTTGGGTCTGGAATACAGCTTTACTCACGGCTGTGCCAAACTCAGCATGGTGGGGGCCGGCATGCGCGGCACCCCCGGGGTGATGGCGGGGATGCTCGATTCGCTCCACCAAGCCGGAGTCAACGTCATTCACTCTACCGATTCCGACATCACCATATCGGTGTTGGTTCCAGAGGAGGACGTACCGTCCGCTGTGGCTGCACTGCATCAAAGGTTTCTGGCCGAGTAAACCATGGAAGAGACCCCCCTAAAAGCCGTCTCCTACGAACTCTCCAGTATCCTGGACGGACTGGCTTCTGAGGGAACCCTCGATTCTACCGGGATTTTCACCGTAGACCTGGCCAAGGCCTTACCCAAGCTGGAAAAGTTTCAACTCCCCAAACCTCACTTCGGCTTGCTCAAGATCATTCAATCGGGGGTGGTGGCCGGGGCCACTCGTATTTCGACGTCCTTTACCGCGGCCCATATCCGGATCGAACACAACGGCATACCACCCACGCCTTCTCAGTTGAAGAGCATCCTCTCTTATCTGATGGCGCCGGACCATCCCACCGAGGAGCGGGCTCTGCGAGACCTGGCGATCGGTATCAACACCACCCTGGCCCGGGGAGCGAGTTGGGTGGAACTGAAGGTTCAGGACGGTGAGAGGTGGGCCAGCCAACGCTGGCTGAGCCGCCAGGAGGTGGAAGAGAAGAAGGAAGCGCCTGCCGCCTCTAAGGGGATGACCTGTTGTTTTACCATGCGCCGTACCTTCGGTCAGGCGGCTTCCCAGGCATTTTCCGTCGCCAACAAAGATGTGGGGGATCTGGTGTTCCGCCGCCGAGACTCCCTGGACGAAGACGCCCAGGCGGTCTACGACAGTTGCCGGCACGCACCGGTCGAAATTTTGTTGGGCGGCCGCAGGCTGCCGCCCAGCATCTTCGGTCGCCGGGTGCTCAGAAAATGGAGCCCCTTTACCTGGCGGGAGCATCGAAAGTCGAACCTGATGGATATCTTCCTCTCCTGTCGGGACCGCTCGCCCCACCTCTTGTCTCCACCGACCGGCTCGGACGCTCGGTTTAAGTACTTTGTGCCTGGTCAATTCGTGGATGGGCGCTGGAAACAGATCGGCAAGCCCGAGCCACTCCAGGATCTGTCGGTCCTGGAGCGGCGATGCTTCGGGGTTTTCGGTATACGCGGGGTGCCCAGCGTGCCGGGTTCAGTCACCCTGGTCAAAGACGGCGTGGACCTGACGACTCTGGCCCCACCCGTGCTACCTAGAGGTGTGACCAGCGTATTGACGGCCGAAGGGCTACCCCTCGACTTGAGTCACTTCCGAATCGTGGCCGGCCCGGCCATTGAGGAGCGGTTGGATTGGTTGTCGACCACCCTGGGGGGCATAGTCAAGGCGGTCACCGCCCATTCTCATTTCCAGGACTGCAGCCCGGAACAGAGCGAGCACCTGGATATGCTGGCCCGACTTTGAAGGGCAGCTAGCCCCGAAACGGGAATTATTCGAGATGCCCAGATTAGAACTGAAGTTGGACAACGTCCACGCTCACGGATTTCCTTACGCCTGTCTTATGTGCGGGAGCGACGAGAACCCCACCCTTCGTTCTAAGACTTTTTCTCCCAACGACGGGATTGTGGGGTGTGGATGTGCGGCGTTCTTCGGCCCTATCGGTTGGTTTATAGGGCTCCTCTGGTTGCTCCTTCGCTCGGGCAAGCGGAGGCATACTTTCCCGGTACCCATCTGTGATTGCTGTGAGCAGGGCCGATTGAGAATCCGAAATCGGAGCGTCGTACTTTTTGTATTGGGGATGGCGCTTTTACTGAGCCCTCTCACCATGACCACGGCTTACGGTCACCTGGGCTTTCTTTGGGCCGGAGTCCTGGTTCTGATTTGTGTGGGCTTAGACTTTGCTATTTGCCACCCTCAATTCAGCTTTCGGACGATAAAGTCTGAGGCCGACCGGGTCGTCATCAACGTTCCCAACGACGATTATCCCAGCATGTACCAGCGCCACCTGGATACCGCTGTTCTTTATGGTTCGGTCGAGCACATGGGTACCACCGACTCCCTGCAGTAGAAAGAATCAGAGCAGCGGAAAGAACTGATTGCGTTCTGCCGAGACCCCCCAGACCGGCAGTCCGGCGTCTCTGAAGGCGACCAGAACTTGGGTCTCTCGCTGGGAGCGGGCCAATCCCGGCGAACTCCTGGTGGTGCAGAGGACCACGTCGATCATCCGCACCACCAGGTGCAGAGGAGAGGCACTGGAGGCGTCGATCACGACCAGGTCGTCGGTACCCTGACCGAGTAGTCTCTCGAACCGTCCAGGCTCGACCGCGTCGGCAATGACTCTGGTACAACCGGCGGGCGCAAACTGGATGTGAGTTCCCGCGATCGATGAGAAGAACTCGTCCACCGGTCCGCCCTCCACCAGAAGATCCCCGACGCCGGGCAAGCTCTGACGACCCAGCCTTTTGCTGAGACGCTTGGCCGCCAGATCGAAATCGATCAAACGGACTCTGGCTTTGCTCTCGGTCAGACTGTTGGCCAGCCTGAGCGAGCAAGAGAGGCGCGATTCGACGGGGTTGTCGCCCAGTACAAGAAACCGTCTTGGTGGCCGGCCGAGGTAGTGCTCCATCTCCGAATAGATCTCTTGGAAAAACGAGTCGGTCCCATTCTGACGTGGCGGCAGTCCGGGTATCATATCGTTCCACTCCATCCTCAAAACCGGGTTAAGATTTTCCGGACGGGGCTCCGGAGGAGGAGAGGCCACCCTGGGTGGCTCGGGTTTTTTGCCGGGTCCGTTGAAGAGAGCCAGGAGCAGGGAGAGCAGAGCCGCCGACCAGCAAACCACGAGCGTACCCTGGGAACTGCGAGCCTGGGAATAGATGAGTTCGCCCTGCAAAGCCAGATCGGAGGACTTTTCCAGGGCAAGAATTTCACCGGTCAATTCTTCGGCTCGTTGGGCCAACTCCGGGTCCACCGGACTGCTGGTGATGGTCTGGGGATTAGCCTTTATGGCGGCCAGATCCAGCCGAAAAGCTTTGAGATAAACCTGGGCCAGCTCCCTCTCCAGGTGTTCCATGTCCTTTCGGACACTGCTGGTATCCGCGTTCTGGGTTCCGGATTCTTGGAATCTCCGCTCGGCGCTCTCCAGGGCGTTTTTGTTCAGCTCGATGGGGACAACTTGAGGTAAAGGGCCCCCGTCCAGGTAACTCTCCAACTGACTGATTCTCTCCTTTAAGAGAGCGCTGCGGGCTTCGTCGGAAAGAATCTGGCCATCGTCCAGGTCGTCTAGAAACTGTAGCGACAGATTCTTCTCCCGCACGGCAAACCGCTTCAGATTCTTGGAGAGCAGGTTGACCGCTACTCTGTGCCGGTCCGGCAACTCATTTTCTTGAGAGACCGCGGTGGTGATCCTGAGCGTATTAGGAGCTTCCCCTCTGACCAGCGAAACCGTGCCCCCCACTGAGTCCTGAAAGACCTTGGAAAGGGTGAGATCGCGAAGCTCCTTTAAAAGGCTGTCGTTGATTGCCAGGTCACTCTGGTAGGTGCCTGCGGCCACAAAGGCCGGCTCCTTGGAGAGGCTGGACTGCAAGGAGAGCGCGAAGGCGGCAAACGCGATCGTGAAGAGTAGAAACGTCAAGCGTCTATGCTGAGTTGGCTTTTTCAACAGCTTCTTCAGTCTACCACACCGGGGTTTACCCGCCAATCCGAACGGGAACGATAAAAGTCAGGCTCAGCCTTTAAAGAGCCTATCTAAAAGATTTTCAAAAGGAGTGCAAATGGCTACACAAACCAAACACAAGCTACCAGAACTGGGATACCCTAAGAACGCCCTGGAGCCCCACATCGATGCGATGACCATGGAGATTCATCACGGGAAGCATCACCAGGGCTATGTGGACAAGCTGAACGCCGCACTTGAGGGCCACCAGGAGCTGGCCTCTAAATCGGTGGAAGAGCTTCTTTCTGCTATCGATTCGGTACCCGAGAGCATTCGATCCGCGGTACGAAACAACGGCGGTGGACACGCCAATCACAGTCTGTTTTTCGCCCACCTCAGCCCCCAGGGCGGTGGAGAGCCCAGCGGAGAGCTGGCTACCGCCATCAACAGTAAGTTCGGAAGCTTCGAGAAGTTTAAAGAAGCCTTCGGAACCGCTGCTACCGGTCGATTCGGAAGCGGCTGGGCGTTTCTGTGCGTCAACGGCTCGGGGGAGCTAGAAGTGGTGGATACCCCCAACCAGGACAGCCCCTACATGCAAGGTAAGACCCCCATTATGGGTCTCGATGTTTGGGAGCACGCTTACTACCTGAACTACCAGAACCGCCGACCCGACTACGTGGCGGCCTTCTGGAAGGTGGTCGACTGGAACAAAGTGGCCGGGAACTTCACGAAAGCGAAATAGTTCTCTAAACGGTTACGGATCGCGGAGGAGGGCTCTCGAAAGGGGGCCTTTCTTCGTGGAGACAAACAGGCTTCATCACTGGAGCCGGGAATAACTAAGGTATGCAAGTTGGATTTGTGGGCTGGCGCGGAATGGTCGGCTCGGTACTCATGGAACGAATGATCAAGGAGAAGGACTTCGAAGGGCTGGACTGCCTCTTCTTTTCCACCTCCAACCCAGGAGGAGCACCGCCCGATATCGGTGGGGCACCCCCGCTGGTCGACGCTTACGACCTGCAGGCCCTGGCCAAGATGGACGTGGTGGTGACCTGCCAGGGTGGGGATTATACCAAAGCCGTCTATCAGCCGCTGCGCGAGTCGGGCTGGAACGGGTACTGGATCGATGCGGCTTCCGCGCTGCGGATGGAAAAGGACGCTCGGATCGTCCTTGATCCTGTCAATCGAGAAGTGATCGACCGGGCCCTGAAATCGGGAGTAAAGACCTTCGTGGGGGGCAATTGCACGGTCAGCCTGATGCTGATGGCCCTCACCGGACTGTTTCAGAACGACCTGGTGGAGTGGGTTTCGGCCATGACTTATCAGGCGGCCTCGGGAGCGGGAGCCAAGAATTTACTCGAACTCGTGGACCAGATGAAAGCCCTTTCGGTGGTGGCCGGAGAGACCCCCAGCCAAACCGCTTTGCAGGTGGAGCAAAGCGTATCAGAGGCCTTGCGCAAAGGGGAGCTACCCACCGAGCACTTCGGGGCACCCCTGGCCGGGAGTTTGATCCCCTGGATCGACCGGGCGGTGGACCACGGCCAGACCCGAGAGGAGTGGAAGGGGATGGCCGAGACCAACAAGATCTTAGAAACCGCCACGCCGATTCCGGTAGACGGGATCTGCGTGCGGATAGGAACCCTCCGCTGCCACAGCCAGGCCCTCAACGTCAAACTGAAGCGCGATGTACCGCTGGACGAGTTAGAACAGATGATCGCCGGAGCTCACCAGTGGGTGGAAGTCATTCCCAACGACAAAGAGGCAACCTTGCAACACCTGACCCCGGCCAGCGTGGGGGGCACCCTCCGGGTACCGGTCGGTAGAATACGCAAGACCAACATGGGCCCCGATACCCTCAATCTCTTCACCGTGGGAGATCAACTCCTGTGGGGTGCCGCCGAGCCGATTCGACGCATGCTGGTGATCCTGAAAAGCGCGCTGGTAGCCTCGTAGAGCCATGCTGTGGACCGTTTCCGGGTCGTGTGCCGGATCGATCACCCCCAGGGCCTGCCGGACATCTCCTCTAGACTTACCAAATACTATCGGAATAGAAATCGAGAATTGCTCCATCGGAAGTGACCAAGGGACACCCCCGGAGTGAGGCGGTAGCCACGATAGTACGATCAGCAGGGTCTCTATGCTCCCAAGCTAAATCCAAATTCATAAGCCAGGTTTCAAGATCGACGTCCAAAATCTCTACTCGTTCGACTAGGGAGAGACGTTCGGAATACTCCCGAATGGAGACCGGAATCTGTAATTTACCCTTCGCGGCCTTCACGCCAATCTCCCAAAGAGATATGGCACTCACGAGTAAGGCCGACGAGCCGTCTATGGCGGTGCTCGCTCGTTTGGTCAGTCGTTCCGGTGCCATGGTCCAATAGAGCAGCGCCGATGTATCCAATACCAGCATTCAGATATCACCCCATTCGTCTTGGGTTGGTAGGTCCGGATCCTCGAATAGACTCAGCTTACCGCGAATATCAGAGAAAGCGTCTTTCACATCTTTACGCTCTTTGTAAGGTACAATCCGGAGCACCGGCCGATTCCGATCTGTCACAATGAGTTCTTCTCCCGAATCCTCAAGCTCTCTGAAGACTTTGAGCAAGTGTGTCTTAAGTTTACTCTTTGAAATCGATCTCATAATATGCCTCTAGTCATAACTATAGTCACTATCAGATGAAAGTCAATTATGGCCGCCTTTACAGAGCAAGTTCCAGGTTACCCTCGAAAGCCGTGGCCTCGTAGAGCCATGGTTCCCAAAAAGCCTCCTAAGCGAGCAACCTCGCTTAGGCGGCCTTCCGGTGTTCAACTGATCGAAGGACGGCGTCGATATTTTCTCTCCAGGCCAGCAGACCCGAGGATCCAGGCTCTCGCCCTCAAACACATCTTCAGGATCCGCTACCTTCGGTAGCACTGCGTTTGCAAAGCCTCAGGGTTCAAGAAGTTCGGCTGCTCTTCGGAGATCCACGGGCGGAGAGAGCAAGGGAGATTCCTCTGGTGGTGCCGCACTCCCAGAATGCCCCCACCATTGACCGAAACCTGGTCGGGTTATGTTCGAGCTGCCATCGCAATGTGCACGAGGGTTCGCTTCGGATCTTCCTCCGGCCAGACGGCAAACTGCACTTTTACCGATGCCGAGGGAAACTCGGTGGCCGCTGCTGGAATGGTGGTACGCTGGAAACTTGACGTTAGCAAGTTTATTGTATAGATTATCTCTAGAATGAGTTCGATCTACTTACCCGAGGCTTTGAAGGAGCGTCTCGTCCAAGCGGCACGCCGCAAGGGTTTCGTAGTCCGAAGAGGCAGCCAGTCTCAGTTGTCAGAGTACATCGCTCACCTTCTCGATCTTGATGAACAATCGCCCCGCGTTCCCCCTCTTGAACGAGTGAAGACTCTTCTTGACGGTTTTGACTTCTCCAAGTTCGATGACGAGCACGTTCAGAAGCTGCTCCACGAACGCCGAATGAATTTATGAAAGTTTTGTTCGACACCAATGTGGTGCTTGACGCCTTGCTGAGGCGGCAGCCGTGGTGTGAAGATGTCTATGCATTATGGCCAGCTTTACAGAACGGCCTTTTACGCGGTTATGTGGGGGCTTCCAGCGTGACCGACGTCTCGTACATTGTCAGCAAAGGGGCAAATCTTCAGTTGGCCCGCGAGGCGGTCAGAATTTGCCTCGACTCCTTCCAGGTGGCAGCGCTCGACAAGGAGCTTCTGGAGGTGGCTTTTCTCAGAAGTGGTCGCGATTTTGAAGATGACCTACAGATTGTTAGCGCCGCCAAGCTGGCCTTGGATGCGATCGTCACGCGCGACGCGGAAGGATTTGTCGATTCACCGATACTCATCCTAACTCCCTCGCAATGCCGAACACACCTGGGAGTGTAGGTAGTCCTGTCGAACCAACTCGGTTACCGGACGTCCGGTGGCTACTTGCTCTTCTGTTTCATCGCCTCTTGAAGCACTTCTTCACACTTTTTAGACGATTGATTCCTAGCCCAATTCAGGGCTGTTTTGCCCTCCCCATCTCTTGCCTCTATATCAGCCCCTGCTTTGGTGCCATGCCTTGAGGGCCGGCCAAGTTGGGGTCGGCCTTTGAGTCCAAGAGCACTCTGAGAGTGTCTGCCTGACCCTCGAAATAACAGGCCATGTTCAGAGCGGTGGAACCATCTTGCTAGAAGCAAATTCACCATCTCCACTGTGTTCTTGTTTAAATGGATAGCGATGCCGAGCACTCCCTGGGGGGAGGCCCCGCCTTCGAGCGCTTCCTTCATTTGCTTCGGCTCTCCACTTAGGAGAGCCAGGCGGACTCGCTCGTCTATTTCGACCGGTGTCGCTTCAGTATTTCGGCTCAGCTCGGAAGACGAACTTGGAGACGTTGGAGGCGGGCTAACAGAAACTGCTGGTGGCTGCTTGCCCCGGAAACGTGGGGAGTGGCCATGGAGGTGCTGCTGAGTTCGTCATATTCGTGGACCGGCATGGTGGAATAGACCATGGCTCCCGGAGCGTGAAGATCCACCGATTCCTTGCCCCAGTTCGAAAAGAAGAGAGCCTGGTCTTTTTTGGTGGAAGCCCCCACGGAAATAATATTGGGAAGTTCGTAGGCCGCCGGATAACTGGGGTTCACATCGGCGTCTCTCTGTCCATTGCCCGCCGCACATACGTGGAGTGTCGGGGAACTGGCCAAGACATCTTTCAGGATAGGATTATCGATGGGGCCTCCCCAACTGTGGTTGGCCACTCTAGCTCCCTTTTCCGCGGCGTATAGCACGCCTACGATGGCCCCCAATAAGCTGACTCGTTCGGTCTCGGCGATCTTGATGCCCATCAATTGGGTGTTCCAATTCACTCCGGTCACGCCTTTGCCGTTGTTGCCCACGGCTCCGATCACCCCGGCCACATGAGTTCCATGGCCGATTTCATCGAAGATATTTCCCGAGCCGTTGGTGGCGTCGATGCCATGAATGTCGTCTATAAAGCCGTCGAGGTCATCGTCTTTACCATTGCGCTCTTCCTTGGGGTTGTGCCACATATTGGCCTTGAGGTCTTCGTGGAATGCGTCGATACCACTGTCCAAGACCGCCACGATAGGCCCGCCTTCGCTCTTTCCTTTGCCGGTGGTGATAGTCCATGCCTTGCCTGCCTGAATGTCGGCACCGTCTATCCCTCCCGGTACGTTCCGGTTTCGAAGGTTCCACTGGTCCGGATGCACGTCGTTAGGCAACTTTTCCGTGGGTTCTTGCTCTGCTAAAGGCAGAGAGCCTTGGAGTTGGTGAGACGGAAGAGAAGTGATGAGACTCATCTGATCGTTGGTGCCCAAAGCCAAAACGCGGGCATCCTTTTCCAGGAGGGCCATGGTTTGGGCTTCGTTGAGACCGTGACCCGCTTCCAAGAGCAGCAATTCTCCCCCGAAAGCTTCTTTCATGACCTGGGGAATCGGAATATTCCGCTTCAAACTGGCCCCGTATTCGGCGGCCAGTTCCTTCCACTGAGAAGCACTGAGATCGTTTGGCACTTTGACCAGCAATTGGCCGGGAATGCGATCCCCTAGCCTTTGATTATGGTTGAGGGCCCAGCCACTTGAGCGGTGGCTCTAAAGCCAAAGCGAATCTACAGGATATTTGTGAATCAATTCGTCAGGGGTGATGATGGTAAAGTTTCTTTCTATGGCTTGACCTATTAGTAATCGGTCGAAAGGGTCGCAATGATGGGGTGGGAGTTCGACTGTTCGGTAAAGATGAGGGCGAGCGATAGCCAAGGGAATGAGTTGCCAGGTGGCCGCTTGTGATTCGCACCAAACTCGGGGAGGCTGGGGGAGTTGAATTTTGCCTGCTTTCCACTTTAGGCAAATTTCCCATACGCTGGTATCGCTCAAGTAAAGCTCCACTCCGCTATTCACAAGGGCGGCAGCACGGCTGGACAGCCGCTCTGGTTCAGAGGCGAGCCAAATGAGGGTGCAAGTATCCAGTAGGTAACTCACAAGCCCCAATCCGCCAATTCCGCATCAGAAAGCGGTGCGAAGGCATCCGGTGACAACAAGATAGGCTCGGAAGTGCGAATTCCTACCTGGGGCCGGGCTGGAGCGGGATCGGCCACATAGGGAACCAGGCGTGCAACCGGCAAACGACCACGAAGGATCACGATCTCTTCACCTGAGCGAACTTGCTCGATCAGTTGAGATAACTGCGTCTTGGCCTGATGAGTAGTCACACTTTTCATAGAATAAGAATAAGGTTGAACCTGAACTAAGTCAAGACTAAGTCGCCCCTTTTGAGTGCCCGTATCCATGGAAGACATCGTAGCAAGCCACTATCGAGAGCGTATCGACCGCAAGCGAGCGGAAGAACATCGGGAATTTTAGCAGAGTTACGGCTTGGAGAAGTTTTGGAGCGGGACTTCATTCTCTGGACCTAAAGCTCGACGAAATGGCCTCGGGCTTTATGGGGGATGGTGATTGGAGATATGGTGTAGGGCAGTAAGCCCGGCGGTTTTTACCCTTGCAATGTTACCAATAGGATACCCCAATCATCTCCTCTCGAAGGCTCCATGTGCCGCTCGAGACGGCCATAATAACCCTAGAAGCGAAACGAACAAGAAAACGTAGCTTACCAAGAACGGATATTCAGAGAGGATACGTCCTCTCGCACAAGATTGGCCTAACGGTCGATAAGAAAGAGGCTCGAGATTAAATTCTCAAACGAGCCTCTTTCGCTTTCTCCGCTTACCCCGGAGCCATGAGATGAAAGGTGAAAACCAGATCTCCGAAGATCAGTTGATCGCCGTCGGCTAGTGGGGTTTGCATGCCTTCCCGGAGGGGCTGGCCGTTGTGGCGGGTGCCGTTGGAGCTGCCCAGGTCTTCCACGAAGATGGAGGAGTCGTCCTTGCCTATTCGGGCGTGGCGGCGCGAGACCGTACCGGAGGTGTCGGCGGCGCTCAGATCCACCTGGGGTTCGATGCCCTCGCTGGCTCGGCCCACCAGGTTCAGGTCGTAGCGGAGCGGAAACTGATGGCCTTTCTGTCCGCTCAATCGTCCGAAAGGAAGGGGCTCCCGGCGAGGCTTTGGAGCGGGGGGCGGGGCTGCGGCTTGAGGGGGAGGCGCTACCGGCTCTCTTCGCTGGGGCTTGGGTGAGGGTCTGGGCGTGGAGGGAGCAGGTGGGGGCGCGACCGGTGGGCTGTAATTCGAATCGGCCGGTGGGGCGGCGGGCGGACTATACCCTGAACCGGCCGGGGTGGGCCGGGGTGCGGGGGTCGGCCGGGGGGCCGGGATAGGCCTGATCGGTGATGAGTAACTCGCCGGAGCGTATCCCGGCGGAGGGGGGGAGTAGCCACCGTAAGGCCTGGCTGGTTCTACGGGGGGCGGATTCTTGAGATCGGCCCCGCATTTCTCGCAAAAATTCGACCCGTGTAAGTTCGGGTGCTTGCATTTGTAGCAGTTCATGGTATCGGCCACAGGTTCCACCTTTACGCATGACCTCCTCTAGGAGCGTGCCGGAGTAGTCTCCCTTCGCAGAGGCTCGTTCATTATTGTCCATGCGAATAGCTCATTTCACCCGAATATAGCCCCATATTAGGGCAAAATTTCACTATCCGCCTGAACAAAATGCCCTTCGCTCTGCTCGGTCCGACTACTCCGACACACTCCTAGGAGGGATCGACAAGAGGTCGCAATAACAGGCCTTCCACGAGGTAAAAAAGGTATGCGAATCGGACATCGATACGGATGGGTGAAAAAGGCGAAACACACGGTCGGCGCCTGCGCCCTGGGGGCACTTTTCGCGCTGGGGGGCGTGTCCGCCGAGCTGCCCGAGCCACCGGCCACCAGCGACATCGCTCTTCGAATTCTTCCCACGGGCGGAACCCCTGTGCTGGACCCCGAGGAGATGGCCGAACACCCGGTCGTTCGGGTCATCACCCGGACGGGAGCGGAACTCTTTGGTCTGGAGCCACTACGGTTCCTGGATGACACCTTCGAAGGCACCGTGGTGGCCGCCGTCCTCTCGAAAGCTTCCAAAGGAGGCACCGGGCTGGCCGATTTTTTCCACGATCAAGAGCTTCGAGACCGCTGGGAGAGTAACGTGAAGGAACTGCGCTCGCTGGCCGATGATCTCAAGTACGAATTCGACGGGAGCGACAAGCCGTATCCCGATGACCTGCAACCGTATTTCGAAGAAGTGCGCTACTACGAACCCTATCTTTCTGCTGGGGTAAGCTATCGCTACGAAAGGTTGAATGAGGGCAAGGATTTTCGCCTCACCATGCTCTTGCCGGCCGGCTCCAAGATGAGCAAACTGGGGGCTGCCCCGGTTTTCAGTAGCGAAGAAGGGTACCTCAACGAAACGCCCACCGCTCGACCGCTGCCGATGAACGTGGTCTTGGCGGCCAAGATTCGGAGCAAAGAACAACTGGTTTCGGTCTTGACCAAGACCATGGGAGAACCCCAGGGCGGCTTCTGGAGAGCCAAGGGCGAGATGCCGTTCTTTGTGACGATCCGCAATGAGTGGGTCGTGGGGGCGGATCAGATGGAAAACCTGGGGGGCATGCTGCGCTCCCTCAACGGCCAGGCCCCGGGCTGGAGCGCCACCCCTGGATTTCAGAAAGTGGCCCGAAATATCAACACCGAAGCCCCGGTTTTGTTTTACCTGAACACACCGAGTCTGGTTCAGGCGATGGCGGCCGGGGGAATGACCGAGACCGAGCAACGACTGGCCTCTCTGGTGGGGCCGCTGGGGTACGCCATTTTGCCTTACTCTGAATCGCAGTTTAGGTTAGAGGTTTTTCTGGGCCTGGAGGCACCTGAAAACAGCAAGCTCCAAAGCTTCCTGGAGGGAAGTCGGGGCCAGTCCCCCGAGGCGGGGATCACAACCTCCAATGTACCCTGGGATGTGAGCAATATGGTGGCCATGGATTATGGCAATACCAAGGCTTTGCTCGACTCGGTGGTGGCCTTGTTTCCGGACGCCGAAGCGCAGATCGACATGGGTGAAGATGTGTTCATGGGGATGTTTGGTCTGGATGCCGAATCCGGTCTCGACCGCCTGATCGAGGGTAACGCTATCCTCTCTTTTGAGCGGGTGGATTTCTTTGCCACGGCTTTCGAATCGGCTCTCGACATGGCTACGCAGGTTGCCAGTGAGCCCTACGCCGAGAAGGATACGGATACGGATACGGAGGCAGAGACAGAGACGGTGGAAAGCGAAGCGGCGCCGGTAGAGGAAGAGGTTGTAAGAAAACCGAGCCCCCTGGCTTACCTGCCCGCCACCGTGGCGGTTCAGATCCCACTGGAGACCAACCGGAAAGGTGTGACAGCGATGTTGGAAGCCTTTCAGGGAACCCCCGAAGTTCGCAACCTGCACGGGGTGGACGTGATCCACAGTGAGGACGGAGACTTCGCTTACGCCTTCGACCAGGATTGGCTTTATCTCTCGGGCGGCAAGACCAGCCGCTTGATGAAGCGCATGCTGGAGACCGCCCACGGGCGCCGGGAGAACCTGGAGTCTATCGACAGTTGGTCTCGGTTTAAACTGGGCGGGAGGGGGCGCTTGCTGATGTTCGGGCACCAGAAGGTGGACGCCGTCTACAGTATGGTGAAAGGTTTTCTGCTGTTTTTGGGATCAGATTTCCGGCCCCTGGCCACCGAACTCGGGGAGCTGCGAGACTACCACGCCCTGGGCACGGTGGTGCCGGACGGAATTCTGGTGGTGGGAGAAGTGTTGAAAGGAGACCAGCGCTGATGTTGTCGTCTCTGGCCATTTTCGACCTGGACGGGGTGTTGATCGATTCGGCCGAGGCCAACGTCCAGGCCTTTCGCTACGGTATGGAGCAAGTGGGCGTGGTGGTCACGGACCGCGAGAGCATCCTGGATCTGGTGGGTTTACCGGCCCTGACCATGCTGGCGAAGCTAGGCTGCCCAGACACCGAAGTCGAGGTGGTTTTTCAGCAGTATGTGAAACCTTTTTACCTGGAGAATCTGCCCACTCTGGCTCGAGCTTATCCCGGGAGCCGCCAGGTTCTGGAACAACTGCTGGAGTCGGGCTTTCGAATCGGAGCCTGCACTTCGGGAGACCGGACCACTCAGCGGGCGGCCCTGGAGGCTATCGGGTTGTGGGATCTCATCGAGATCATGCAAACTCCCGACGATAGCGACTTCGGCAAACCCGATGCTCGCTATTTGCAGGAGCTGCTGGAGAAGTTTGGCCCCCACGGCGACCTTCACCACATCGAGGACTCCGAGGTGGGTATGGTGATGGGCCACGCTCTGGGAGCGACCACCTACTACGCGAGTTATGGCAACGGCAAACTGAGTGGAACCATCGAACCTCACGTCACCTTGACGGCGATCGAGGAGCTGCCCGGAGCGATACTGAGAACCTGCGCTTCCTGACGGACTTTTTGTTCAGGCCTGCTCGGGTTTGCGAGCGAAGCCTCGCCAGGAGTTTTCGTTGTGCCAGCCGATGGTCGTCTCCTCAAATCCATCGAACCATTTCTCAAAGCTCTGCCTGGGTATGTAGAAGGCGATCTGCGGATTGAGCTGATCGTAGACGATGGTCTCGATTTCCCGGTGGGGGAATTTGGAAATGTAGATCAGATAGGCCTGAAGCGGCAGTTTCAATTTCGGGAAAAGAGATTGGCCGGGTAAATAGACCAGGCGAGTGAGCCAGTAAAGGAATTGAGCCAGGATCCAGGAGATGCCTCGCAGCACCGGTCGGGGCAGACGGCCACTGACGTGTTTGCGAAACGGGTCCACCCAGTTGACGATCCATTCGTTGTTTTCTCGTCCGTAGACCCAGGCCGAGAGCGTTCCGCCCTCTCGAACCGCCCCGGTTATCTGCTGAAAGCCGCCGATCGGGTCTGGCAGATGATGCAAGACCCCCACCGAGTAGGCGTAATCGAAGAGGTTTTTCTTGAACGGTAGATTGAGGAGATCGCCCCGCACCACTTCGACGTTGGGGAAGTCTCGGCAGGCGTCTTTTGCCAGATAGGCGGCCTCTCCGAGATCGATTCCCACCACCAACTCGGGTTGGAAGGAGGAACTAACTTGTAGGTGCCGTCCTTTGCCGCAACCGGCGTCGAGGACCAGCTTGCCTTCGAAATGGTCAGGCCCCACCGGCGCGATCCAGTCCAAGAACTGTTGGCGATATTCGGGACGTTGCTCTCGATAGTGATGCCATTGCTGGGCGAATTGATCGGCGACCAGCTCCGCTTCTTTGTTCAAGGCGGCGGGCAGCAGGGAGGGTACCCCCTGGTGGACCGGAAACTGCCGCTCACACCCGCTGCAGTGGAGCGTTCCTTCTGTAAGTTCTTCTTTGAAGTCGCCCTGGATATCGCCCCCACAATCGGGACAGGCCAGGAGTTCTAGTAGCCGTCTTTTCATTGGAGCTGATTCTGATCGAGTCTCGTGAAGGCCTTCGCCCGGTCAGGCTCCGGCGCTAAAGGCCTTTTTCAGGGTTTCGGCGTCTAGTTCCGGAGAGCAAGCAGTGCAGACCCAGTTTCCTTCCATCCAGCCGACCACCGGGAAGTCACCCTCGGCGATGAGGTGCAGTTCTTGCTGCTCCAGGGAGTACTTGTTGGGCCTCTGGCCACCTTGATCCGGCAGGAAGTGAAACGAGATCGACTGCAGATTGCCCTGGCCTCCGTCTCGAGTGTAGAGCAGATGCACCATGGGCTGGCCGTCTTCGGTGTAGCAGACACCCGAAACGCGCAGCTCCCAACTCTCGTCTACCGGGGTGGCCGGCAGGGAATCGTAGCGGCTCTGAATCGCAGCCAGGCCCCGGGTCTGGCGATTGGGGCTGACCTGCATGGCTCGATCGCAGCAATGTTTATGATCCGCTCTCACTGAACTGGCTAGAACTGCATCGGCGCTACTGAAGATCGCAAGAAAAACCAGAGCAAAGGCCGCAGCAAGGGATGCCAGAGTCTTCACGCCGCGGTTCCACTGAGCTCGAGTGGGAAGTGGAATGACCTTGGGAGAGGGGGGAGCTTCTTCCTGCAGGGCCTGGAGTACCCGGTTTCGCACCTCTTCCGGGGCCTTGATCTTTTGATAGGAGCGCCCCACTTCGGCTCGCATAGCCTCTTCAAATTCGAGCTTTTCCACGAGCCGCTGCTTGAACTCATCCGACACCGTGACCTTTTTCAAGCCTGCCGAGATAGCACGCTGAAACTGCTCCTCGAACTCGCTCTTCTTCTGGTCACTCATTGCTCTTTCTTCCCTAGAAGGTTACGCCGGTTGCGCTCTCAACACGGAACAACAGAACTCAGCCCCCGGAGTTCCCGGTTCGCCCGGGCAGATAGGGAGAAATTTTTTCCGCCAACTCTTCGGTGGAGTAATAGCCGGAGAACCGCTCGGCGATTTTACCGCTCGAATCGACCAGGATGCCGGTGGGGATCGATTCGATCTTAAAATCCCGATAGGTAGCGTCGGTACCTACCACCACTTCAAACGGCAGAGAGTTTTGGCTCAGGTACTTCCGCAGTCCGGCTGGTTCTTCATCGTAAGCGATGCCGTAGACAACCAGTCCGCGGGGTGCGAATCGTTCGTGGAGTTCGGAGGTGCGTTCTCGGAACGTAACCACGTTAGGATCCCAGCGGTAAGACCAGAAGTAGAGCAAGAAAACTTCGTTGTCGGGATTCTGGGAAGGGTCGAACTTCACCGTCGTCCCATCCGGAGAGGTTAAGGAAAACTTGGGGCTCGGGTCCCCGGAAGCCGAGGTTTGTCCCTGCGTGGGGGTGGGGGTCTCGGAGGGACTCACGGGAGTCGAAGACTGGCACCCGCTGAAGAGGAGAATGGTCGCGATTATACTGAGAACCTTGATCATGTGTGAGCCTTCCGTTCTAGTTTTGCTCCGCGAGGCCTTCCGGTCTGGGCCCGGTGGGGTCCACCACGATTTCGGTTTCCTGCCGGTAAAGGACTTTCCCCAACGGTCCTCCTTTCGGCTTCTTGAGGAATCGGGCTCGAGTGCTGATGATCTCCACCGCCGCCGAACTGGAAGATTGGGAGTAAAAAGCGGCAAGCCACGCGGCGGCTTGCCTGGTGGCCGGGGGTGGCTCGGCTCCGGCACAGCGGATCAGGACGTGGCTACCGGCCCCCTGGCGCACGTGAAACCAGTGGTCGTCCTTGGCTGCGGTTTTTATGCTCAGCTTCTCATTTTGGGCAGGATTGCGACCCACCAGAATTTGAAATCCGGTGTGCTCGAAACGTCGTGGTCCGGAACTCGGAACCTGGGGTACTCGTCGGGCTTGCTTACCCTGGGTGGATGGCATACTCTTTCTAACCTGCTCCAGGTCGATTCGGTTTTCCGATGACTCGGCCGCGTAAATCAACTCATCCCACTGTTCGATCTCGGCTGCTGCCAGGGCGATCTGCTCATCCAGTACCTGCAGGGCCCGGCGCTTCTTTTTGGCCTTGTTGTAGTAGCGCTCCGCATTGGCGGTTGGACCCAGTCGAGGGTCCAGGGTGATGGAGACCGGCTTGCCTTCCCAATCGGTCGTTTCGAAGCGCTCTCGCCCCCGCTCCAATCCGGCGGCGTAGGCCAGGAGCAGGTCTCCCTTCATCTGGTCGAGGGGAGCGCTGCGGGCGCCCTTTCGGTCGTTCTCTCTTTTTTGAAGCTTGCGTTGGGCCTTTTCTCGGTGCTTCTTGAGCTTCCTGACCAGTTCGTCCTGAAAATCGGACAGGCCCGGTGCCTTGCTGCTGCTCTCCCACCGAGCGTTGGCCACCGCTTGCATACTGGGATAGCCGGGCTCGTCGGCGCAGTAGGTGAGTTCGCCGTCTTCGGCAAGGGCTGGTTGAAAGCTCAAACTCCCCAGCAGGGCTGACTGCAAAGGTCCGACGATTTTGTCCCAGGCCGAGCAGAAGCGCTCTGGCGAAGGCTGCCCCTCCATCATTTTCCAGAATCGCCGTTGCCACAAGGGGGTCCAATCATCGGCGAACCGGGAAAGGGCCTCTCGAAAAGCGAGATCGGGCGGCTGTTCTACAAAGCTCTCCCAGGCCGCGGCAGGGGAGAGGGAGAGCACGCTGGTTCCGGTGAACTCGGCGGGGTATTCCGAGCGCATCTTGAAGCGGCCGCGGGAAGGATAGAGGCCTATCACGGTTCGTTCCTGGCTCTTGATCAACAAAAGCGAGCTGGGACGGCCGGCCCAGTCGAAGACAAGGCTGTGTCCGGAAGAAAAGACGATCTCCACACAGCGGTCCAGGCCGAACTGTTTGATCTCCTCCACTCGAGTTCCGCCGATATGCTTTCGACCCAACATCACAAAAGAGTTGGGAACGATGGCCGGAGGATGTCCGGATTCTAAGAGGTGAAGGCGGCTCCGCTCGGGGTGGAGGCAAAGCAGAAGCTGCAAGGTTCGACCCGGAGAGCGAAGGTGCAGGACAAAATCGTCCTCCGTCAATTGGGCGAACTTTTGGAGCCGCGAGTCAGCGCAGACGTCCCTGATTTCCGCCAGCAGCGCGCAAGCGTTGAATCCATCTAAACTCATACTTCCCCGGATTTTATCGCCTTTGAAAGCCACTCCTTCCGAGAGGAGTTTCTTGAAGGGCAGGTGAACGGCCGGGGGGTGCGCGGTCTGTTGCTGGTAGTATCCGGTCCATCCGGTGTAGGAAAAGGGACTCTGTTGAACCTTCTCCTGTCTCAGCGCGACGACTGTGTCTTCTCGGTGAGCGCCACCACTCGCCCCCCCCGTCCCGGCGAACACGACAAGGTCCACTACTACTTTCTGGACGGTGAGGTCTTCAGTCAGTGGGTGGAAGAAGGCCGGTTTTTGGAGTGGAATAAAGTCTTTGATCGCTTTTACGGTACCCCCCTTGAGCCGGTCGAAGAGAACTTAAGAGCGGGCAAGCACGTGGTGCTCGACGTGGATGTTCAGGGGGGAGTGCAGGTCATCGACAACCGGCCGGACGCCGTTTCGGTTTTCGTGGCCCCTCCTGACTTGAGTACCCTGAAGACCCGACTCATCCAGCGCGGTACCGAGCCCCCGGATGAGATCGCTCTGCGGCTTTTGACCGCCAAGAGTGAGCTCAAAGCGATGTTGCGCTATCAATACGTTTTGATCAATGATAGTCTGGAGTCGACTCGGGCCCAGCTAAACGCCATCATCGAAGCTGAGTCTTGTCGCATTTCAAGGCTTGCTGAATGCGGGCTGCTGCCCCAGTTTGAAGGATGAATCGTTGTCTCGCGTAACCGACCAAAAGCTCGTAATCTGGATCGTAGCCATCGCGCTGGTGATCATTATGGTGGGTGCTGCGGCTTACCTGTACCAGCAACAGGAAGGTCCCCCCACGTTCACCACCTCCTACGGTCTCGGAGAACCAGGCAGCAAGCCCGGAGAGTTCCACACCCCGACGGGCGTGGCGGTGGCTCCTTCAGGGTTTCTCTACACCCTTGAGTACCAGGTTTGCCGGGTGCAACAGCTCAGCATCGACGGAGAGCCGGTGGCCGCCTGGGGAGAGCCGGGAGCCAAGGAGATGCAGTTCGATTCGCCCCTGCGTCTGGCCACCGATGGAGACGGAAACCTCTTTATCGCCGACACCGGCAACCATCGTATTCAGTGGTTTTCCGCAGCTGGCGAGTTCGGAGGAGCTTTCGGCTCTCGGGGAGGGGAGCCCGGGAAGTTTTCTCACCCCGTGGGTTTGGCCTTTGATTCCAACAACAATCTCTACGTAGCCGACACCTACAACCACCGCATACAAAAGATCGGGCGTTCCCAGAACGTGTTGCAGATCTATCCGGAAGAGCCCGAGCAGAGCAACGCCCTCACTTATCTCAACGCCCCCTGGGGGGTGGCGGTGGACTCCCAGGACACGGTCTACGTCGCAGATACCGGAAACAACCGCGTCGTGCGCTACAACAACGATGGGCGCCACTTATCCACCTTCGGCTCTTTCGGCAAGGAGCCGGGGCAATTCGACAAGCCCTCTGATATCGCCATCGACTCGGACGGCAACCTGCTGGTGGTGGATTCAGGAAACAATCGGATTCAAAAGTTCACGCCGCAGGGTGAGTTCCTCTATCAATGGGGTACACCCGGTATGGCCGGGGGCATGTTTAATAATCCCCAGCAGATCTCGGTGACCTCCGAAGGAGTGGTTTTCATCGCTGACTCCGGCAACCATCGAGTGCAAAAATTCTTACCACGAAAGAAAAATCTCCTGAACACCCAGGCCCCTATCGTGGGTCCCACCCGACCGGTATTCCAGCAGGACGACCGACCCGGGGACCCGGGTAACCTGCCTCCTGCCCAGGGTCTGCCCGATAGCCCGTCGCTGTCTACCGGCGGAGGGGATGGGCCGCTCCCCGATGGCGGTGAGGCTCCCCAGCCGGATGGCGGTTTGCTGCAGCCGGATGCCAGCGGCGAGATTTAAGCTCTCTCTTTTCCTACTCGCATTCTGGTTAGGAGTGGGGTGTGAAAGGAAGCCGGACCAAATACCTCCTGTCCCATCCCCTGCTGTGGTCGTGGTTGCTAAGCCGGGGGATCCGGTGGGTCTGGACCCGGCCAATGTGACCGACCTGGAGTCGCTGCAGATCTGTCGAAGCCTCTACGACACCCTGGTGCAGTACGAGCCGGATTCGACTCGGATCATGCCGGCTCTGGCGGAGTCCTGGGAGCGTTCGTCCGACGGCCTGGAGGTCACCTTCCATTTGCGCCGGGGGGTGGTGTTTCACGACGGCACGCCTTTGACCGCAAGCGACGTCAAGGCCAACTATGAGCGGCAGAGGGACCCGGAGCATCCATTGCGTTCTGCTGGGGACACTTTCTTTTACTGGAACGATACCTGGGGTGACCGCATCGAGAGCATCGATGTCTTAGACGAGCACACGATCTGTTTTCGTTTCAACGAACCGATCGCACCCCTTATGCAAAACTTCGCCATGCCGTTTTTCGGGATAGTGAGCCCTCGAGCCCTGAAAAAATACGGCAGCGACTACTTCCGAAACCCGGTGGGAACCGGGCCCTATAAGTTTGAAAACTGGGTGCCGGGGGACCGACTGACTCTGGTGAAACACCAGGAGTCCTGGCGAGGGGAGCCGGCAGTCGAGAGGGTGACCTTTCTGTCCATTCCCGATAGCACGGCTCGGGCGCTGCGCTTGAGAAAAGGGAGCGTGCACATCGCCACCGCGCTCTCGCCCCAGAGCGTGGAAAGTCTGCGCCGGCAGCCTTCGGTAAAGGTGGTGGAGCAACCCGGCCTCAACGTGGCTTTCCTGGCGCTCAACAACCAGAGCACAAAACTGGCCGACTCTCGGGTGCGCAAAGCCATCTGGCACGCGGTGGATCGGGGTGCTCTGGTCCGGGGCCTGTACTACGGATTGGCTGACCAGACCGACACCGCTCTCCCTACGGGGGTGTGGGGGCGAGAGGAGACTGGAAGCCGCCCCTTCGATGTGGCGAAGGGGCGGGCCCTGATGGAAGAGGCGGGCTATTCGACCGACCGGCGCTTGCAGCTCGGCCTTTGGTATATGGCAGTTCCCCGCTCCTACCTACCCGAGCCCAAGGCTACCGCCGAAGCCATCGCCCGTATGCTGGAGGAGATCTACGTGACGGTAGACCTGGAGCCGGTGGACTGGGGCGTCTATCTGGATCGGGTGGGGAGAGGAGAGCACGAGATGGCGTTGGCCGGCTGGATCGGCGATCACGGAGACCCGGACAACTACTTCAGTTTCATCTTCGGCAGCGCCAATATTGACCAGGTGGTGGGCGGAACCAATGTACTTTTTTATACCAACTCCGAGGTGGATCGACTGATCGCCGAAGCTCGCCGGGAGATCGATCAAGCAAAGAGGATCGAGTCGTACCGCTCCTTGCAGGAGACGATCTTCGAGGACGCCCCCTGGCTGCCGCTGGCTCACGCGCGCCAGGTGGTGGGGGTACACCCGCTGCTTCAGGGTTTTCATCTTCATCCCACGGGTGTGCTGGTGCTCGATGAACTGCGATGGGGTGAGCCTTGAGCAAGCGGCAACTCGCCCTTTACGCTATACGCCGATTGGTGGGACTGCTCCCGGTGCTGCTGGGCATCTTGCTACTGGTATTTTTTATGGTGCGGGCCATTCCCGGCAACCCGGCTCGCAACATGCTGGGCCAGAGGGCCACCGCCGAGGAGATAGCTAAGGTCGAGAAACAGTTGGGCCTGGATCAGCCGGTGATCACCCAGTTTGCAAACTTTGCCTGGCAGGCAGTGCGAGGCGATCTGGGCTACAGCCTGCGCCATCACGTCCCGGTGACCGAAGAACTGGCCCGGGCTGTTCCGGCTACTCTGGAGTTGACGGTGGCAGCTTTTCTCATCGCCTGCCCGGTGGGTGTCTTGCTGGGCGGTTGGTCGGCTCTCAAGAAGGGCACGGCCGCCGATCTGTTGGCCACGGCTTTTTCCCTGTCGGGGATCTCGGTGCCGATCTTCTGGTTGGGCTTGCTGCTGATCCTGATCTTCTCGGTGGGGTTGGAGATCTTACCGTTCGGTGGTCGGAGTGAGATGGTCATCCCCCCCTACACCGGATTTCTCTTGCTAGACAGTCTGCTCGGCGGACCCCCTGGCTCGTTTGTCGACGTCCTGAAGCATCTCGTTCTTCCGGCCCTCACCCTCTCCACCGTGCCCACCGCTATCATCGCCCGAATGAGCCGGAGTTGTGCTCTGCAGGTGTTGGACGCGGATTTCGTTCGCACCGCCCGGGCCAAGGGGGTGCCGGAGCGGCAGGTGTTGATGCGCCACGTCTTGCCCAACGCGATTCTTCCGGTCATCACGGTGGCCGGTCTGCAGTTCGGCTATCTGCTGGGAGGCGCGGTGTTGACCGAGCACGTGTTTAGCTGGCCGGGGCTCGGGAGTTTACTGCTGCGGGCCATCTCCGAACGGGACTATCCGGTGATTCAGAGCGCGGTTTTGGTGGCAGCGGTGGCCTTCGCGCTGGTCAACCTGGTGGTGGACCTGCTGTATGCGTGTCTGGACCCCAGGGTATCGTTGGATTCTGACCGATGAAGAAGCTGTGGCGTTCCCGGGCGGGCAAGTGGGGAAGTTTGCTGCTACTCGTGCTGCTGTTTCTGGCAGCGGTCGGACCGCTGCTGACTCCGTTTCACTACAACGACCAGAATCTGGACCGGCAGTTCTTATCCCCCCTCCAGAGTTTTGAAGACGGACCGGTGCACCTGCTGGGCACCGACAACCTGGGGCGGGATGTTTTGAGCAGGCTGCTGGTGGGGGCTCGGATCTCCTTTGCGGTGGGCTTTGTGGCGGTGGGTCTGGCGGTGCTTGTGGGGGTGCCCCTGGGCACCCTGGCCGGCTACTTCGGCGGTCGTGTGGACTCGGTGATCATGCGAATCATGGACGTCTTACTGGCCTTCCCCTCGATCCTGCTGGCCATCGCGGTGGTGGCCGTTTTCGGGGTCAGCCTGGTCAACGCCATGCTAGCGGTGGGAGTGGTGAGTATCCCGATCTTTTGCCGTTTGAGCCGGGCTTCGGTCCTCACCATCAAGGAGCGGGAATACGTGGCGGCCGCTCGGGCCCAGGGAGCGAGTCACGCGCGCCTTATGGGGCTCTACATTCTGCCGAACTGCCTGGAGCCGCTGTTGGTCCAGGCCACCCTTTCGATGGGCACTTCGGTGCTGGACGCCGCGGGTCTGTCCTTTCTCGGTCTGGGGGCCAGACCGCCCACCCCGGAGTGGGGCACCATGCTGGGCGATGCGTTCTTATATTTTCAAAGGGCGCCCTGGTGCGTAGCCGCCCCAGGAGTGATGATCTTTTTGATGGTGCTGGGGTTTAATCTGTTTGGGGATGGGCTCGGGGAAGCTCTGGATGTCAACAGGCCTTAGGATCGTCGTCTTCGGAGTACCTCTCCATCAACGGACTCACGGAAAGACCGTGGACGATGATGGAAAGTGCCAGGAGCGGATAAACGAGGGCGGCCAGAGATTGGGCCTGCAGAGTGGGTAACCCCTGTCCTACCGCGTAGGAGAAATAGTACACCGACCCGATCCCCCGGATGCCGAACCAGGCTATATAGCTCCGGCGCAGGTTGCTGATTCGAGCACCCCACAGACCCAGCATCACGGCCAGGGGACGAACTATTACAAAAAGCAGGGGGGCGAGCCAGAGGAGGCTGGAGTCCCACGGGATCGTAGCCGTCAGAGCCCCGATGAGTACGACGTTGACGGCCTCCAGCAGTCGTTCGACTCTCTCCTTGAACCCCAACACCTTGTGCGCCATGGCGGTTTGCTCCGATTCGTCGCGGGGGCGACCCTCCACCCAGCGTAGCGCCAATCCGGAGGTGAAGGCGGCCAGGAAACCGTGGGTGCCCAGGGCCATGGCTGCGCCGTAGGAGGTGAAGACAAGACCAAAGGCCAGAAACTCCTGAACTCCCTGGTGCTCGTGTCCGGGGAGTTTGAGTACCATCAGCCCTGCTGCGGCCCCGCAGATCGCTCCCAGGGCTAGCCCCCCCAGAATGCCCCACAAGACGTCCACGGCCCACCA
This sequence comes from Vulcanimicrobiota bacterium, assembly GCA_041676625.1. Classification (GTDB taxonomy): domain Bacteria; phylum Vulcanimicrobiota; class Xenobia; order Xenobiales; family JADMJV01; genus JAEXNA01. The sequence goes on from JBAYRN010000038.1 coordinate 42,222, forward strand.
GGAACCCCACCATTCTCCCAGGTGGTGGAGCCCCAGAAAACCAAGTCCGAGGTACAGGAACGGAAACGCCGTACCGTCATTAAAACCGCCTTCGCCGGTGAGAGCAAAACGAACTTTGTCGCGGTCGTGGATGCCTTCGATCTGGACTTCTGAAGCCAGCACCGGGTCGGTAGGGGCCAGCACGGCACCTAGTATCAGGGCGACCCCCAGGGGAAGGTTCAGCAGGTAAAAGCCGATCAGTGTGATCATTCCCACCGTGAAGGTCATGGAGAGAAAGGCAAGGCGTAAGGGAAGGGCCCACAGGGGGTTGGAGGCTCTGACCTGGCACTTGAGCCCGCACACGAAAAGACTGATCACCACGGCCAGTTCAGAAACGTGCTCCAGAACATCGGCATGCTCCACCGGGTCTACCGACAAGAACCCGATTCTCCGGTGGGAAAGGATCCAGCCTACTCCTAAATACAGCATGGCAGGACTGATAGGGTAGCGACCGACCAGAGGCCGGCTCACAGCGGCCAGCATCAGGATCGCACCGATCAGGAGATAGGAGTATTCGAGCGCCCACATGGTCTCTTCGGTCGTTCCGGGAAAAGCCGGATGCCTCCTTTGAGAGCCCTGGGACGTTAACATCCCCTTTACATCAGCTCAGTGGATGCATACCTGGTGAACAGACGGCGGGGTTATGATGATGACAATTTGTAGGAGTCATTCGTGGAACTAAACCAGATATTCAATCGCACCCTGGCCAATCCAGCGACCCAGGACAAACTGGAAGTCGAAGCCAAGCAGAGAAAGCCGGATAGACGGCAACTCCCGTCCCGGGACTACCATCGGGTGAGTGACTCGGTGCTACTCAGTTCGGGAGGAGGCCTGGCGGCGGAGTTCACCCAGCAGCCGGCTGATGCCGAAAGCACGGTCGGACTGCCCTCGCTCTCTCGTGGCTACGCTTCTCACCTCGGTGGATTGTTAGACATCGTGGCCTGAAATACGGGGAAGTGGGATGTTTAAGCTGCTGGTGCGGGGCATGCGGCAGGGGTCTCCTAAGCTTGAGCGACGATTGGACCAGCCGTTCCTCGGTTGAGAATATCCTGGGTATGCAATATAGTGTGATCATACCTGAAAGGAAGTAGAGCTTATGAAGACCCGGGTGACCGTAACGCTTCCGCATGAATTGCTCAGAGAGATAGATCTCCAGGTTAAGAACCGAAGCCGGTTTATTCTCGAAGCTGTGGAGCGTGAATTAGAAAGACGACGACTTGAGTTGTTACGGGCGTCACTGGCAATCCCTCACCCAGAATCGAGCGAGTTCGCAGAATTAGGAATTGAAAATTGGGTCGAGGCCGGCAGCGAAGAGCCGAGATTGCTCGACCCTAAAGGGGGCCAGGAGGTTCGCTGGATACCTGAAATGGGCTGGCAGACACTCGGTTGAAACGGGGCACAGTCGCACTAGGGCCTGTGGACATTTGGCATTCCGAGCCAAACGCAGGACATTTTTCTCCTCCTGGAGTGGAATTTTCTGTGGAATAGTGGACCTATTTGAGGAAAATTTCGCTTCAGGAGGTGGAA
>JBAYRN010000039.1:0-43674 GCA_041676625.1 Vulcanimicrobiota bacterium
CTTACTGATCGACTTCGTCCGAAACAAGTGATCGACTTCCCGCGAAATGGGTGATCGACTTCCCGCGTTTTGAGTGATCGACATGCTGCGTTTTAGGTGATCGACATGCCGCGAAATCTCCACATGACCTTCGCGTATCCCCAGTCGACCTGAATCTCCTCGCCAGGCTTGAAGATAAGTGGCGTGGTGATTCCTTTCGTCTTACTCATCTCGGCTCTCAACTCCCGAACGAGACGCCGAACGGTCGATTGACCACCTCCGAACTTTAGTTCAGCTTTCAGTCGCTTGTAGATGCGTAGCGCCGAATGCCTCTGTTTACGCGGTGCTCCCTGGTCGGAGACGAGGATCTTCCTCACAAATTCCCGGATCTTCGGCGTTACAACCGGGGAAGGACGACCTTTCTCCAGCTTATATCGAGGCGGCTCACCATCCCACTCGTTCAGGACCTTCCGGATCGTCTTTCTGCAGTGCCCAAACTCCCGAGATAACTTCCTGATGCTCCATCCGGAATCGTTATGAAGACTTCTTATTTTACCGTAGTCGATCATGTTCAGCATTCCCCACCCTTCTGCACCTATCGCCAGCGATGAAAAGTGAAGAGGAACTAGACTTCAGGGTGGGTGCATTTTCGATGAGCACACGCTCCAAAGTGGGGGGATTTTAGGTTAGCACGGACAAGCGATGATGATTCGGAAATCAACCCCCTCATCCGCCAAAAAGCTTTCAACCGGCGATGGGGTAGATGACATCGGCTCTCAGGGCTTTCGCGGCGAAACCGAGAGCGGCGAGAATACCTTCTCTCGTGATATGAGGGTAAGCTTCAAGGAGATCTTCGATCGTTTCACCGGCCGACATCTTCTCAAGCACCATCTCTACCGTAATGCGCGTCCCCTTAATAACGGGCTTGCCCATCATGATGTCGGGGTCTGAAACGATTTCTGAAGACTGACTCATAAGGGGATCTTCTCCCGGACTTTGTTGCGTCCTCTGAGGAACTCGCTACTCACGAGAGGAAAAGCTACGTGAACTCGCCCGCTACCTGAGCGCCCCTCCCGCTTCGGTGGTCATCGTCGATGGTTCTCAGACGGCCGTCTACCCACCCAAAGAGGTTTAACTCAAAGCTTCAAAGCCGCGCCCGGCGCCTTTCTTACGGGCCCGCCGGTAAGCTTCCCAGGCGGCGACCAGGTCTACAAAGGGTAGCCCCACGGCTCCATACACTGTGATCTCTTCGGAAGTGGTCCGCCCCGGACGAGTACCGGCCAAGACCTCCCCCAGTTCGGCCTTCAACACCCGACCGGGTTCCCGCATTTCCGAGAGGGCCCCTACCAGGACCGCCAGGTCTCGATCGTCGCAAAAGAACGAGGACGACTCCAGTAACTCCTGGGAAAGCTCCTTCTTGCCCGGCCCGTCCGAGCCGAGGGTGGAGATATGAGTTCCGGGCTTGACCATCTCCGAGAAGAGGAAGGGGCGATTGCTCCAGGTCGAGCAGCAGATGATATCGGCCTGGCAGACCGCTTCGGTGAGTGAATCGCTCACTCTGACTTCGAGGCCTTCGTACTTCTTGAGGCGCTCGGCCATTCGCAAGCTCTTGCGGCGATTCAGGTCGAACAGCGTGACCCGTTCGATAGCCCTCATCTCCATCAAAAAGCGAAGTCCCAGCCAGGCCTGGTTTCCGTTGCCCACCAGAGCCACCGAATCGGCCTCCGGGCCCGCCAGCAGATCGGTGGCCAGCGCTCCGGTGAGGGCAGAACCCAGGCTCGTAATGTGAGAACTCTCCATGACCGCCAACAGACTGCCGCTCTTGGAGTCGTAGAGATGCAGAAGACCGGAGATCGAAGGGTTTCGCGCGGGTACTCGGCACTCGATCTTGAGGCAATAGGCGGGCACTCCCTCCATGCGGCCCAGACTGGAGGCCGTCAGCAGACCGGTGGCTGTGGCATACTCGCAGGCTGCTACCGAAACTTCCCGGCGTTCAGCGTGGATCTGGAAGGCTTCCGCCAATCCGGCAACCAGGGCGCGAGGGTCCAAATTCTTGATGACTTCAGAACGGGAAAGTAATAGAACGGGACTGCTCACGTCAGGCGCTTCGTCGCTTGAACCAGGATCCCACCTGGAAGAGACAGAATTGGCGTAAAGTGAAACCTGATAGCCGGCAACTCAGCGTATTGTGTGAACGATACCTGGAATTGATCTTTGCCGACAAATGGAACACTTTCTTGCTGCTGGCCCAGGCGCCAGTGATCGCAGGGCTGATCGTGATCATTTGGCGTGACTACGATCAAGTCACCCAATCACTTCTCTTCGTACTCGCCCTCTCGGCGATCTGGTTCGGCACTCTCAATGCCTGCCGGGAGATCGTGAAAGAGAAAGAGATCTTCGAGCGAGAATGGATGAAGGGGCTCAATCTCTCTGCCTATCTCTGGAGCAAACTCAGTGTCCTTTCGCTGCTGGGCCTGGCTCAGTGCCTGGCCCTGGTCTTTATCGTCGATCTCTACATCGATTTGGGAGACCCACCCCTGGGCCATCTGCTGGTCCTGTTTCCCGCCTCCCTTGCCGGTACCGGATTGGGGCTTCTCATTTCCGCCTCGGTCACGACAGTAGACCGCTCCCTGACTGCGGTTCCGCTGCTCTTGATCCCCCAGATCCTTTTCTCTGAACTCCTCATCTCCCACGAGCATTCCTCAGATTTCGTAAAATTTTTGGAGAAAACAGCCATCACCACCTGGACTTTCGAAGGCCTGGAGCAGCTCGAAAGTTCTGAGATCGATTGGTCGGTCGTGTTCTGGTCCCTGGCCGTACCTTCTTTAATGACCATTGGGTTTGTGCTGCTCGCCTACCCGGTCATTAGATACCGTTTACCAGGGAGTGCTAGAAAAGCGAAGAAAGCAAAAGCGTGAAGAAGGTCTTGCTCATATTCGTGATCCTGATCGGCGGGGCCATGGGGTTGCTCTACTTCAGCAACCCTAGTTCAAACTTCGGCTCTTCCCTACCGATCTCCACCGGAGACACCCGGATTCTGACCCAGCAGTCGATAAACTTTTTAGAAGATCTTCAGTTCAAGGATTTTGAGAAAGCCGCCACCTATCACTCCACCGAGGATCGAAAGAACGTGGACATCGCCAAAGAGATAGAACGAATCTTTCTGGTCAAACCGGAGTTTCTCGATATAATGCGATACGAGATCAAGAAAGTGGAAATCGATCGCAGTGGAGATCGGGCCAAGGTGAAGACTCACACCGTGATAAAACTTTTGAATACCGGCAAGGTTAGAGAGCCTGAGGTCATGCTGTACTGGCGCAAAGACCCTAAAGAAGGCTGGGTCATGAAACTGGAATCTTCTCTCTAGTGCCAGCTACCAAAACCTTGATCGGCCTCTACCCCATCCTTGAAAAACCTCACCCGTCTAATAAGCCTGTTGATGAACTACCCGGGACGAACCCTGGGTGGACTGCTTGCAATCGTGCTCTCAGACTGTGTGCAACTGGCCTTGCCCTGGGTTACCAAGTACGTGGTGGACAGGCTCGAGAACGGAACCATCGGCAAACAGGAGCTCTTGACCTGGGGAGCGGCGCTGCTGCTCATGACTGCCGTGGCCTACCTGGCCAAGCAGATCTGGCGGCACCTCATTCTAGGAGCGGCCCGCCGTATCGAGTTCTCCTTGCGAGAGAAGCTGCTGGAAAAAACCTTGAGTCTCACCATGCAAAAAGCCCGGGACACCGACAGCGGAAAGTTCATGGCTTTGGCCAGCAACGACATTCCGGCGGTGGGCCAGGCTCTGGCCTTCGGAGTGATCGCCTTCTTCGATTCGATCTTCATCACCGCCGTGGCATTTTTTCTGATGTATTCCCTGTCGCCGTTGCTCACCGCTTACTCGCTCGTACCGTTTCCCATCCTCACGGTGCTTATGCTGCTCAGCCTCAAGGTCATTTACCGCCGCTGGGACGCCGCCCAGCAGAGTCTGGAAAACCTGACCGAGAAGACCCGGGAAAGCTTGAGCGGTATCCGCACTTTACGAGCTTATGCCCAGGCCCAGGGCGACCTCGAGTCGTTTCACCAGAGGAGCCTGGACTACCGGGATAAAATCCTCCATTACGTCAAGGTGGACGCCACCTTCGGGCCTCTTATCCTACTCTTCGCGGGCTCTTCCACCGGCATTCTTCTCTACTTTGGAGGTGGTTTAGTCTTAGACGGCCAGATCACGGTAGGCACCCTGGCGGCTTTCGTGGGTTACCTGGGATTATTGACCTGGCCCATGATCGCAGCCGGTTGGATGCTGGTCCTCTTGCAACGCGGCTCGGCGTCCATCAACCGGTTGGACAAGATTCTGGATTCCGACACCGAAGCGGAGGACCGCCCGCCGCTGCCCACCCCCGACAAGCTTGAGATCACCGACCTCACCTTTGAATACGGCCCGGGAGAGCGAGGGCTCACGGGCTGGAATGTGAGTCTGAAGACCGGCCAAACCCTGGGTATCGTGGGACCGGTAGGCAGTGGGAAATCCACTATTCTGAAACTGCTACAACTCCTGGAAAATCCCCCACCGAATGCCATCTTTCTGGATGGCCACGACATCACTAAACATTCTCCATCTTCGGTACGCTCCGCCTACGCTTACGTGGGACAAGAGCCGTTCCTGTTCTCGGATACCATTCGAAACAACCTGTTGACCGCCCGTCCCGAGGCTGGCGAAGAGCAGCTCTTGCGGGCCATCGAACTGGCCTCCCTGAGCCAGGATATCAGCGAGTTTCCCCGGGGCCTGGACACCGTCTTGGGGGAGCGTGGGATCTCCCTTTCGGGGGGGCAAAAGCAGAGAACGGCACTGGCCCGAGCGCTTTTAAAAGACGCCCCCTTTCTTCTCCTGGACGACACCTTGAGCGCGGTCGACATGGTGACCGAGAGCCAGATCCTGAGTCACCTGCGAGAAGAGCGGCGTCATCGCCGGCAGGGTACCATCATCATCAGTCATCGCCTGAGTGCGGTGGCCGAGGCCGACGAAATCCTGGTGGTCGACAACGGGGCCATCGTGGACCGGGGCACCCACGACGAGTTGAGCACTCGCTCCGGAATCTATCGGGATCTCCTGGAACACCAGTCGGAAAGTGAGATGGAACCTCTTGTCTGAAGAACAAGATCAAAACCCCACCAGCCTTCTGCCTTCCATGCATGTGATCCGGCGTTTGCTCCCCATGGCCGAGCAGGCGATCAGCTATCTGCCGCTCTCCTTTCTTCTGCTCGGCGTCTTTGCCGTGGTCCAGATCATCCTGCCTCAAATCATGCGGTTGGCCATCGACGGTCCTCTGGGAGTGGCCGCGGTGGGTTCCAGGGAATGGCGCTGGCAGGAAGTCCAATCGCTCGGACTCTTGATCGTGGGCTTTTTGGTGGTGGGTTTCATGGCCAACTACCTCTCCACGTGGCTCCTGCAAAAGTTCGGCCAGGCTCTGGTTTTAAACCTGCGAAAAACCCTCTTTGGAAAGTTGCACCGACTGCCCGTGACCTACTTCGACAAGCACGCCGTGGGGCGCACGGTGAGTCGAGTGGTCAACGACAGCAACTCTCTCTCCGAACTCTTCACCCAGGTCCTGGCGGCCGGCCTCGGCGATCTCATGTTGGTGGTGGGCATCCTGGTGGTCTTGCTGGTGACGGATCCGGTGCTGTCCATCATTCTGGCTCTCTTCTGCCCCATTTTGATCTGGTTGGTGGTCTGGTTTCGCAACCGCTCAGCCCCCCTCTACAAAGAGCAACGCAGCCTGCTCGCCCGGATCAACGCCTACTTCTCGGAACTCCTCGACGGACTGCCCACCGTCAAGTGCTTTCAAGCCGAAGGTTTTCAGAAAGACCGGTTCCGAGAAATGAACACCGAGGCTCTCCACAACGAACTCGACCTGATAACCCTGGTTTCCCGTTTTCGTCCCGGGTTCGCGGTAGCCCGAATGGCAGGATCGGCCATCCTGCTGACCGCGGGCGGATGGTTCATCATCGAAGGCAGTTCTACCATCGGCACCCTGGTCTCCTCGCTCTTGTACATAAGGCTTCTCTTCTCGCCTCTGGAGCAGTTGGCCGAGCGCTACAACATCTTGATCCGAGCGGTGGTAGCCTCTGAACGGGTCCTGGCCATCCTGGATCTTGCCGACGAGCCGGTCCACCCGGGCCTACCCGCCCGGGGAGCCCCCATCATTTTCAAGAACGTGGAGTACTTCTATTCCGCCGACAAACCGGTGCTACGAGATATCAGCTTTGAGATCGGTGAGGGAGAGAGTGTAGCACTGGTGGGCCCGACCGGTTCAGGCAAATCCACCATCATCTCCTTGCTGCTCGGGTTCTATCGACTGGTTCCTGAACGGGGACACCGGGGTGAGATTCGAATCGGAGACGATGACTTCTCAACCCTTAATCTGGAGAAATGGAGGCAAAGCCTGGCCTTTGTTTCCCAGGATCTCTTCCTCTTTAAAGGGACCATCGCCCACAACGTGCGCCTTCACGAGCCATTTTCCGACCAGGTCGTAGCAGAAGCACTGGAACAAGCGGCCTGCGGAGACTTCGTCAGGGCTTTGCCAGAAGGGCCTCAGACCGTGGTGGGAGAGAAAGGCCACAGTCTCTCCACCGGACAGCGGCAACTCCTCTCTTTTGCCAGGGCCCTGGCCTTCGATCCCGGACTTCTGATCCTGGATGAGGCCACTGCCAATATCGATTCAGAAACCGAGGCCGAGGTGGAAAAGGCGCTCGAACTTTTGTTGCAGGGCCGACAGGCCATCATCGTGGCCCACCGCCTCTCCACGGTTCGCCGAGCTGATAAGATTTTGGTGCTGGAGGAGGGCCGCATCACGGAGTCCGGCTCCCACCAGGAACTCATGCAAAAAGACGGGCTGTACGCCCGTCTCGTCCGCCATTCAGAATCTTAAGATTTAGAGAAGCGCGTCGGCTGGTTCGTTTAGCCCTGCTCGCTTCAGCGTACTGGGGGAGTGGCAGCGCTCGAAAGCCGCCTCCACCGTGATCCGACCGTCGGCCACGAGTTGGATGAGGTGCTGATCCATGCTCTGCATCCCTTCCCGACTTCCCATGGTGATAAAGGACGGGATCTGGGAAGTCTTGGCTTCGCGAATGAGACCTGAGATACCCATGTTCACCGTCATGATCTCCTGCACCGCGACCCGACCCTGTCCATCGGAGGTCTTGAGGAGTTGCTGGGCGATGACGGCCCGGAGCGTACCGCTGAGCATGGAACGGATGCTATCCTGGGCATCGGCGGGGAAGACGTCGATGATCCGGTCAATGGTCTTGGACGCCGAGTTGGTGTGCAAGGTACCAAACACAAGGTGGCCAGTCTCGGCGGCACTGATCGCTTGAGAGATGGTCTCCAGGTCCCGCATCTCGCCCACCAGTACGATGTCCGGAGACTCCCGCAGGGCGGCCCGCAGGGCGTTGGCGAAGGTGTTGGCGTGAATGCCCACCTGGCGCTGCTGAATCATAGAATTTTTACTGGGGTGGGCAAACTCGATGGGATCCTCGATGGTGATGATATGGGCAGCGCGGTTTTCATTGATGTGATTGACCATGGCCGCCAGAGTGGTCGACTTACCGGACCCGGTTGGGCCGGTCACGATCACCAGTCCCTTGTCGAAGTCACAGATCTCGAAAAGCGATTCCGGCAGGTTCAGCTCTTCCAGAGTAGGGATCCGAGAAGGAATCACCCGGAGCACTGCTCCGTAGCCGTAGTGCTGGAGCAAAAAATTGGCCCGGAAACGTGCCAGATCCTTGACTTCATAGGCAAAGTCCACGCTACCGGTCTTGAAAAGCGTATTGAAATGGGGTTCGTCCAGAACCTCTTTCACCAACGACTCGGTCCGCTGATGAGTGAGTTCCTCTTCGTCCAAAAATACGACCTCACCGAGAATGCGGATAGCGGGTTTCGAACCTGTCTGAAGGTGCAGATCGGACCCCCCCTTATCCACCGTCATGGTAAGGTATCGATCGAGTTCCTCGGATCGTTTAATCACATTGCTGCTCCTTCAACAAGCTTGATCCGACTGGCAAAGGTGTTCTTATCGTGAGCCCGGTCGAGGGCATCCTTACCCGTGACTATTCCGGACTCCACCAGGTCGAACAACGACTCATCCATCATGCGCATCCCTTTGCGACTACTGGTCTGGATGACGGAGTTTACCTGGTGCATCTTATTTTCTCGAATCAGATTGGCCACCCCCTGGGTGCCCAACATGATCTCTACCGCCACCGAGCGGCCTCTTCCGTCCTTATTTCGAAGAAGCTGCTGCGAAATCACCCCCCTGAGGGAGTCGGCGAGCATGGTTCGGATCTGCGATTGCTGCCGGGGAGGGAAAGCGTTGACGATCCGGTTGATGGTCTGAGCGGCGCTGATGGTGTTCATGGTAGAGATCACCAGGTGCCCGGTTTCGGCCGCGGTCATAGAGAGACTGATGGTCTCCTCGTCCCGCAACTCCCCTACCAGAATGATGTCCGGGTCTTCCCGCAAAGCCGCCCGGAGAGCCGAAGCGTAGGAGTCGGTGTGCATGCCCACCTGGCGCTGAACCACCAGACTACTCTTAGGTCGATGCACAAACTCGATGGGGTCTTCCAGGGTAATGATGTTCTGGGGACGAGTGGAGTTGGCGTAGTCCGTGAGTGCTGCCAGGGTACTGGTCTTTCCGGCTCCGGTCGGTCCGGTCACCAGCACCAGACCCTGGTGCCATTCCATGAGTCCTTGCCCGATCTCCACCGGCAATTTCAGGTCTTCCAGGGTAGGAATCTCCCGGGGGATGGAGCGGAGAACCACACTGGGACCGGACTTCTGAAAGAACGCGTTTCCCCGGAAACGGCACTGCCCCAAATCTCCGAGGTTGATCTGAACCGCAAAATCCAGGTCCTTCTGCTTTTTGAGCGTCGAGATCTCCTGATCAGTCAAAAGATCTTTAAGGATATTCTGAACCTCGGCTACCGAGTACTTAGGCCTGTCCTTGAACACCTCTAGTCCGCCATGCTTTCGGAACCCGGGATGAAACCCCGCGGCCACCAATAGGTCGGACCCCCCCTCCTGAACCATCTCGGTCAGAATCGTCTTGATGTTCTGCTCCAACTAGAGCCTCCCGATGTGTGCTTACTTAGTCCGATCAAAACCGGCGGCCTATGCCCCCAACCCAGCGCCCAGGTGATGGCATCTGCTGTCGGAACCGTTTCTCTACCGGGAGATTCCCAGTGAAATGAGCATGGCCGAACCGAGTGGGTAGTGGTTCCTGAATTAAATTGCGATCCCTTTTTATCATCAGGAAGTAGTTTGAGTTCCAAAAAAAAGGGGAGTACTTGTATTCGGAGTATCTAATGCCACGTCAATTTTTGACGGTCCAGATTCCGTAAAGTATCCAAGGAGCCCCCCTTTGTCTCAAACAAATTCCCCTGAACTCCACGTGGGTTCAAACGTTTATACCATCGACGGTGAAAAGGTCGGTCGGTTGCGATTCATCATGGTAGACCCGGACACTGCTTCGGTTAGCCACCTGGTCCTCGAAAAGAGTAGCTTCCTAGAAAAAGATGTCATGGTTCCCACCGATCGAGTGGGCCAGGTGCTGCACCGCGGCATCTTTCTCACCGCCAATATCGGCGAACTTCTGGACATGGAAGAGTTTCCAGAGTCCGACTACGGCGGTCGCGACCGAGGCGACCGAGGCGACCGTGAAAGTGGCGGAAGTAGTAGCAGCAGCAATAGCAATAGTAACAGTAACCGGGGTCGGCGCGGCAAGCGCTATCGCCGCCATCGCGAATAGTTCCTAAGCTTTCAAAATCTTCTCCTGAGCTGCGATGACTCCGGCAAACACCGGTTCGGCGGAGTGATACTCCTCCACCGATTCGGCCGCGTCGCGATACTCAGTGACTTTGTCGATCATTCGGTCCGTCTGAACCAGACCGGCGACCGCTCCCAGCGTGCCCATCACGGCCACCCCTTTGAGCCCGGCCACCATCCCGGTGGTTCCCAGTATCAGTCCGCCCGCGGCAGCACCAACCACCATTTTTTGGGTGTTGGAAAGCTTGTTTTTCTCCAGGTAAGGATCCACCATCTTCTTGTTGATGACGTTGACCAGGTCGACCTGGGCGTTGCGCATGACCTGCCGGGTGGTGGTTCCTACGATCGCACCAACCGGGGCGGAGAGCGCTCCTGCGAGGGCACCGTTGATGATGCCCTCGGGGCCCTGGATCCCACCGGCCAGGGCACCGGCCACGGCACCTCCGGCCACCCCCAGCACCGCCTTACCGGTGGTGGTCTTGGCCCGCGCCGCAAAGCCACCGGCCGCCGCTGCGGCCAGCCCCATGGAGGGGTTTCCAATCATGGATCCAGCCGCCATACCAGCCAGCATTCCACCGTAAGCTCCATCTCGGGGAGCCGAGCGACGACTGCAAGAGACGGTGGAGACCGCCCCGGCCAAACCGCCCAGCAAGGCCGATCCTGCGATCATCATAGGGTTGAGATTGCCTCCGCCCAGAGTCGCCATTAGCAGGGCGGTGGTTCCGGCCCCTACTGAAGCTCCGGCCGCCGTACCGGCGATCACGGCGGTACCGGTGGATCCGGTCTTCTTACCGACTTCAAGCCCGATATAACCGCCCAACGAACCGGCCGCCAGACCGGACATTCGATTGCCCACAAAACCTTGAATTCCGCCGGAAAGGATCCCGCTACCTCCGGTGGTGGAAGCGAGGGTACCTGAAAGACCCGCCAGGCCTCCACTGATGGCCGACATGGCCAGGGTTACCGGGGTATGAACCGCACCCGTGGCGGCCGCCAATCCCATGCTAAGAGCAGCAGTGGTGACTGCCCCTACTCCAAAGCCGGTAGCAGCCCCCGCCGCCATGTTGGACTTTTTAGCCACCGCCGAACCTGCAAAGCTGCCCACCACGCCACCCATGGCGCCTCCTACGCCGTCGAGCAGATACCCCTGGATGCCCCCGGTGATGGCTGCCGGTCCGGGGGTGAGCTCTGGACTGTCGCCGGAAGTATCGATTCCTTTTTTGGGATCGATCCGGGGCTGAGTATAACGCTGGACTGTACTGACTATCTTCACTTCTCAACCATAAATCAGGGGGCTGAAATTTTCATGAATATTGTGTAAACCGAAGCCCAACCATTGCCTTCTCTCGAGGGATAGAGCGGCCTGGCTGTCGAACGATTGGCTATGAGTAACGTCTTTCTCGACAATTTCGAGACCAAGCGACAGATGCTGGAGCAGCGTGTGCTCGGAATGCCCGAGGCCAGGCAGATCCTGAGCCGTTTCGGGTCGTCCCCCGAGTCAGTAGGGCAACGTTACCTTCACGCCCTTCCAACCTGCCTGGCCCTACTCTCCATCATGGCTCAATCGCCGCGTACGGTCGACGCTTTTCAGGAGCGGGTCGAGCGGGCCGGGCAGACCCGAGTTCGCCATCAGGAGGCGGCCAAAGCCTTCACCTGCTTTGGGATCGCTTATCTCTATAAAGCCACCGTCAAGAATACAGGACAACCGGAGTTGGGAGTCTTGCTGAGCCGTATCTCTACCCTGGTTCTGCTGACACCCCGAGAGTTGGAAAGGATCGACCTGGTCACCAGGACCTTTTCCCACCGCGGCCCCGACGGACGGCGAGACCGCCTGGCTCCGGCCAGTCTCTTGCTGTGGTGGCTGAGCGGGGGCGAGTCACCGGCCCGGGCTTTCGAGGCGGACACTTTTCTGCAGCTGTTTGAAGGCTACCTGAATAAGAGCTTGGAGTACGCCCTCGAGCACCAGATCTGGATGGAATTCCCCTGGTAAAACCAAACTGCTCCATACAGCCCAGGTTGAATTCTCTTTTTATCGTGTGTCGAGACCCGGAGAAAAGCCGGGCCTTTTACGAAACGCTGGGTTTTCAGTTCAAACAACCGAAGAGCCGGTCATTTGTCATGCAGGCCGGAAACGGGGTTGAACTGCACCTTCACGAGCAACTGACCGAGGATGAAGAGTCGCTCTACGGGGTTGAACGGGGGCAGGGCTCCAGGGCGCTGGTTCAATCGTTTGAAGTCGGTTGTATCGATTCGTTGCTAGCGCGGATACCTCCCGACAATCTGCTTCGGGGCCCGTTGTCGTCTCCGTGGGGTACCCGACTCGTCATGGTCTCTGACCCCGACGGCCATCTGTTGGAGTTTAGCGAAAGGACGCAGCGGGCCTGAGTTTGCAAGAAACCGAAGGCGGCGATAGCTTGATGGCCATTAAGGCTCCCGCGATCAAGCAAAACTTCTCCTTTGCCGGTTGGAAACCAGGAGACGTGATCGCCAACGGTCTGGAGATCGTGGATTTGATCGGGCAAGGCGGTATGGGTGTGGTGTGGCGGGTGCACCACCGGGAGTGGAACCGAGAGCTTGCGGTCAAGATGCCCCTACCCGCTCTGGTCGGTTCTCCCACCGCTCGAGATCGATTTCTCCGAGAAGCCGAGACCTGGATCGATCTGGGGGTGCACCCTCATATCGTTCAGTGCTGGTTCGTTAAAGACATCTCCGGGCTTCCTTCGCTCTTTCTAGACTTCTTGACCGGAGGGTCCTTGAAGCAGTGGCTCACGGCCGGACACCTGAAGCCCGGTCAGTGGGCGCGTATTTTAGAGATCGCCATCCACGCTGCTGAAGGACTGGCTTACGCCCATTCCCGGGGGGTGGTTCATCGTGACGTCAAGCCCGCCAATCTCTTGATTCGTGGAGACGAGCGGGTCTGCGTGACCGACTTCGGGATCGTGAAGACAGCCAATGACAAGCCGGAGGAGCACGTTCCCTTTAGCATGGATCAGCTTCCCAAGGATGTGAGTCTCACCGGAACGGGGGCCTTTCTCGGAACACCCCAGTACGGTGCTCCCGAACAGTGGGGGGCGGCCGAAGGAGTCGACCAGGCAGCGGATATCTATGCTCTGGGTATTACCATCTACGAAATGTGCTGCGGTCGTCGCCCCTTCGATACCGACGAAGAACGAACCGCCCCCGAAGTCTTGATCGAACGACACCTGGACTCCAAGCCTCCCGATCCCCGGGAATTTTATCCCGAGGTGCCTCCCGAATTGGCGCATCTCACCCTCATGTGCCTGGAGAAGGACCGTACCCGCCGGCCCCACAACATGGAGCGACTGAAGGAAGCCCTGGCCGCCATCTACGAGCGCCTGGTAGGACGCCCGTATCGCAGCGTGGGGAATGTACCCAAAGAGCAACGGGCCGACATCCTGAACAACCGGGCGGTTTCCCTTTACTCTTTAGCCAAACCGCACGAGGCACGAGACGTCTGGCGCCGCGGCCTGCGCATCGAATCCGGCCACCCCGAATGTCTCTACAATCTCACCAAGCTGGAGTTGCGGGCCGGGAGGGTCGACGGCGACGAAGCTTTGCGTCGCTTGCGCCAGGCCAAAGCCGGCTTTGCCCTGGCACTGATGTGTATCGAAGAGGGCTATCCGGCCGAAGCGGCCGAGACCATCAACGCCCTGACCCCCGGAGAGTTGGGAGTTTCGGTGGGTCCGATCCAGAGAGCCCTGGGTGACGCCCAGATGTATTGCCAGCAGTTTTACGCGGCGGAAAAGGCTTACCGCTACGCCCTCAACGCCATGCCCGCCGACCCCTTGAGCGACGAACGCAAGCGCCTGGCCAACCTGGGGCGCCGGGGTCTGCACGGCAAGATCCTCTTTCCGTCAGCCGATTCGGTGTTTCACGTGGTGCTCAACGATCCCACCATGAAGGTCACCATCACCGACCAGAGCAACGGAGTGATCGGCGTGAGCCAGAGCGCGGTCACCTACTGGAACATCAACGACCAGGTGGTAGAGCAGCGAGTGACTCGTTCGGAGGGGGCAACTCCACCGGTCAAGCTCCACTGCGCGGGGAATCTCCTGCTGTGCGAGGATCAGTTCGCTTTTGAACTCCGACGCGTGCCCAATCTCTCACTCCTGGGGAGAAAGTCGGGCCAGGTCCTGGCGACCACCGATGACCTGCGCCGGATCGTAGTGGCCGAGCGAAAAGGAACCTTCATCTTCGACGTGGCAGCTTCCAGCCTCTTGCACCTCAAGATGCCCTCGGGGGCGACCGGACTGCGACTGGCTGAGTTCGATCTGAGTGAAGAGCTTCTCTGTCTGCTGTTGTCCGATGGACGCATCGCCCAACCGGGTGAGGATGGGCAGGTCAATCCGGAAAAATGGCCTAGCCAGGTGGCCCACCACGAGACCGCTACCGCCCTGGCTCTCAGCAAGAGGGGAACCCTCCTCTATATCGGTCACTCGGATGGACGCTTCCAGGCCCTCAATTTTAGCCGCCGCACGGTGGACTATGAACTCGATCTTGAGCAACCGGTGACCGGGATCTCCACCACCACCGCCTCTACCAATCTGCTGGTACACTTTCCCGGAGAGTTCGCCATCCTCACTTCTAACGGAGCGGTGATGATGCGCGCCAGGGGGGTTGCCAGGCTGCACAAAGCGCGGGCCGAGGTCATCGGCTACCACAAGAGCCGCCTCACCCTTTACTCGCTCAATCCTTTCAGAAGGCTGCGGGTGTGGAACGAGAGCCCGGACGAAATCCTCGGTCTGGCCTTGAGCACAGACGGCCGGCGAGCGGTCACCACCACCAGTGGCCGCTTCGATGTGTGGGAAGTGGACGAAGAGAACCGGGTTTACGAGAAGAGCTTTCTGTTGAGTCCGGGCAAGAGCTTCGCCGAGATCTCCAGCGCCTCCAAGCGCTTCGAGCAATCGTTTCAGGCCTCCATCGAGGCTCTCCACGAACAGAATTTCTCCGGTAGCTATCGCCATCTCCAGCGGGCGCGCTCGGTGGACGGATACGCCCAACGGCGGGAAGCCCTGGACATGAACTGGCAACTCCTGACCCTGTTACGAAGAGGCAGTCTGGAGTCGGTTTGGGAGCGGACCGCCATCGAGTCCAAATCAGCCGATCATCCTCGCCCCGGTCCCATTGAACTTCTGGGCGAAGGAGAGCGACTGATGACCGCTTTCGGTCGGACCTTTCAGCTCTATTCCGACGATGGAAACGATACTGTAAAAGCCTGGGCGCTGGAGGCCAAGGACCGGATCCTGATGATGACCCAGATCAAAGAAAATGCCATCGTGCTGGACGAAAAGGGCGTGGGCTGGGTGCTCGATCTGGAAGCCGGCCAGAAGATCGTCAGCATCAAACTCAACAAGGGACTCCTGACCAAAGCCTTCCTATCCAGAGACGGGATCGTTTACAAGACCGCCGAGGGAGGAGTCGGACTCTACGACCTAATGAAAGAGTCCCACTCAGCCACCTTCAGCAATCTCGCCGCCGATGAATTTCAGCTGATCGACTTTCAACCCCAGGCCCCCCTGATCATCGCCGGAACAGAGATCTTTAAACTTGATCTGAAGTCGCGAAACCCCAAACCGGTGCACCTCAAGTTAAAGGACTACAAGGTCACTTCCCCCATCACGTTCTCCAGCATCAGTGAGAAGGGCGATTTGATCTTCATCGGCTTTGAAGATGGCTCGGTGATCATCTGCGACCACAGGACCAATCCGCTTTTCTATCTTCAACACGCCGACGGCCCCATTACCGGATTTCGGTTCTTCGATCGGCTGTCGGTGGGGGTTGCCAGTACAGGTCACGGCAAGCTAGCCTTCTGGGATCTCCACACCGGAGATCTCATGGAAGAGTTCACTGCTCACCGGGGTTGGATCTTGTCCATGCGCACCAGTCGCAACGGCCGATTTGTTTTAACCTCGGGCACCGACAATCAGGTGCGGTTGTGGGAAACCTCTTACACCTGCACCGAGGAGGAAGGCGAGCCTGCTTTCGAATGGAAGGGCTCCAGTTTAGAGCCGGTCAAGACCTTCGGCCGGTTCTTCGGATTCGGTAAAAAGTAGCGTTTAAACACTCCTCGCCTCCCCTTTGTAAACATTTGCCCAGATTCTCGCTACCACAAGGGCGGCGAGCTTTCCACCAGAATTTCCCTCCCATGCCTCGTACAGACAAGCCCCCGGTCATCATCGGACACCGCGGTCACGCCCTGGCGCTGGAAAATACGCTGCAGTCGTTTCACGAGTCGGTGGACATGGGAGCCGCCATGCTGGAACTCGACGTACGCCTTTCCAAGGATGGTATCCCGGTGGTGTTTCACGACAACTCCTTAAACCGGATAACCGGTCGTAAATCGGGATCCATCTCCAGTCGAACCTCGGTTTTTCTCACCCAGATCGATCTGGGCTCGGGCCAGCGGATCAGCACCCTGGACAACGCCCTCAAAGAGCTGATCCCCAGAATCCCCGTCAACATTGAAATGAAGTTCAATCACCTCCACTACCGCCCCCTGGTCTTTGCGGTGATCGAGGTCATCCAGAAGAACAACGCTCAGGACAAAGTGTTGGTCAGTTCCTTTTTTCACCAGTCCCTGGAGATCCTGAACCGAAACGCCCCTCACATACCGACCGCTCCTCTCTTCGGAAGAGCCACCGGCCCGCCCCACGACGACGACCTCAAGCGCCTCAGTCGAAGCAGGAAAAACTGGATTAACGCGTTGCCGTTCGAGCATCCCGCGGCGGTCCTGGCCTGGGATACCATCGACGCGGCCATGGTCAAGCGCTTTAAGCAGCACAAGCTGAGTCTACTCACCTACACGGTCGACAATCCTGAGGACATGGAGCGCTTGTGGGCCCTGGGGGTCGACGGCATCATCACCAACCGCCCCGACCTGCTAGGAGCCGTGCTCTACAAAGGCTGAATGGAGTTGATCGGGGGAAGGTTGGCCCCCAGGCGGGTCCATCGACCCTCCCGATTGTCCAGCCCAAAAAGATCCCCTTTGTTGGTACCGGCGTAGCAACCGCCCCGGCCAAAAACCAGGCAGGTGATCAACCGGTCATCCAGCCGGGGTAAGCCAACGCTTGCCATCTGCCAGCTCTCTCCGCCATCGGTGCTCTGCAAGACCGCCGATAGTCCGTCCTCTCGACCGGAAACGGAGACCAATAAAAAGTTGGGATCCGAAGGAGCCGCCACCAGGGCGTGGACCGACTGGTAGGGCAGACCACTGTTTATCTCAACCCAGGTCCCACCCAGGTCGTCAGAGCGAAAGATTCCACTCCCGGTTCCCACCAGGAGTCTTCCTGCGACAGGCGGAGCGATCACCACCCGGACGTCGGGGTTCAGGCCGGTGTCCCGGGCGGACCAGGTTCTCCCGGCATCCCGGGAAGCCGCCAGGCCGCCTATTCTGATCCCCACCACGATCACCCCGTCGTGCAGGGGGTGGCAGACCACCGAACTGATACGGGCTCGATAGGGTGGTTGCCGAGCCGTCCACCGAGAGACGCTGGGCAAGCTCTCCAGGGGAGCCAGGCTTTGCCAGGTTTGGGCGTAGTCCACGCTCATGAAAATCGCCGGAGGAGAAGACCCGCAAAGCAACAACTGGGCGTGCTGAGGATGCCGCCCGAAGGCGGTTATATTCTGGCGGTTCAGCCCGTCCAGGCTGGCCTTCCACTCCAGCCCGTTGGGGGAGGTGTGGAGAAAAAAATCCTGGGTGCCTGCCACCAGTCGACCGTCGCCCACCTGAGCGATGCAGCCGCACTTGCGATTGAGCAGACCCTGAGCTGCAACCAGATATTCAGTGGCTTCTTCCCCGGGCCTCAAAACGAAGATGCCTCGTTCGGTGGCCAACCCCAATATCGCCCTATCCATCTATGTCTCCCATCGGCAAACGGTACTCCCCTACCCAGGTTAGAGTGTTTATGGGCGGCAAACCTGCTCGAACGATCTCCCAGTGCTCCCGGTCGCGGCTACCGAACAGAAAGCCCTCTCTGGTGCCGGCGAAGTACACTCCTCCACCCGATTCCAAGCAGGTGACCCTCAGACCTTCGTCGCTGGGAAGCTCGGCGCAGGCCACTTGCCAGTGCTCCCCACCGTCGTCCGACTTGAACAGGACCGAGGCGTCGTCCTCGGGGTTTCGCACCGCCAGCAAAAGCCGGTCAGGGCCGAGATTGTGAACACAGAGCGCTTCAGCTTCCTCATAGGGCAAGCCTCGATTGAGCCGGCGCCAACTCCGGCCCAGGTCGTCGGAGCGGTAGAAACCCAGAAAATTGGTGGCGTACAACCGGTCCGGGTGGTCGGGAGAGAGCCGGAGGTCGGTCAGGTGTTTGGACAGCCCTGCCTTCTGGTTGTGCCAGCTTCGACCACCGTCGCGGCTGATGAGCACCCCGCCCGACTGAATGCCGGCGATCAAGGAGTTGGAACGCCTGGCGTGCACCAGCAGGCGAATGATCCTGGGAGAGTGCGGTGGGTCCGGGTGGCTCCACTCGTTTTCAATGGCCAGACTGGTGGTCTCCCCCAGCGGCCTCCAGGGCTCCTCCACCCCGCCGCTCCGGAAGACCGCCGCTGGCTCGGTGCCTGCCAGGAGTGCGCCGTCGGGGTGAGCGGCGACGGAGTAGACATCGGGATAGTCAAGCCCGCTGTAGAGGGTTCGCCAGTTCACCCAATCCCGGCTATACTTCACGTTTCCCCCCTTGACCGAGGCGGCCACACCGCTCTCCCCCAGGATGGCCAGTCCGGTCACGTTCTGGCCGTACAAGCCATAGCCAACCATCTCCCACTCTCGCTGAGGCCCCCGAGGTCGAAAGAGAAAAGCGCCGCGTTCGGTTGCCGCGGCCAAATGGCGAAATTTCTCCAGCATAACCGATAGCTTCTGGCCCCGCTCTGCAGATCCTATAGCAGGGTTTGTCGGACCGCTCCAAAACCAACGCGCATGCGATTTCTAGGAGCTTGTACCGTTCTCTTGGCGCTGGCTCTGTCAGGCTGCCGCCTGCCCGGAGGCGACGAGGGCGAACAGGTCGTTGTTTATACCCCCTTTCCGGAAATCACCGCCAAAGAGCTGAAGAGGGCTTTCGAAGAAAAGACCGGGATCCGAGTGGTCATGGTGAAAGAGGGCACCACCAAGGTTCGAGGGCGGCTGCGAGCCGAGAAGGATAGACCCATCGCCGACGTGTGGTACGGAGGGGGCGGGATCATCCCGTTTATGGCCGCCGCCGAGGAAGACCTCCTGGAGACTTACCGCCCCAAGGGGTACGAAGACCTACCCGAGCAGCGGGGCAATCTGATCTTGCGGGACCCGGAGTATCGCTGGGTGGGGATGTGCGTGATCGCTCTGGGCTACGCCTACAACCCCCAGATCCTGCCGCCGGAAGAGGCGCCTAAGACCTGGGATGAGCTGATCGAACCTCGCTTCAAGAACCAGATCGAGATGTGGGATCCAGGGGTGAGTGGTACCGCCATGCTGTTTCTGGACAGCGTTCTGATGCGCTACAAGAATCGAGGCCAGAGCGAAGAGGAAGGCTGGAAGTACCTGCAGGGGTTCTGGCAAAACCTGAAGCGCTACACCGTGGAAGGCAAGCCCGCCTTCAACGTCGCTCGAGGCTCGGTGGCCATCGGCATTCACTTTGAGCACCAGGTGCTGGAGTTCGTGGAAGAACAGGCCGGAGGCTCGGTGGCCGCAGGCGGAACCGACAACATCCGCTGGGTTCTTCCCCCCGACAGTCCGGTCACGGTAGACCCTATCGCCCTGATCAAGAACGGACCAAACCCCGAGAACGGCAAGCGGTTCATCGACTTTATCATGTCCAGGGAAGGGCAGCAGATCGTAAACCGCTTCTTCTTCACCATCGATCCCGACTTTCCACCACCGGCCGGGGTGGGCGACTACGACCTGGAGAAGTTGACCGCCAACGCCCAGAAGCTCGACCCGGAGTGGATGGCCGAGAGCTACGATGAGATCCGCCGGCGCTGGCAAAACGAGATCGAACAGATTCCGAGGAGCGATTAATGGCTACAGAACAAACAAGTGCGCCGGTTTCCATCATAGTCCGGGACCTGGTCAAGGAGTTCGGCAGCACCCGCGCGGTAGACGGCATCAATTTCGAGATCGCACCGGGGGAGTTCTTCTCTTTGCTGGGCTCCAGCGGCTGCGGCAAAACCACCACTCTGCGCTGCATCGCCGGACTTGAGCTTCCCACCTCGGGTTCGATCTTCTTTTCCGAAGTCGACGTGGCGCAGGTCCAACCCCACCTCCGGGACTGCGGAATGGTCTTCCAGAACTACGCCCTCTTTCCCCATATGACCGTGGCCGACAACGTGGCTTACGGCTTGATGGCCCGGCGCTACCGCCAGGCCGGGCCGCTGGACAAGATCTCCTACCTCTTGAAGTCGGCCTTCTCCCTCATCCCCGAAAGCGACAAGCGACTGGTGGACGAGGTCCTGGAAACGGTGGAACTCACCGGTTACAACGAGCGAAAGCCCCAGCAACTCTCCGGGGGTCAGCAACAACGGGTGGCCCTGGCTCGTGCATTGGTCACCAAACCCAAGGTCTTGCTCTTCGACGAACCGCTGGGAGCGCTAGACGCCAAGCTTCGGGTCAAGATGCGAGAGGAGATCCGGCGGATCCAGAAGCGCGCGGGTATCACCACGGTCTACGTGACCCACGACCAGGAAGAAGCCCTGGCTGTTTCCGATCGCATCGCCGTAATGAACGGGGGCCGCATCGTGGGTCTGGGCTCCCCCACCGAAATCTACGGCAACCCAGGCAACGCCTTCATGGCAGACTTTTTGGGAATGAAGAACATCTTTCCGGTGCTTACCCGCACCCAGGATCAGTTCTCGTTGGCCCAGGATCTGAACCTCAAGGTGGTGGGAGTGGCCATCCCCGAGGGGGAGACCAGTCTGGTCCTGAGACCGGACTCCCTGCGATTCGCCGATCAGGAAAGCCCCAATCAGATCGAGGGCACCCTTATCCACCAGCTCTTTATGGGTACTTCCGTGGAGTATCTGGTGGAGACCGCTTTCGGGCAGCTTCGCCTGCTCCGCCCCCGCTTCGAGGAACGCCCCGAGGTGGAAGCCGGGCAGGCCGTCAAGCTGACCATCGCCCCGGAGGAAGTGTTGGTAGTAGCCAGGTGAGAGCTACTCGATGGGTCATCGGCCTGCCCCTGAGCGTTTTTCTCTTTCTTTTTCTAGCAGTACCGCTGACCGGTCTTCTGCTGGCTGCCTTTCTGGGCGAACCGACTCCCCTTTTGAAATGGCTGTTGCGGCTTGACCTGGCCTCGGCGCTCGAGACCATCCAGCAAAAAGCTACCCTGACCTACTTCCGGGAGTTCTTCGAAACCCCGCGCTATTATAAAGGCTTTTTCAACGCCGTGGGTCTGGCCCCGGTGGTCATGACGCTCCTCTTTCTGGTGGGATTCGTGGGAGAAAAGCTAGCTCCGGCGGGCCGAACCCAATGGCAGTTCTTGAGAGGACCGGGGCTGCTGATCTGCTTCGTCCTGGTTTGCCTGGCCGCCGCCGCACGCCCCTGGTGGGCGACCGATGGCGGTCTGTGGGCTCGAGTGCTCGACGGCAACGATGTCTCGGTGCGACTGCTCCAGGCCTGCGGCTACTGCCCCCTGGTCACCCTGGCGGCCAGTTTGCTGGGAGTGGGGGTGGCCTTTTGCCTTCACTCCACCAACATGCCCTACAAAAAACTCTTCTCACTGCTCGTGATCGTGCCCCTCTCCACTCCGCCGTTTCTGGGCGCCCTGGCTTTCAAAAACCTGTTGGGCGACTTCGGCATGATCACCCGCCTGCTGGACGCCCTGGGGCTGTCTCACCCTTTCGTGGGCCAGAGCGCCCTCTCGGCCGGGTTGGTCCAGTCGTTTCTCTTCTTTCCCTTCGTCACCCTGACCACCATCGCCGCCCTGGAACGCTTCGACAACAGTTTGCCCGAGGCGTCCAGGGTGCTGGGGGGCTCCCGGAACTATGGATTTTTTACGGTGACCCTGCCAACTTTGCTGCCGGGCATTCTGGCCGGTGCCTTCCTGGTTTTCGTGCGTTCCTTCGGAGACTTTGCTACCCTCAAACTGCTGCTACCGATCCAGTACTCCATGATCGTGGTGGAAGCGTATCGGGATCTCTCCGGCAACACCTACTGGGGCGGGGCCACCATGCTGAGCACCCTGATGATCGTCGTGATCCTGGTGCTGCTCACCCTGCAGAAGTACGTGGTGGAGGGAGGGTCCTTTCAAACCGTGACCGGACGCAGCGGTGCCCGGGCCCTGGCTCCCGGAGCCCAACGCAGCACCGGCGACAAACTGGCCTTCCTGTTCTGCGGCTCGGTCTTTTTGGTGCCTCTGAGCTTTCTGGCTTCCACCCTGCTGGTCTCGGTGGCCCGCAACTGGGGGGCCGAGATCGTGCCCACCCAGTTCACCTTCAACCGCTACGTTCATATCATCTCCTCATCCTTCACCCAGAACGACTCCCCCCTGGTCAACTCTTTCTCCCTCACCATTCCCGCCCTGATCGGTTGTGTGGTGATGGCCTTCAGCATCGCCTTTCTGATCTCCAGGGGCCAGGGCAAGACCGCCCAGGTGCTGGACTTCGTGACGGTGCTGCCGTTCGTGATCCCGGGGGTGGCCTTCGCGGTGGCTCTGATCGGGGTCTTCAACGACGAACCGTTTTCGCTCCACTTCACCGAACAACTGGTGATCCTGGCCTACATCGTGACCCGGGCTCCCTACGGGGTGAGGACCATCCTGGCTTCTTTTCAACAGATCGGCACCTCCATGGAGGAAGGCTCCCGGACCCTGGGCGCCGGGGAGTTATTGACTCTGGTGAGAGTCACCGTACCCCTGGTCTTGCCGGGGATCCTGGCCGGTTCGGTCATGATCTTCATCTCCGCCATGCAAGACGTGGCCATCACCCTCATGATCGCTCCCCCTGACTGGTATCCCACCTCGGTTCATGTGTTTCACGAGATCGAAGTGGGGCGCATTTACGAAGCCTCCGCTTACGGTATCGTCTTATTCTTGCTGATCCTGATCCCGTATAGCCTGGTCTTTTTCTCCAAGAGGTTGGGCATCAAAGCCGGAATGTAGTAAACTCGCAGCATGGGATTTGAACTCGGCCAAAAGCAATCTCGCCTGGAGTTCTTGATGACTCCGGGTCCGATCATCACCCTCATCGGTCTACTCATCCTGGCCGTCTCGATTTTTTTCTTCTCCTCGGCCGGGTCCGGGGAAAAGGACATGGTCGACGCCATGCTCGAGTCTCAGAGCAACAGCGGGCAAAGGCTCAAAGCCATGATCGGACTGGTGGCAGGCACCGTGGTGAGCATCGGTGGGGTGCTCTTATCTCTCTTGAAATTCAATCGTTAAACCCCAGGGAACACTGGTAGATTTATCGCATTCTCCCGGATGTCCACTTCACCCATGCTGGAATGTCCAGATCTGGTCGAGACCGCCGAGGCTCGCTTCTACAACGCCGACATTGCACCAACCCCTCTCTCCAAGCGAACCTGGGATAAGTGGAACATCGCCGCCCTGTGGGTAGGGATGGCCGTGTGTGTGCCCACCTACATGTTGGCCTCTTCCCTGGTCCAGGCCGGAATGGACTGGAAGCAAGCCACCGGCACGGTCTTTCTGGCCAACCTGCTGGTCCTGCTCCCCATGGTCCTCAACGCCCACGCGGGTACCAAATACGGTATCCCCTTCCCGGTCTACTGCCGGGCCGCCTTCGGGTTGGTGGGGGCCAACGTACCGGCTCTCATGCGAGGACTGGTGGCCTGTGGCTGGTTCGGCATTCAGACCTGGATCGGGGGGTCGGCCATCTTCACCATGCTGGCCTCCGAGTTCCCTTCCATCCACCAGGTCGCGCCGCTACCGTTGATCGGGGAAAATCCTTGGAAGTTTTTCTGCTTTCTGGTCTTCTGGGCGATCAACATGGCCATCGTCTGGCGAGGGATCGAATCAATTCAGTTCCTGGAAAAGCTAGCAGCCCCATTTTTGCTGGCTATCGGGTTTGCTCTTTTGGTCTGGGCCTACGTGACCGCCGACGGTTTCGGCCCCATGCTGAGCGAACCCTCAAAGCTACAAACCTGGGGAGAGTTCATGGCGGTTTTTGCTCCCGGGCTGACCGCCAACGTGAGCTTCTGGGCCACCCTCTCCTTAAACATTCCGGATTTTACTCGCTTCGCTAAATCTCAGAAGGATCAAATGTTGGGTCAGGCCATCGGTCTACCCCCCACCATGACCGCCTTCGCTTTCGTCGGTGTGGCCGTGACTTCGGCCACCGTGGTGATCTACCAGGAGCCGATCTGGGATCCCATCGTCTTGCTGGGTCGAATCGGGGAAGGAAACCCTCTCCTCGTTTTCTTTTCCATGCTCGCCTTTGCCATCGCCACCCTCACCACCAACTTAGCTGCCAACGTGGTCTCCCCGGCCAACGATTTTAGCCACCTGGCACCTCGCTACGTCTCTTTTCGCGTGGGGGGCATGATCACCGGGGTGCTGGGTATCTTTATCTGCCCCTGGTACCTCCTGGCCCGACCCGACGCCTACATCTTCACCTGGCTCAGCGGATACGGCTCGCTCCTCGGTTCCATCGGAGGGATCCTGCTGGTGGAGTACTGGATCATCCAAAAGGGAGACCTTTCCCTTCCCGACCTCTACGGAGTGGGCAAACGCTATCCCCTGTGGAGGCCGCTCGCCATCCTGGCCTTCTTCCTGGGAGCCGCCCCCTGCCTCCCCGGATTCATCAGCACCATCACCGGGGTCGCCACCCACCCGCTGTTTCATCAGATCTACAACTACAGCATCTTCTTCTCGGCCGGCACCGCCGCCCTGCTCCATTACATCTTTTCGTTCTTTCGGCGAAAGGAGTAGCCGCCCGTGCGCCGGTGTCCCCAGTGCGGCTTCTCGGAAAGCGAGTTGGCAGGCTCCATCTACCTGGGCTGTGCGGTTTGCTACAGCGTCTTCAGTGATCTCATCAGCCCCACCATCTGGAGCTATCAAGGCTCCACCGTGCACCACGGAGAAGCTCCCCCGGCCGCTCTTCCGAAGCCGGGGCGGGTGGAGGTCTACCGGGAAGCCATTGAAAAGGCGCGCCGGGAGGGTCGAGAGACGGACGTCATGATTCTCAGCGACCTTCTGAAACTGCTAGAGCCCGAGAGCGGCGAATGAAACCGCTTCACCCCTACTGGTTGCAGGATGAAAACGACCACGACGTGGTGCTCTCCACCCGCTTTCGGTTGGCCCGAAACTTTCCCGATCTCCCCTTTCCCGGTCGGGCCGGAACCGAGGCTCGAGTGGCCGAAAGGGTGAAAGCCGCAGTGGCCCAGGAGTTTCCCAAGTGGAGGATCGACGCCGCCGACACCCTGACCCCGCTGGCCCGGGAGCTGCTCTTCGAGATGCATCTCATCTCTAACCACCTCAAGGAGCAGCCTCGGGGCTCCTTGATCATCCTCAGCCCCGAGGCCCGAGCTATCTTGCTGGTCAACGAAGAGGACCATCTGCGCCTGCAACTCCTCCTGCCCGGTCTGGCCCTGACCCACCAGTGGCGGGACCTGCTGGAGATCGAGCAGCGCCTGGCGCGCTGGCTGAACTTCGCCTTCCACCCCCAGTACGGCTACCTCACCGCCTGCCTCTCCAACCTGGGTACGGGTTTACGGGCCTCGGCCATGCTGCATCTACCCGGCCTTTCCTGGATGGGCAACCTGATCCCCACTCTCAACACCTGGCCCGATCGCAGCATCGAGTTTCGCGGCCTCTTCGGAGAGGGCTCGAGTCTCGACACCAGCTTCATCCAGGTCTCCAACAAAACCACCCTGGGAGCGGACACGGAAAGCCTGGTCCGCAACGTCTTTAGCTCGGTGGAACACCTGGTGGGGCTGGAACGGCAAGCCCGAGAGCAGGTTTTCGCCCGCCATCCGCTAGCTCTGGAAGACGCCGTTCATCGTGCTTTCGGAGTCCTCCGTTCAGCCCGCTTGATGACCACCGGCGAGGCCACCGCCCATCTCAGCCTGCTTCGGCTGGGCAGTTGTCTGGGGGTGTTCCGAAACATTTCCCCCTCCAGAGTTTTAAGACTACTGGTGGGTATACGGCCGGCCCACTTGCAGGTACAATTAGACGAGGCCATGTCGGCAGGTCGCAGGGATGAGATTCGGGCCTGTCACTTGAGAGAGCAGATGGAATTGTTGGTGGAGAATTCAGATGATCGATGACGTTTTGCTGGAAGCCGAACGCCTCTTTCACTTGCACGATTACCAGTCCGCGGTTGCCTGCCTACGCTCGGCCGAGCCCTCCGAAGACAAAGAGTGGCAGTCGGAACGACGGCGCTTTTTGGCCTGGGCCCTGCTGGCCACCGGCGAGACCCGATTGGCCTACGAGCTTTTCTGGAGCTGCGCCCACCACGAAGGAGCCCGGGCCGGTATTCTCCTGCTCACGGTGCTGGCCGGTCAGGTGGAAACCGCCATCGGCAATTGGCAGCGGCATTGCGAAAAACTGTCTCAACCGCCCCTGGAACTCCCCGATGCGGCCTGGCACGCACCCACGGTGGTCAAGCCTGCTCTGCTGATCTTGCAGCGCTATCCCTTTGAAGAGCGAAGCCCACGCATGGGAGCCGCCCACGTCTATCAAGCCCTGCTGCATCAAACCCAGGGTGAAACCCCCGAGAGCTTCCGGGAACTCGGGAGAGTGACCGACTTTTATACGCCCGCCCATCTACTCCGGGATCGCTGGATGGACGGTCTCCTTTGCCTACCCCTGCCCAAGGATGGCCGTAAGTCCGGAGAAGCCGAAAGCCGCAAGCCCGCTTGCGATTCTGAGTTTGCTTCCAAGCACCCCCGAGAAGTGGTGGCTCGGGCCGCCCACATCCTGCTCTACCCGGATCTGGCAAATCTCCAGAAGCAGTGTGCCGAAGCGCTGCAGAGCAGTCGCTACTTAGACGCCCTGGAGATCCTCCGGCGCATCCTCTTTCTAGACCCCCAACACACCCAGGGCCTGGAAACCCGCTGGCGCCTCTACCTCAAGCTCGAAGATACGGAAGCCGCCAAGGACGATCTGTTTTACCTGATGGACCTCTACGAACGGGAGAAACAGATCATCGCCTGCCAAAACGTGGCCAATCAAGCGGTGGAACTCTTTCCCCAGGACGAGCGAGCGCTCTTGAAAATGTGCTTTCTGCAGGCCCGCCTGGGGGCGCCCAACCGCCTGGCCGCATACGGTCGCAAGCTTTTAGAGTTGTGCCGGGCCCAGGGCTTTCACGAGCGAGCCAACAGCTACCGTCGCTGGCTCTTGCGCCAGAATCTGACCCTGGATGACCGCTTCGAATTCGAAGTTTCCTGAAAATCCTGAGATTTGTGAACCAGATCACAGAAAGTCCGCTCACTCATTTCTACGATGTCGATGGGAGATAGCGTGTGGTAGTGTTGTAAAGTGAAAGTGAGAAACCCATGTCGGTGCAAGACAATAAATTGATCCGGTTGAGTTGTAACGAACTCCACAACCTCCTGAGCCGCAGTCCGGTCCTGGAGGGCCACGAAGCCGAAGCCTTCGCCCAGGCCCTGCGCGAAGTTCCACTCTATCAAAACGAAGCGCGTCTCCAGGTCGTTCACTCTCGGGCCCTGCTAAGCCGCATGGAAGTCACCTCCGATTTTGAAGAGGCGTTGTTGCTCTCTCACATCCAGGAATCCATGCCAAGCTTTTATCTGAGCCTGACCTTGCGGCAGCTCTTCGCCCGAGGTCTGGTCACCGCGACACTCCTCAACCCGAGCAACTCCGTGTTGCGAAGGGCCCTGGCCAGGGTGTATCAACTACCCAGCTTCCACAACTGCCCGGTGCTCCAGTCAGCGGCCGGTGATCTGCTCCTGGAAGCCGTACTGAATTCGCCCGACTCTGAAACGGCCGAGGGTTTTGTCAAGCAGTTTGCCAAGCTGCCCGGGGTCAGCTACTCACCCGAACTGAAGCGAACTTTTGAACGCGCCAAGCGCGAGGCCAAAAGGGCCGGTCGCGACCCCATCGTGAAGGTGGACCTGAACCAAAAGCTGGCCACCCCGGTTAAGATGATGGGCAAGCTTCTGGGCATGGGCGACTTCCGGATGAAAGTGGAATTGCGCGGTCTGGAGTACTACGACGAAGCCCGGGTCCGGGTGCCCGCTTTCAATGAAAAAACGGCGCGCCGGGTGGCAGAAGAGTTCATCCGAGATTTCTTAAAGGACCAGTCCGGTGAGGAAGAAGCCAAGAGCGCCAAGATCGTGGAGATGTATCCCCCCGGTTCGGCCTGGGAATCGGGTCGTCACCCCATCTTGAAAATCAAATAAGCCCTTTCAAGCTCTCTCGCGAAGGTGCGCATTTCTTGCGCACCTTTTTTCTTTCTGCGTAGTTCCTATTAACCAAGGGGGAAACGGGACTGAAAGACGAAAGGCGTACCCGTTAGGCAAGCAAAAGGTTTTCGTGAGTAAGTCATGAGGCCATAGAAAGGATAAAGCACAGCCCATGTGGGAACCATTTACCGAGCGCGCGCGTCGGTCCATCGTGCTGGCCCAGGAAGAAGCTCAACGTCTGGGCAACAACTATATCGGCACGGAGCACCTTCTCCTTGGTATCATCTCCGAGGGGGAAAGCGTAGCCGCGAAAGTCCTTGAAAATCTCGATGTCAATCTGCAAAAGGTTCGTTCCGAGGTGGAAGCGATCGTTGGGAAAGGCAGCCAAACCACCCAACAAGAGATGGTCTTCACCCCTCGCGCTAAGCGGGTCATCGAACTAGCCTTTGAGGAGGCACGAGCTCTGGCTCATAACTATATCGGAACCGAGCATCTGCTGCTGGGCCTGGTGAGAGAGGGTGAAGGCGTGGCCGCCCGGGTACTATCCAATCTGGGCGTGGACCCCTCCAAGATCCGCTCAGAAATCACCAAGCTCCTGGGTGTGGAAACCTCGGTCACTCCTCAAAAAGAACGCACCAAGACTCCCACCCTGGACTCCTACGGCCGCGACCTGACCGTCCTTGCCGAAGAGAAGAAGTTAGACCCGGTGATCGGTCGAGCCGTGGAGATCGAACGAGTGATCCAGATCCTCAGTCGGCGAACCAAGAACAACCCTGCCTTGATCGGTGAGCCCGGGGTCGGTAAGACGGCCATCGTGGAAGGATTGGCTCAGAAGATCATCTCCGGCGAGGTGCCCGATCTGCTCCGCGACAAACGGGTGATCGCCCTCGACCTGGCCGGCCTGGTGGCTGGAACCAAATATCGGGGTGAATTTGAAGAGCGCCTGAAACGAGTGATGGAAGAGATCCGATCCGCCGCCGGTGAGATCGTGCTCTTCGTGGATGAATTGCACACCATCGTGGGTGCCGGTGCCGCCGAAGGTGCCATCGACGCTTCCAACATTTTAAAGCCCGCCCTCTCCCGGGGCGAGTTGCAGTGCATCGGAGCGACCACCCTCGACGAGTATCGCAAATACATCGAGAAAGACTCCGCCCTGGAACGGCGGTTTCAGCCGATACAAGTCGGTGAACCTTCGCTGGAAGAGGCGATCGAGATTCTGAAAGGCCTGCGGGACCGCTACGAAGCGCACCACAAGGTTCAGATCACCGACAGTGCTCTGGAGGCGTCGGTGCGCCTGGCCGACCGCTACATCTCAGAGCGGTTTCTGCCGGACAAGGCCATCGACGTGATGGACGAAGCGGCCTCTCGAGTGCGTTTGCAGGCCACCCTGCCACCTCCTGAGTTGCGCGACGTGGAGACCGAATTGCGCAAGATCCGCAACGAGAAGGAAGCGGTGATCAAGGCTCAAGAGTACGAAAAAGCGGCTAAGCTTCGCGAGCGTGAAGAAGAGATCAAGAAAAAACAGGAGAGCCTCGAGAAGGAGTGGGTGGAGAAGAAGTCTTCCCAACGCAACGCGGGCACCAAGGTGACCGAAGAAGATATCGCCCACATCATCTCTACCTGGACCAAAATCCCGCTGGAGAAGCTGGCCGAACAAGAGCAGCAAAAGCTCTTGAACATGGAAAAGACCATCCAGTCGCGGGTGATCGGTCAGGAAGAGCCTATTCGGGTTTTGACCAAAGCCATTCGCCGGGCTCGCGCCGGCCTGAAAGACCCCAAACGACCTATCGGAAGTTTCCTCTTTTTGGGTCCCACCGGAGTTGGTAAAACGGAGCTTGCCAGAGCCCTGGCCGAGTTCTTGTTCGACGACGAGGACAACATGGTCCGCATCGATATGTCCGAGTACATGTCGAAGTTTGACGTGTCTCGTCTGGTCGGTGCCCCTCCTGGTTACGTGGGCTACGAAGAGGGTGGTCAGTTGACCGAATCGGTCCGCCGCAAGCCCTACTCCGTTATTCTCTTAGACGAGATCGAAAAGGCCCACCCCGACGTCTTTAACATGCTGTTGCAGGTTCTGGAGGACGGACGTCTGACCGACTCCCAGGGCCGGACCGTAGACTTCAAGAACGCGGTCTTGATCATGACCTCCAATATCGGACTGAGCCAGCTTTCCACCGGGAAAGACATCGGTTTCCGTCAGAGCAAGAACGACGATGTACCCAAAGAGAAGAAGTACGAGGCCATGAAGAAGAAGGTGCTGGAAGAAGTCAAAAAAGTCTTCAAGCCCGAATTCATCAACCGCTTGGATGAGACCATCGTCTTTCAATCTCTGGAGATGGAAGAGATGAAGCAGATCGTTCACCTGATGATCAACCGCACCATGCGCGAGGTCGAAGGTCAGGGCTACAAGATGATCACCTCAGACGAAGCCAAGGAAAAGATCGCCGAGGAAGGGTTCGACCCTCAGTACGGTGCTCGTCCCTTGCGTCGGGCGATCCAGAAGATGATCGAAGATCCTCTAGCCGAGGAGTTCATCCGCAACAATCCAGAGCCTGGCTCCACCATCAACATCGGTTGGGACAACTCCAAGGGAGAAAAGGGCGAACTCACCTTCGAGATCATTCCCCCCGAGAAGAGCGAGACCAAAAAGGAAAGCAAGAAGGAAGTCGCCCCCGTACCGGGCGGCGCCGAACCCAAGAAGAAGGAAGAGGAGAAGGCGGAGAAATCCGAATAACCCTTTTCCCCCCTTTCTACTAGCGGCAAGAAAAGATGGAGGTCAGCCCGGCCTCCGTCTTTTTTCGCCTTTATGCCTGAGCGCAATCAAGCGGGAAAAAGGAGGCCCGCTCCTACACGGAAAAACCGATAATTATGACCAACGAGTTTAACACAGACTACACCCCGGCTACGGAAGACTCCAAATACGAACAACCTTACCACTATCCGTTGCAGAAAGAGTTCGAGGAACCTGACTGGACGCGCATCCCGGGTTTCAAAAATGTCAGTCGGTGGGATTGGCGCGACGCCACCTGGCAGCGCAAGAATACTGTCAAGAACCTGCGCCAACTCAAAGACGTGCTGGGGCCCTTGCTGCCCGACGATCTGGCCGAGTCGATCCAAAAAGACATGCAGGAGCGGGCCACCATGAGCATGCTCCTGCCTCCGCAAATGATCAACACAATGAGCACCGATAACCTCTGGACCGATCCAGTGCGGATCTACATGTTGCCGGCCTTTGCCGATCGACGCACGGATTTCCCGAACCACCCCTACGCCTCCCGAGACTCTTTACACGAAGCCGAGATGTGGGCGGTCGAGGGCCTCACCCACCGTTACCCTACCAAGGTACTGGCTGAACTTCTCACCACCTGTCCCCAATACTGCGGTCACTGCACCCGAATGGATCTGGTGGGCAAGGACACTCCTCAGGTCAAAAAGCTCAAGTTCGAGATCAAACAGACCGATCGTCACGAGTTGATGATCGAGTACATTCAGCAGAACAAGACCATTCGTGACGTCGTCGTGTCCGGGGGTGATATCGCCAACCTGCCGCCTGAATCGCTGGAAGCTTTCATCACCCAGCTCATCAAGATCCCCAACGTCAAAGACATCCGCCTGGCTTCCAAAGGACTCATGGGTCTCCCCCAACACTTTCTCCAGGACAAGATGCTGAAAACCATGGAGCGTCTGGCCCTGATCGCCCGGCAAAACGACGTCGATCTGGCCCTCCATACCCACGTCAACCACGCCAATCAGTTGACCCCCCTGGTGGCCAAAGCGGCTTACGAACTACTGGCCATGGGTTTTCGAGATGTGCGTAACCAGGGCGTCCTGTTGCGGGGGGTCAATACCACCAGCAAGGATCTC
This sequence comes from Vulcanimicrobiota bacterium, assembly GCA_041676625.1. Lineage (GTDB taxonomy): Bacteria > Vulcanimicrobiota > Xenobia > Xenobiales > JADMJV01 > JAEXNA01. The sequence goes on from JBAYRN010000039.1 coordinate 31,962, forward strand.
CTGGACCTCTGCTTCACGCTGCTGGATAAAGCCCACATCATGCCGTACTACTTTTATATGTGCGATATGATCCCCAACTCCGAACACTGGAGACTGGCCGTGCACGAAGCCCAGAAACTCCAGCACGACATCATGGGCTACCTCCCCGGCTACGCCACCCCACGGCTTCTTTGCGACGTACCGTTCGTAGGCAAGCGCTGGGTGCATCAGGTGGCTGAGTACGACCTGGAGAAAGGCATCAGCTACTGGACCAAAAACTATCGAACCTCGATAGAGCTCAACGACCCATCGGCGCTAGACACCCGCTATCCCTACTACGATCCCATCTACACCCTACCGGAAAGCGGGCAGAAATGGTGGCAAGAAGAGGGCCTCAAGGAAGCCAAGGTGACGATGGTATCATGAAAGAGTTCGATCTTTCCCTGGAGCAGTTGAGAGAAATCGCCACCACCCTTCAGGAGCGAATCGCCGAGGGGCTGGCCGAAGACGACAAAGAGCTGAGATGCCTGGCTACTTATCTGGGCATCCCCACGGGAGAGCAGTCCGGTCGTGCCCTGGTGGTGGATACCGGTGGTACCAACATGCGAGCCGCCATGGTCACCCTCTCGCCCCGAGACGGCCGTATCGACTCCGGCCCCATTGCGGCCAGGGTTCGGGGTGGGCGAGACGGCGAACCGGTCCAGGGAATCGATTTTTTTAAGGAGCAGGCCGCGCTCACTCGAGACCTGAGTGTTCCGAAAGAGACCCTGCCCCTGGGCTACTGCTTCAGCTATCCGGCAACCAGTCTACCCGACGGCGATGCCGTCTTGCTGCGCTGGAACAAAGGGATCTCCATCGACGGGGTGGTCGGGAAACCGGTAGGAAAGCCGTTGATCGAGGCTCTGGCCACAGAGGGGGTGTCCACCGGAAGCCTGAGCGTCTTAAACGACACCGTGGCCTCTTTGTTGGGGGGCGCCCACCTGTACGCCGAGCCGCGTTTCGGGAACAACTACATCGGCCTGATCCTGGGAACCGGCATCAACATGGCGGGCGTCTTCACCCCCCAACAGTTGACCAAGGTCAAGACCGAGCAACCCATGGTGGTAAACCTGGAATCAGGCAACTATCACCCTCCCTATCTCACCGAGTTCGATGAAGCGGTAGACCGGGAGAGTGTCTCACCCGGGACCCAGCGTCTGGAAAAAGCGACCTCCGGCCACTATCTGCCGTACCTCTTCAATCAGCTCAGACCTGGGGTTCTCGATCCCGCCGTGGGCACCGGCGCTCTGGTGCAGATGCGGGACAACAACGAAGAGCACGCCGAAGTGGCAGCCGCCATCTTGCACCGCTCGGCTCGTCTGGCTGCCGCCGGGATCGCAGCCCTGGCGAGCTTCTATCCCGCCGACAAGGACACCGCGGTGCTGGGAGAAGGTAGCCTGATTTGGGGAGACCCCAGGTACGCCGCCACCATGGCAGCGACCCTCAAGGAGTTGGTACCCGAATGCACCATCGAACTGGTGCGGCAGCGGGAAAACGTGAATCTGCTGGGAGCAGCCTGCGCGGCTCTCAGCCGGCAGGAGCACCTGGTCACGAGTTAGCTTGAGTCTCTAGAGTTCCTAGCCTCTTCATAAGTCCTCGGGACACGGTTTTTGGAGCGCTTCTTGTGACGACTCTGGGCATACTGCTTCTCGCTATCCGGTCTCCCGGGCATCGGTTCCGGCCCCTCTTGCGAGCAAGCCATCACGATCTGAAACCGCTCCAGTTCAAACCCCAGGCGCAGAGCTTGTAAGTAAGTACGATCGTTGTGGGCGCTGACTTCGCCGATCATATATTGCAGGCCGGCTTGGGCCGTGCGCCTGGCCGCCTCTTGCACCAGCAGCCTGACCGCCGGAGTGCCCCAATGCCTCGGGTGAACCGCCAGATCATAGATCAAACTCTGGCGTTCGCCGGTGGAGTCCTCAATGTCGTAGAGGTCCAGGATCAGATACCCCATGGGCTTGTCGCTCTCTTTATCAAAAGCGACTAGAACGACGGTCTCCTCATCCGGCTGGATCGACGAAATGCTCTCTCGAACTCGAGCCTTGATAGCGGCATTGGAGATGCTGCGCCCGTACGGCACCCCGTGCAGGGCGGACTCCACCGCCAGACGCCGGACGTAGCGCATATCCTTATCGCCGGCGTCGCGCACCCCGATCATATCTTGCTGGCATCCAATATCGTCTTGATGGCGTAGCGCCCGGTCACGTCGACTTCCTTAAGCTCTCTTCTCACCGAGCCGGCCAGGGCTTGCTGCCCCAGTTGGTCGTAGAGTCTGGCTGCGCTCAACATCATGGGCAGCGAAGAAACCCGGCCCTGGGCCAACCGCAAGGCTTTTCGCATGGCCTTGGCCGCTTTCTTCAGCTCTCCACTCTGGGTCAAGCAGTTCGCTCGCACGAACTGCAGTTCGGAGGAATCGAGTTCGACGGTGAGGGCCTCCTCGACCAGCTTCAGTGCCGCTCTGGGTTCGCCCAGGTCAAGACAAGCGTTGGCCTTGAGCAGCAGCACCCGGCTTCGCTCCAGGGGGGTGAGTTGGTGCCGTTCGAGCAACTCGGTCAAGCTGCGCCGGGCCTGCACGACATCGCCTTCCCCCAAGCTCAAGTAGGTCTTCAGATAGAGGGCCTCGGCGGTCTCCTCTTCCAGGTCTTCCATCATCTCAAGCCCCGCCCGGTGCTCCTTCTTGACCAGTTTACGAGCCAGCTCGTTTTGAAAACGAGGCGTGTACTCCGGATCAGCGGCGGCCGCTTCTTCCACCCGATTCAGGCGCAACAACACGGCCGGTTTGAGCCACTCCGGCGCTTGCTCGAGAAAACTCTCCCAGGCGGCCGGATCAGCTTGCTGGTCGAGGGCTATCAAGCGCTCCGTCTCGGCCTTCCAGGCTTCAGGATCCCCTCCGAAGACATCCAGCGCCACCTTGCCCAGGTATCTCTCCTGCAGCGGCGTGTAGCCCCCATCGACCGAATACGCCACGGTAAGAACCTCGATATTTAACGGACCCAGCAGGTCGTGGAGTTGGTGGGGCGTCTGCCAGATGCGATCGTCGGTATTGCGGATGAAGTAATCCACATCAATATCCAAAGCCACCCGGGCGTCCTCCGGGATGGGGGGTAGATTTTCCGCAGTGCAAACCACGAACCGACACCCTTCCAGGGTCCCCACCACGGCGCCCCCCTCGCCCCGTAGCCCGCCGTATTCCTCCAACTGCAGGTCCAGCCAGTTCTGAGTCTCCTGCCGGACCCCATCCACGAACGACTCTCCCCCGATGATGTGAGCCGGCAAGACCCAGATCAATTCGGACACGGTTCCGTCTTTGAGGGCGGGATAGAGATAGTTGCCGCAGTGGAAGCCGCCCCAGGGCAGTCGGGGGTTGCCCCGATAGCTCTCCAACTCTTCGCGGGACCGAGCCCGGGCGATCCCCTGCAGGCTCTCTTCATTGAACCCGGTGCTCATCACATCCAGGTGGGCGTCTACGTGAATACAGGTGAGGTCGCTCAGCCCGGCTTCACGCCAGGTGCAAAAAGCCTCGTAATGATCATCGAAAATGGCTGAAATCATGACAGGCATCTTCTCAGGCGGACCCGATTGAGCCTTTCTGCAGATTCTCATCCAGATATTCCATGAAGGCTCTCACCGCAGGCGAAAGGTGCTTGGAGCTGGGATAGACAGCCCACAACCCGCCCCCCGACGAGGCATAATCAGCAAGGAGCAACTCCAGTCCGGCCAGGTCGCAGTCTGTGCCCGCTACCGGCAGTCGGGCGATCCCCATCCCCGCCCGTGCCGCCTGCAAGAGAGTCTGGACGCTGGTGCTGGCCAGGGGGCCGGACACCATCACCTCGACCGTTGCTCGGGGAGTCTCAAAGCTCCAGGTTTCGGGCGATTTTAGTCCCAAGATCAGACACTGGTGGGACTTCAGATCCGAGGGCGTCTGGGGGCGCCCGGTCTGCTCCAGGTAAGAGGGGGACGCCACCACCAGGTAGTTGGAGTCTAGAACCTTGTGGCCGGTCAGGGATGGGTCCGGGGGGCGCCCCCCCCGGATGGCGAGATCGAACCCCTCCCCCACCAGATCCACCATGCGGTCCGTCACCTCGAGGACCAGGCGGACCTCCGGATAGAGGCGCAAGAAACCGATAAAAAGGCCTTCTCCGGTCTCCACAAAACTCATCGGTACAGTGACCTTCAAAGGGCCTTTCGGGGTCTCGGCAAGCCCACTGACGGCGGCTTCCGCCTCCTCCAACTCAGCCATCAAGCGAGAAGTGCGCTCAAAGTAGATCCGCCCTGCCTCGGTCAGGGTGAGAGAGCGAGTGGTCCGGTGGAGCAGTCTCACCCCCAACCTCTCTTCCAGCCGAGACACCTTCCTACTCACGCTGGACTTGGGCAGAAAAAGTGCGTCACCAGCGGCGGTAAAACTTCCGCACTCAACGACCTTGACAAAAATCTGAATATCATTGAGATCTACTTCTGTTGCCGTCACGGCAACATTGTGTCACAAAACCTCTATCTAGTCAAACCACAGCAACTCCTATAAACTATAGATAAGGAGGTCAACCTTATGTCTCAAATTCACATCGTTGCCCTGGCGGGCAGCACCCGTAAAGATTCTTACAACAAAACCTTGATCCGCGTGGCTGCACAGTTGGCCGAAGAAAGCGGTGCCCGAGTGACTCTACTGGATCTCACCAATTTTCCCATGCCGATCTTCGACGGCGACCTGGAATCAGGTCAGGGTCTGCCCGCAAAGGCGGCTGAATTCAAGAGGATCCTGGACACCGCAGACGCCTTCGTGATCGCCTCACCGGAATACAACGCCTCGGTCTCAGGCGTCTTAAAAAACGCTCTCGACTGGGCTTCTCGGGCAGGCGCCGTGGAGGGCTCCGTGTTCAGCGGGAAACCGGCCCTCTTGCTCAGCGCTTCCCCCGGCGGACTGGGTGGTCTGCGGGGCCTCAATCACCTTCGGGACATCCTCCTGAATCTGGGGGCGTTTCCGTTCAACCAGCAGTTGGCGATACCGTCTGCCCACGAGGCCTTCGAGGACGGAGGACTCAAGGACCGGCTGACCCACGAAAGGCTGTCCCAGCTGATCATGGAGTTCGGGAGTTACGCGAGCAAGCTGCAAATCCAAGAGCCTGCACTACGCTAGTGCGATCGAGATCGCCCGGGCGAGTTCTTCGACCCTGGCGATCTTGGCCTCATCGAACTCGGTACCGACCCGGCTGTCGAAGTAGATCACCCCGAGGTCCTGCTGCTGAGGCCCCAACAAGGGAGTACAAAGAGCGGCCCTCACGCCGTGTAGCTTCATGCTACTGACGGAATCTCCGTGAAGCTCTCCGGGCGAATCAAAACTGACCAGGACCGTGCGACCGGTCATGGCCTGTCCCACCACGTTGCGACTGAAAGGGAACTTGAGATTCAGCTCTTCGTCACCGTCGTACAGCATGGTCTCGTGGCCGGTGCTCATGACCAGCAGACAACCTCGTTCGGCATCGAGAAATCGGCGTGCCTTTGACAAGCAAAACTTCAACCGAGACTCCAACGCCATGGTGCGGTCGCTGAGAACATCTGAGAGGTGGCCCAGGTCCATAGGGGCTTTGATTAAAGGTCCCCTCCTATTGACCTGCCGTTCCAGGAGAGCGGCGGGGTTACGCCCAACGATTCTGCATGCCGGTCTTACCAAGAGATCTCTGGTTGCAGAGCAGAGCCGATAAAGTGGTGGTCGAGAACTGCTTCACCAGCCAGGAGATAATCCTGGAGCCTGCCGAGCTTGAGCGCCGACTCCCCGAACTGACCTCTCCACCGGTTCAGCTGGGGGTAGAAATGCTGAGGGCTCTAGAGCGGGTCCTCAAAGAGTGGGGCGCGGAGGTGCCGTCCGGTCCTGTGGAGAGGTTGGAACTCTGCTGTCGGCATTGCCTCGAGCGACTCGCACGACAAGACGAAGTCGCTCGCGATCTCAAGGCCGTCTTTCGAACCGCCCGGGCCTTTTTGAGCGAACCCGAGGACCGCACCTTCGAGTTTCTTCCGGGGCTTCTGCCGTCCGCCTGGCAACGCCCCTCGCTGGAATACGGGTTCGGACAACTCCCCTGCATGCCCGAGTCCACCCAGCGCAGAGTGAGTCTGGCCAGGGAGCATCTGAGTTCTGAAAGTCGCGGGTTGGTGCTGGGAGACGACGACCTCATGGGCCTGGGCTGGGGACTGGCTTATGAACAGCCGTGCGACATCTTTGAGCTGGATCAACGGATTCTAGAATTCTACGGAAAGCTGAATCTCTCGGTGGGGTTGACCTTTCATCAAAGAGATCTGACTCTGGGGCTGCCGGAAGAGTTTCACGGTAAGTACGACTTTATCTTCACCGACCCTATGTACGGAAAAGAGGGGATGAACATGTTTCTCCTCTGCTGCTCTCAGGGCTTGAGCCATTCCGGCCGGTCTCGCCTCTTTCTCAGTACCCGACCCGACCTCATCGAAGAGGGAGAGCGCTTGCCTGAACGGTTGGCCGCGGTCGACCTCCGGATCGTACAAACCCACCGAAACTTCTCCCGCTACAAACTCCCTGAGCAGACCCGGCGTCTGGCCCTGGAGTCCTTACGGCCCAGTGGCCTTCCGCGTTATTTACTGAGAGCGCTCCTCAAGGTGCCTTACTACTATTCCGATCTATTGGAGGTCTCGCGAATTTTATGACTCACTATCTTAGCCCCGATATCTGGCTCCAACGTCCCGGAGATCGCACCCTGGCCAGCAACGTGCGGACCGGCCGGCGGGCCCTTCTAGAGACCGAGGAGTGTGAGGAATTGGGTCGCTTTGCCGACGGACAAGAGCTGGACCTGGAGCGGCATCAGAGGCTGCTGGACGCCGATTTGATCGAGGCGGAAGCGCGCCCGTCGACCTCCCGGATGGAGCCGCTCCTCAACGCCCTCGATCGCTATCTGTTGCTCGAAATGGGCTTTCGCAAAACGGAAATCAGGGAGGCCTTCCCCGATGGCCCGTCCCGACTGAAAAAGATCCGGTCCCACTTGAGCGAACAGGTCGTGGAAGGGGCCTACCTCCCCCACGTGCTCAGGCGCGACTTGAACGCTATGCTCGATCACGTGGCCACCTTTCTGGCCGAGGAATCCGAGCCTTCACCGGGGCCGTTTCGATTTTCCCCGGGTTTTGTGGAAGGGACCGCCGGTCGCCCCCTGCCCCGGGAGGACTACGAGCAGCAGCCCTGCATGCCGATCACCTCTCAAAAGCGGATAGAGACGGCCAGGGAACTCCTCTCCCCCGGATCTCGAACCTTGATCCTGGGAGACGACGACCTGCTGAGCCTCTACTGGAGCATGCACATGGAGCAACCCTGCGACGTCTTTGAACTCGACCAGGCACTACTCGACTTTCTGAAGCCTCGCCTGGCCGGACACCTCACCCTGCATGCCCGAGATCTCACCCTGGGGCTGCCGACAGAGTTTCACGGCAAGTACGAGGTGGTGTTTACCGATCCCATGTATGAGGAGAACGGCATGAATCTTTTCATGAAGTGCTGCGCCGACGCACTGTCAGACTCGCCCGGGGCTCGGGTGCTGTTTACCACTCGCCCGGATATGATCGACGCCGGGGATCGTTTTGAAGAGAGATTGGCAGCCGTGGGGTTGGAGATCGAGAAGGTGGAGAAAGACTTTTCTCGCTACCGCCTTCCAGACTTCTATCGGCGCAAGCTGATCACCGGTTTCGGACAGCACGGCATTTCGGCGAACCTGGTGATGGGACTAACCCAGATCCCTTATCTCTACGCCGATCTCTTCTTTCTCAAGAAGAGTTAGTCTAGGCCTAGCCGATGCCGTCTCCGTAAGTGTCGGGTCCGGGAGTCATGGGGTCTTGGACCTCCTCTTCCACCGGCTGATCCTGATGCTGGGGCTGGGGACTACGTCGAGCGGCCGCTTCTTCTTCTCTCTCTTTGTCCTGAGTCTCGACCAGCGTTTTCTCTGCCAACTCTCCCAGTTTGTGAACCTTCTGGATCTTCTGGGAAGCCACGAAGATGAGTTGAATACCCGTTTCCAGGGTAGGACGATGGCGGGTTTCGATGTACTGTTCGAAATACTCCAGCCCTTCCAGCCACTCATCCATGCCCTCTTCGAGCAGGTGCTTGGTCTCCAGAAACATTTCCTGGCTATCCCGGAAAGTCTGCAGTTGCTGGGGCGTCATCATCTCTTCTTGCTTCTCGGTGATCTCCCGGGAGGTGAGAATAGCCACTCCGTCCTCACTGGACTCAACGGTCTTGCGAGAGATCTCGATCTCGTGGCGGAAAGTCTTCTCGTCGATCGCCTCTTCATAAAAGTTGTAAGCAGCCTCGAAGAGCCGGTAGGTGTTTACCCCCATGTGGTAATCGTCGTCATCTTCTTCTAGGCCCGCGCGCTCTTCCAGTTCAAAGGTAGAATGACTGAACATGGTTGGGTCCACCATCTGCGGCAGTTTGCCGGCGCACGACTCGCAGGTGCGGTTGCTGGGGGGATTGGCGTGACCGCAATGCACACAGACCAGTTTCCCCTCCCGCTCGGCGGCTTCGATGAAGACTTGGGAGCTGGCTTCCAAGCGGTCGATGACGTCGGCAAATTCCTCCAACAAGGGCTTGATGGTCTCTTCCTGAAAATCCTCGAGGGCCTCTTCCATGCGGTCCATCATCTCGTCGTGCAGGTCGATGATCTCCCTGGTTCGGGGAAGCTCTTCTAGGATAACCAGTGAGTTCGTCTTGCCCTCCACGGCAAGGTCAAACTGCTCCTCGATCTGTTCAGTGAAACTGCGGTACCAGTAGAGAGCGTCTCGCAACTGGTCCAGAGTATAAATACCGTCCAGCACACCTTGGACGGTATTGATCAAAACGTTGGCGGCGGGCATGTTGGTGGGCTTCAGGCTGGTGTGTTCGAGGAATACTTTCTCATCGGCACTGGTCTTGGCTTCCAGGGCCAACTGCAGGGGGCGCACCGCCTCATCGATGTCGTTGATATGCCCGACCGGTTTCAGTTCCTTGAGGGCGCGAATGATATCTTCAAAGGCTTTGCGCTTGGCCTGGTAACCGTCGGTGTTGGTATGTTCGCTGGCGTCGATCTCCTGAATCGCCTTTTCGTGATAAGAGACACCGGCCTTGACCAAGTCATTCAAGACTTGAAGTTCGCCGGTGCCCTCAGCCAGTTGCTTGAGGGTGATCAACATATTGTTCATGAGTGGATAAGGCGAAGGACCATAATCCAAATACGCAGCCGAGTACCGATCCAGGGCCTCCAGTAACGGTGAGATCGCCTCGGCCAACATCTGGTTGCCTTCCAGCAGCGCATCGGCAGCGGCGGTCTCGAAAAACTCAGCTTGTTTGAGTAACCCCCGCTCGTAGGCTTCCATGTGATCCAGGACATCGTCCAATAGCTCACCGTGCTCGATCAAGAAGCCTTCTCCGCGATCCCGGGCACGCTCCTCAATGTTCTGACGATTGAGCCCCGAATGCTCGATCCGTTGGGCCAATACTGCTTGAAAAGACTCCGGAGGAGCCTCCCCATTGGCCACCTGAGTGGCCATCTGGATCAAAAAGTTGGTAGGTTGTGAAGGTGTGGGCTGGTTGCTCATGGGGGGCTAGTTCTGGAAAAGCACAAAGGTTCATCCCTCAAACCGAAATTTGGGGAAGAACCTTCATTTTACGGGGCTTTCAGGAGTTGGTTAGTACATTCCCATGCATCCGCCGCCCATCATTCCCAACATCGGGAGCATACTGACGCCCATTTGCAGGGTGCTCATTCCCATCATCATGTTGGTCGCGGCGTGGGGGCCGGTCGTAAAAGCTTGCATCGAGGTGCTGAGGCTACCACCCCAACCGCGCACAGTGCTGAGGCCGGCGTTGAACAATCCGCCCATAGCGCTGCCCTGTCCGAATACTCCGCTAAACATTCCGCCGATGCGGGTGCCCAGTCCTCCGAGGGTTCCGCCGAGACTGCCGCCCAGCCCGCCGAGTAGACCGCCGGCTTTAGCAGCCAGTCCGCCGAACAGCCCGCCGGCACCACCGAACTTGGCCAGCAGTCCCGTGACCGCTCCGCCCACACCGGGCAACAGGAAGGGGGCTGCCATTCCAACGATGGGCAGGGCAAACTTGGCGACTTTACCTACCAGCTTCAGTCCGCCTTTTACGATGCCGCCGACACCTCTGGCAACACCACGGACGACTCGACCGACTGCTCCGGTTACGCCTCTAATAACTCTACCCATAATTGAATGCCTCCGTTAAATTTCTATGTGCATACCATACCGCACGCTCTTCGATCGTCAACCCCCGGCCCGAGGAAGTTAACATTTTTTTAACACTTCTCTCTGGGGGAGCCTTAGAGGCCTAGACAGAGAGCTCTGAGAAAACTCTCTGGTGCGAGAATCTCTATCCAGCTATCACGCCGGACTCTTTCGTTGGCACTGCCGGCGGTTCTATGACTTCGAACGAGCCTTCTCCAGACTCGAACAGAAATACTTGCGAAGATGCTGGAGCCTGGCCAAAGACTTTCGGGAAGTTTCCGAAGGGGGTTACCGCCACTTCAGCTACTACACCTACAGCCACCGGGTGAAAGGCTCTTCAACGAACTCCGGTCGCATCGCCTACGGTTCGGTGAGGGAGCCCGAGCGTGCCTACCGGGCCGCCGAGCCGGTGTTGAAAGAACGTGGTATCGAGCTACCCGAAAGCCTGACCCGACACACCAGGTTTTATGGACTGGGCTGGGATTTTGAGGAAGGAGACTTTAAAGTGTATTACCGGACCCTGAACTGGAGAGCACTGGAGCCCGACTTCTTGAGGCTGGCGGAAGGTTACGACCCGGCCCGCCATCGACCCGAAGCGCTACTATCTCTCACCTACGCGGGTACGAACGAAACCGAACGAAAGCTCTACTTGTATCCGATCGAGGAAGACTTACCTCCGGGCGTGCAGAGCTTTGCCCGCATGATCACCGACCGGCGCGGTGAGGTCAGCCAGGAAGATGTGGATCCGAAAAAAGTTGAACAACAGCGCTACAACGCGACCGGACAGCGGATTATAACGCTCTATCAGGAGATCGGAGAGACCCTGGACACAGTGGCCTATCAAAGCGAAGACGAATTCACCCTATATTTTCCTTAGAAATCTAGGAGCCGGCGGGGTTTCCGGTCAGGCTCCTAGCGCCACATAAATTCCGGCGCCCGTGTAGGCCGCTCCCAGAGCACCCCCGATGACCGCTCCCGTACTTCCTCCGAGCAGGTAACCGAGGCCAGTCGAGAATCCCAGGGCGGCAGCGGCCATGATTGAAGTTCCCATCATATCTCCGTGCCCTCTACTATAAGCGGCACCCGCAGCGATTCCTCCGCCGACGGCTCCCAGGCCGATCAATGCACCGGAGTATTCCGGCGCGGGAACAGAGGCGGCTACACCGACCAAAGCCCCCAGGCCGCTGCCCGTAGCACCCCAGAAAGCCGTGCCCACAAAAGTGGCGGCGTCGTCGATGACCGCTCCCGCTCTTTCTTGCATTCGAGCCCGCGGATCATGAAACTCTGGCACGGGACGGTGGAGCAAGGGTCGCGGTTGTCTGGTCGAGCAAATATTCATGAGAACTCCTTGAAGTGTAAGGTACAAAAAGCCCGTTAAGTAAGCGTTAAAGTTTCATGGGTTTACTTCGTTAAACCCAAGTGCGCGGCGAGTTAGCGGGTTCAAACGGCTAAGTTTAGCGGGTTC
>JBAYRN010000040.1:0-42894 GCA_041676625.1 Vulcanimicrobiota bacterium
ATATCACATGTACCGGCACTACTTCCCCATGATGGCTTTGGGGCGGGCCCGGAAGTTACTGGGAGACGCGGAGTAGGACAATTCCTTGGTTTGAAAAGGGAGTCTATTGAATCGCCGTCGCCCAGCATCTTCTTCTCCTACTCCGGAATCACCAAACTCAAGGTCTCGGCCCGAGCCCCTTTCGCCCGATCCTGGGCAAACCGAAATCTGAGACCCTTTTTCCCATAGGTGAGTGACTGATCGGCTTTTTCGTCGGGCGTTCCCAGCGCGGCCATAATCTCCTCGGAGGTAGACCCTACTCCTACCCCTTCGACGGTGCCCCCGGTGTAAGCGCTCCATTCCCCTGATTTGGCATGGAGTGTGATGACCTGAACCTTGTCGTCCTGCAAGGTCAACTCAATGCCCTTGGAGTGATAGAGAAGGTAGATTTGGCCCTCCACAAATTCGTTGACGTCCTGGCTGGTCGGGGGACCCAGGACCGGTTCGACTTCCGCCTGAGTCGCCCCCAGCTTGACTTCCTTGATTCCTACTCCGGGTTCAATCATTCCCGGAGTGAGGTCTACCGCCCCGATGGTAGGAGTTGCGGAACCTTCCGGGGCGGATTTTGTAGAACAGCCCGTAGCCAGGATCAAAAGCAGTGAAACAGTAATGACGAGATCAAATTTGCGCATGAAGGCCTTTTGGAACCCGCTCCAGGGTTTACCTTCCGACTCGACGCGGAAAAGAGAGTTCGTGGACACAATACTAAGATCTATACTACTTTATCTCTCCAGCGCGGGTTGGGCCCGCTACCTGGCTATGCGCTTTCCCCTGGCCCGAAAAGTGGCCGGTCGCTTTGTCGCCGGGGAAACCCTGGAAGAGGCTATCGATGTGGTGAGCAGGCTCCGGCAGGAGGGATTCTACGTCTCTCTGGACCTGCTCGGTGAAAACGTGGACGGTCTGGGCGAGGCCGAGAAAGCCGTGGAAGAGGTGCTGGAAGCGGTGCGCGCCCTCAAAGAATTGGAGTACGCCTGCAATATCTCGGTGAAGCTCACCCAGTTGGGTCTGGATGTGGACCCGCTAGCCACCACCGAGTATCTCAAGAGAATAGCAGCCGAGATCGGGGAAGCTCCCATCAAACTCCGAGTGGACATGGAGGGGTCGGATTACACCGAGACGACTCTAAACATCGTCAGCAGCGTGCACGAAGAGTATCCGCTGGTGGCCACGGTTCTGCAATCTTATCTCTATCGGACCAGCGATGATGTCAGGCGACTCAATGAGAAGAAGATCGCAGTGCGACTCTGCAAAGGAGCCTACGCCGAACCGGCCGAGGTGGCTTTTCAGAAAAAGAGTGCCGTGGATGAAAACTATCTTCGTTCGGCTGAAGATCTGTTGCTCAACGGCCACTACCCAGCCTTTGCCACCCACGATGAGGCCATGATCAACGGAGTGTTGGAGATCGTGCAGCGATTAGGACTCACGGCCGAGGATTTTGAGTTTCAGATGCTTTTTGGGATTCGCCAGGATAAACAGAGAGAATTGTTGGACCAGGGTTGGAAAATGCGACTCTACGTGCCCTACGGCCGATCCTGGTACCCCTACTTCATGCGACGACTAGCGGAGCGACCGGCCAACCTGTCGTTCTTTCTGACCGCGCTCTTCAGAGGTTAGAGAGGCCCTTATGCAAGACGATGTCCTTGGAACCAAGCCTGTGAAAAAACGAGTCGGCATTACTCCGCTGGTGGGGTGCGCGGGAGCCTTTTTGATCGCTCTTGTTTTCGGCTTCTTCGGTTTGTTGCTCGGAACCGTGGTGGGAGGCCTGGGGGGATCCAGTTCGGAGTCGAGCCTTCGGGAGGTGCTCCTGGATGGCGAAGCCGCAGCGGAAAAGAAGATCGCCGCGATCCCAATCAAGGGTCTCATTATGGAATCCATGGGGTCCGGGCCCGGCTCGGTGAGCCAGGTTAAAAAAACGCTGAAGGCGCTGGAAAAGGATGAATCGGTGGTGGGGGTCCTGCTGGTGATAGACACCCCTGGAGGCGGCGTGACGGCAAGCGATCGCATCTATCACGACCTTTCTGAATTTAAGAAAGAGAGCAAGCTGCCGATCCATTCGATCTTTTTGGATGTGGCCGCAAGCGGTGGTTACTACGTGGCCATGGCAAGCGATCACATCACCGCCCACCCCACGACCGTGACCGGTTCCATCGGGGTCATCTCCCAATTTTTCAACTTTTCCGATGCCATGGACAAAGTGGGGGTGTCGGTCAACGTGGTCAAAAGTCTCAACAGCCAGGGCGAGGTGTCTTTTAAAGACATCGGTTCCCCCTATCGACCGATGCGGCCCGAGGAGCGAGCGCTTTTGCAAGGCTTGATCACGGAAATGTGGGACAAATTCACCCAGGTCGTGGCCGACGGACGGAAAGGAAAGCTCTCTCCGGAGCAAGTGAAAAAGCTGGCTGATGGACGAGTTTTCACCGGGGAGCAGGCTCTGAAGGAAAAACTGGTTGATTCGGTAGGCTACATGGAGGACGCTTTCGCCAAAATCCGGGAAGCGTCAGGCCATGAGAAAGCCAAGATAGTGTCTTATCAGAAAGAGCCTGGTCTGGCCGAACTGCTCGGACTTTCGGCCATGATTCAAGAGCCGGGGGAAGCAAGGATGGCAAGAGAACTGTTGGCCATCCGGGGAGGATTTCACTATCTCTGGACTGCCGGTGGTTACTGAGGCCGGTGTTCCTTACCTAGGAGCGTGTCGGAGTAGTCGGACATGCTCCTAGAGGTTGAGAGCGTGGCCTGGGGGCCCGCCCGCTCGCTGAAAGCCGGAGACCCACCCATTCTGCAGGATCTCAGCTTGAGCGTTCCCGGAGGACGCTGGGTTTCAGTGACAGGACCTTCAGGAACCGGCAAGACGACTCTGCTGAGTCTCTGCGCCGGACTCCTCCAACCCAGTGCGGGCTCGGTGCGCCTCTTTGGCCAAACGCTTTCGGCGCTTTCCGACGACGAGGTGAGCCGATTGAGAGGGGCTAGTTTGGGGCTGGTCTTTCAAAATTACCATCTCGACGATAGCCGGACGGCCCTGGAGAACATTTTGCTCCCGGCGTATTTCGGACGGGGAAATTGGCACGAGCTGACCAGCCGCGCCCGGGCCCTGGCCGAGCGTCTAGCTCTGGCTGAGCATCTGGAGAAGCCTTCGAGCGTCCTTTCCGGAGGCCAGCGGCAACGGGTCGCCATCTGTCGCGCCCTGTTAAACTCTCCCCGCTTGATTCTCGCCGACGAGCCCACCGGAGCGCTCGACCTGGAGACCGCAGCCCTGGTGCTCCAGGTCTTATCCGAGCAGGTTGCCGGTGGTGGGTCGGTGGTCAGCGTAACTCACGATTCCGCGGTATTGCAACGTGCCGACCTCCGCTTTGCCTTCCAGCAAGGCCGATTGGAGGAAGTCTCGTGAGCCGATGGCGCTTTCTGGCCCTGGAAAAGCCCAGAGTGGGGAGCCGGTTCAGGATTCGGGACCGGATCCTGTGCTCGCTCGGCCTGGCTCTAGGAGTTTTCTTTCTCATCTTGAGCTGGGGCTTCATCGCTCCGGTAGAAGAGTTGGTAAGGACCAAGATCCTGGGAACTCTGCCGGATCGAATCCAAGTGGCAAAAAGCTCCGTTTCCCTAGGCCCGCTGGCCTTCGGGGGGCAGATCGATGAAGCTTCCATTGACCAGGTAAGAAAGATCCCGGAACTGGAAAACGTCTACCGCCAGGCCCACTACCCGGATCCCTGCCAGTTGCAAGCCAGTTATGCCGGTGAGGGGCTGGTCACGGATCTGGTCCTGGAGATGGTGGATCCCGGTCAGGTGGTCCACGAGATCGCCGCCGGGTACAAGTTTGAGGACCCGGGACCGGACCGGCCCATCCCTGTTGTGGTACCGAGAGCGATTCTGGACCTGGTCAACTCTGGTATCTCGGTCAACACCAGCTTGCCCCAACTCACGGAAAAAGCCATTCTGGGAAAAGGTTTTGATCTCTACCTGGGGACCTCGTCCTTCAGACCAGGTCCTTTCACCAAAGTTCGCTGCACCATCGTGGGAGTTTCCGACCAGATCGGAGCGGGTGGACCGGCCATCCCCTACGAGGCGGGAAAGCGGCTGGCCAAAGGGGAGCCGATCGTTCACGCCCTGACCTTGCAGCTCGCTGACCCCGCTCAGACTCAAGTGGTCAGCCAGAAGGTCGATAGCATGGGGTTGAGAGCGCCTCGCCAGGAGTTGGCCTCGAGGGTGACCAGCGTGGCTGCGGTGCTGAAGCTTTTCGGGGCGCTGCTTCCTCTGGCGGTCCTCTCGGTAACCTCGGTCGCCCTGGGCGCGGTCCTGGAACTCCAGGTGAGCAAGGAGCGACAGATCATCGCTCTTTATCGGGCCGTGGGGGCAACCCGGGGACAGATCACCCAGATCTATTTAGCTCGCGCCTTCTCGGTGGCCCTCATCAGCATCATCGTCGGTCTAGGCGCGGCCCTGCTGGGGGGTCATGCCCTGGCATACTACTTGCAGCAGAAGATTCCATCCGATCTCTTGCAGGGACAATCCCTCTTCGACCCTCCCCTTTTCTCAATCGTGCTGGCCTCGGTCTTTTGTATGCTGTTGACTGCCGTGGCCGGCTGGTACCCGGCTCGGTCAGCGGCCCGGTTAGAGCCTGCTCAAGTCTTTCGAGAACCCGCTTGATCGCAAAGTGGCTGGAAGGATTCGACATGGTCCAGTCGAACGGCCCAGCATAAAACCTACGTCGAGTTGGCGTGGATATAGTATGAAAGGGGGTTCTCAGTGGGGACTCAAAGAGAAGGATTTGGATTTTTTTTCGGGCTGCTGGTCGGCAGCCTGGTAGGCGCTTCCGTTGCCATTATATTAGCTCCTCAATCGGGGGATGAGACCCGAGAGATGATCAAAGATCGGGCCAAGGATGCCAAGGACAAGGCTTCCGACTTTGCCAAGGATCTGAAAGAAGATTCTAAAGAGTTGTTGGAGCGAGCAAAAGCCGCTCGAAAATCGAAAGAGGCCGATGGCGATGAAGCGGCTGATGATTCGGAAGAGGTCGAGGGTATCGCCGCTATCGATAAAGTCGCCGAGGAAATAGCTCAAGACAACTCGGACAACGAAAAAAAGAAAAAAGCATAGCCACCTCTCGGTTGCTGTAATAGGAGAAATTTGTGGATATTAAAGTAAGTACCCGGGATCTTGACGGGAAGGCTCAGGCTGTTGAGATTCAAGGAGAGATCGACGTATACACCTCTCCCCGTGTCAAGGAAACGATCAATGAACTGATCGAAAAAGAGCATTATCAACTGCTGATCAACCTGCAAAAGGTACGCTACATCGACAGTACCGGACTCGGTGTCTTGATCGGTGCCCTGAAGAAAGTCAGAGAGCACAGTGGCCGGATACTCCTGGTTTGCACCAATCCCCAGATTAAGAAGATTTTTAACATCACCGGACTGGTCAAGATCTTCGAAATTTTTGATTCCGAAGAAAAAGCTCTGGACGTGCTGGCACCCGCCGGCTAGATCGAATCTAGGAAGACTGGACGAGAAAAAAAGTTAACATTCAACTCTGCATACCGAGCGAGCCTGAGTACCTTGCTATCGTTAGACTAACAATAGCCGGGATCGCGCACCGACTCGAACTAGACCTGGAACGCACCGACGATCTGAAGCTCGCAGTCACCGAAGCCTGTGGCTTTTTGCTGGAGCATACAAAGGACGGACAGCCGATAAGCACCGACTTTACCTGGGAAGGCGATAAGCTGACCGTGACCGTCGAGATCAAGTGTGACGATCCGAGCAAGGTCACGATCCCAAGTTCGGAAGACGATCTCGGCCTTTTTCTGATACACGCCCTGATGGACGAAGTTCAATCGTTAAATCAGGGCCGCACGCTGGTTCTCGGAAAAAACCTGTCCCGGAGAATCGATGAGTGAAGGCCGCTCGGAGAGCAGATGGGATAAAGAGAAAGCCCGAAAACTTCTCGTAGAGTATTCCCAAACTCGGAATAGCGAACTCAAGGACGAGCTGGTTACTCAGCACCTCAACCTGGTTCGCTATCTAGCTGGAAAGTTTAGCAATCGAGGCGAGAACCTGGAGGACCTGATCCAGGTTGGTTGTCTCGGTCTGATCAAGGCTATCGAGCGCTTCGACCCCGAGCGGGGTACGGAGTTTACCACCTATGCCACCCCTACCATCGTGGGAGAGATCAAGCGTCACTTCCGAGATAAGGGTTGGGCCATCAAGGTTCCGCGAAGACTGCAAGAATTTAACGCATCTGTAGCAAAAACCACGGAGGAGTTAACAGCCTCTCTTGGTAGAGTGCCTACAGCAGACGAGTTAGCTAAGAAGTTGGGGGTCACCGCGGAAGATGTTTTGGAAGCCCAGGAGCTGGGTCAATCGTATAACCTTCTCTCCATCGACACGGAGTTGGAGTCAGAAGACAGCCGTAAGACTTCCAGCCTACTTGACTATCTCGGAAGAGCCGACATGCAGTTGGAGTTGGTCGAAGACCGCCTTGCACTGCATCGCGCGTTCAGCTCCTTGCCCCCAAGAGAGAGACTCTTGATGTATCTGAGATTCTTTGAAAATCGGTCCCAAAGTGAAGTGGCCAAGGTTCTCAATATCTCTCAAATGCATGTTTCTCGTCTTCAAGCAAGGTCTTTGGAAACAATGAGAAAAGCACTATCTCTGGCCAATCAAGAACGGCTTCAAAAAGCCAAAGATTAGCCGGATCTTCGTTGCGAATGAGGTTGCCTGTGTGATATACTTCAGCCTCTTCACCCAGCGAGTTCAAGCCTCTCGAGGCCTTATTATATTATTTGCATGGAGGTACCTATGCCCGGGGTCCCACCCTCTAAAAATCGACTCAGTCGACGCCAAGAACAAATTCTGTTTTTTATCCGCGAGTCGGTAGAGTCTCGAGGGTTCCCGCCTTCGATCAGAGAGATCGGTGAAGCCGTTGGGCTGTCTTCAAGCTCCACCGTGCATGCCCACTTGAGATCCCTTGAGAGCAAAGGCTACTTAAAACGAAACCCCTCTAAGCCACGTTCCATAGAGTTGCTCGACGTCAACGGAAATCGGCCGCGGCTGGTCGATCTTCCGGTCTCCCCTGCCCCGGGTACTCTTTCCGAGAGCGTAGCCTCCGATAACGGCCAGAGACCTGAGAGGACCCTCTCTCTGCCCATGGAGTTGGCCGGGAGTCGTGAAAGCTTTCTCTTTACCGTGGAAAAGAACTATCGCCACGAGTCGATCGTGACCGGAGATATGGTCATCGTCAATCGTGCTGCTGAAGCGAGTCGAGGCGATATGGTCCTCACTCGAGGGCCCCAGGGGGTGGACCTCACTCGGCTCGCCTCCCCACCCGAAGACCCCGCCGCCATTTTGGGCCGTGTAGTGGGGGTCATCAGAAAGTTGGACAACGCTTAGGCGTTAGGAAAATATCGTGGAAAGCTCGCTGTCTCCCGAAGCAACCGTTGAATCGTTTCTGTCGGCCAATCCACTTTTCTATTCCCTCAACGACTCAGTCTTGAGTTCCATCGCCGAGAAGGTGCAGGTGGTATCCTTTACACCCGGCCAGGACATCGTGCTGGAAGGTGAGATCGGCGACAGCTTCTATCTCATCAAGAGCGGCCGCGTGCGGGTTTTGAAGCGTACCGAGGAATCCGAGTTAGTCCTTTCCGAACTGGGCCAGGCCGAAGGGTTTGGAGAGATGTCCTTGATCATCGATCAGCCCCGGTCGGCCACGGTTCGAGCCATCGGCAACGTGACCGCCCTGAAGCTCACCAAGGATGACTTTCAAGGTCTCATGCGCACCCATCGTGGCCTGGCCACCAAGATGCACATGCTAGCGGGTGAGCGAGTCTCCCTTCTGGAAAGCCTGGATGCCGACGCGGAAGCGATCCATAAATTTCGGTCCGATCGGGCCTTTTCGCTGGAGTACGCTGATCTCGCCCTTATCATGGACCTCAATGTGGCGGCCGGTGGCACCGAACAGATGGAGCACTGCTACGAGGTAGGGCAGTTGGCCCGGGAGATGAGCCGTATCCTCTGCCCTATGCTGAGCGAAGAGATTTTGTTCGCAGGGTACCTTCATGAGATTGGCAAGGTGGCTCTCCCCCGCCAACTAGTGGTTCGTCAGCGCAAAGGTGAGGAACTCACGGAAGAAGAGAGACATTCTTTTTCCAAGATCTTCGAACACGCGGTGGAGATCTTGGAGCCCAACCGAGATCTTCATCAGGCTCTTTCTTTTATCGGCTCTCTGGCCGAGACGGACTACCAGAGGATGCCTCTGGAGGCCCAGGTGTTGAAAGTGGCCGACGACTATCTAGAGCTCAGCTCTTTTCACTGTCGAGGGCTGGACATTGAAGAGTCCCTGAAGCGCATCAAACGTGGCGCGGGTTCAACGTACAACCCCAGGGTCGTGGCGGCGCTGGAAAAGAATGTGCGGATGTATCGGGACGTCCGGGTGGAAAGCCAACTCAACGTCATGCGCATGATGGTCCGTGCCCTGGACATCAAGGATAACTACACCTACCGCCACTCCATGGACGTTCGGGACATGAGCTTGAAGATCGTGGATAAGCTTGGCAACCTGGGCCGCTCAGAGCGGGAGTACATGAGGATCTCCGCCGAGTTGCACGATGTGGGCAAGATCTTTATCGATGAAGAGATCCTAAACGCCCCGCGAAAACTCACTGATGAAGAGTTCGAGATCATGAAGACTCACGCCGCTCGTTCGGCCGACCTCTTCCGCAACGTACCCGGCATGGATCGTCTGGTGGCGATCGTGCGAGCTCACCACGAGAAGTACAACGGAACCGGATACCCCGATGGATTGAAGGGTGAAGAGATCCCTTTCCTGGCCAGGATCATGACCCTCGCCGATGTCTGGAGCGCTCTTACCACTCCCCGAGTCTATCGTCTGGGTGAGGACGGGAAGGCTCGTCGTTTCACCCCTGAAAAGGCTTTGTCGATCATGGAAGAGATGGCAGAGGGCCACTTCGACCCGGAACTCTTTCCCGTCTTTGCCGAAATTGTTCGCGAAGAGTTTACTTAAGCTCGACTTTTCCCCAGTTCAAACCGTGACTGACTGCAGCGTGGGAGTAAGGCGGAGCGTTCGCCATTCTCTGCGGAGGTGATGTTCAGGGCGATTCGTCGGCCCGCTTCCCAGCCGCGGCTCCAGGCGGCCAGACCGAACCCACAAGCTACCTGGATTCGGGGCTCGCCGATCAGGGCTCCGAGAATGGGCAGTCCGTCACAGGTACCGTCAAATTCGATTCCCCAGCGCATGGTTTCTTCTTCAGTGGTAGCATCAAAATCGACGAAAAGGTCAGCCGCTCGGTTTAGAAATTTCGACATGGACTTGGGCTCGACATTCGTACCTGCCCCTCCCCCACCGCCGGACGGGTCCACCCCACAGCCCAGGAGTCGGTAGTCCTCATCGAATCGGTATCGTTCATACCCCCAGGAAGCGGTCACCCCGAGAACCGAGGAGCGGAGCTTTTCTTTGAGAGGCTGGGAACGAAAGGCCTGACCGCTGATGGGTATCAGGCATTTGTGAAATTTGTCCAGAAGGTCGCGGGTTTGCAAGCCCGCCGATACGATCGCTATATCGCCTCGAGCGCAGGTCTCGGGGGAAAGCATTTTGACCCCCTCCTGGTCACAGACTACCTTGCTTTGTAGCCAGTTTGGACCCACGGGAACTCCCCGATAGTTTCGGTTTTTGTTCAACGCCTGGGCCAGATGCTCCAACACCGGGACGGGGGCGAAGGCCACCGCGTGGGTCTCGAAGCTACCGAGAACAGCTGCGTGAACCGGGGCGAAGTTCGAGACAGCCGGTCCCGACATCAAACGGAGTTCATCGTTGACCGGTGGCCGCGAGCGTTTTAGAGCATCCTCGGAGAGCAACCGGGACTCCTGCTCAGTGCGGGCAACGGCCAGACGAGATCCCCGCTGTACCAGTTCCGGAGCCCGCCTCAGGAGGCTCTCCACCCCGGCCCGAGACCAGCGATGAAGCTCCAGGGCGATCTCCTCTCCGAGAGCGTATTCCAGTCTCTCCCAGGGCTCCCCCAGTTCCGGGTAAGCAAGGCCGATGTCGCGGGAGCTGCCGTGCAGGCCCAGAGGTTCAGGATAGGCGTGGTGAACCTGGATCCCGGCCTCCAGTAGTTCGAAGCAACAGCTGAAGGCAGCAGGTTCAGCACCCACGACCAGAACGACCCCGGCAGAGGTTTCGTTCATTTTGCTCTAAGTACGTCAGACCCGAAAAAAGGTTGGAGCGCCTTTGGAATGCTGACCGATCCGTCTTTCTGTTGATGGTTTTCGAGGATCGCCACCATGGTTCGTCCCACTGCCAGCCCTGAACCGTTGAGGGTGTGGACGAACTCTTTCTTTCCGTCCTGGCGTCTGAATTTGATATTGGTTCGACGAGCCTGGAAGTCGGTGCAGTTGGAACAGGAGCTGATCTCAATGAAACGTTTTTGGACCGGCGACCAGAACTCCAGATCGAACTTTTTGGCCGCGGTAAAGCCCAGGTCTCCCAGGCAGATATTCACGGTGCGGTACGGCAACTCGAGGAGTTCCAGGATTCGCTGAGCGTCCTTGACCATGGCATCGAGCTCTTCATAGGAGTCCTCAGGTTTGCAGAGCTTCACCAACTCCACCTTGTGGAACTGGTGCACCCGAACCAGCCCGCGGGTGTCTTTCCCCGCCGCACCGGCTTCGGATCGAAAGCACGGTGAAAAGCCACAGTAGGAGAGATTGAGAGCATCTTCCCCCAGGATCTCGTCGCCGTGCATCCCCGTGAGGGGAACCTCCGAGGTGGGAATGAGGTAGAGATCGTGGCCCTCGGTGCGAAAGAGGTCCTCCGCGAAGCGAGGAAGTTGCCCGGTGCCGTACAGGGTCTTGCCGACGACCAGCGAGGGAGCCAGGATCTCTTCGTATCCGTGCTGCTCGGTATGAAGGCTAAGCATAAAGTTGATCAAGGCTCGCTCCAGACGCGCTCCGGCTCCCCGCAGAAGCCAGAATCTAGAACCTGAGATCTTGGCCGATCGCTCGAAGTCCATGATGCCAAGTTCCGGACCCAAGTCCCAGTGGGCCTTCTCCCAGTCCTCGGCGGAACGAATCTCTCCCCAACGGCTGACTTCCAGATTATCCTGCTCGGTAAGACCAGGGGGCACGCTGGGGTGAGGAAAGTTGGGCAACTGCTCCAAGATCTCGGTTAGAGACTGGTCCAGTTGAGAGATCTCCTGGTCGAGCTCTTTGATCTGGTTGGAGACGTCTTTCATTCGGGCTGCCTCAGCGGCGATATCTCCCCCTTGCTTTTTCTTCTCCCCTAACGCCTTACTGACGGTGTTTCGCTCAGCCTTTTTGGCGTCAGCCTCTACGATGCATTCCCGCTTTCTGACGTCATACCCCACCGCCCGGTCGACCACCGAGGTGTCTCCCCCACGAGTTTTTAGCATCTCTTTCAGACTGTCGGGAGCCTCCCGCAGCACTCTAACATCCAACATGGTGCAACTTCCTTTGAGTCCTCCTAATAAGGGAGGGACATCATCTTCTTGAGAGCTTCCTGGTTGGTAGCTCGTCGATAAGCTTCTTCCTCAGTGATCAGGCGCTTCTTGACCAGTGCTCGCAGGGCCATCTCTTGAGACGACATGCCGTGTTCACGTCCGCCGGTTGCCATGATTCCTGAAAGTTGAGAGATCTTGCCCTCACGAATGGTGGTCTGCACCACCGGTACTCCGATCAGGATCTCGTAGGCGGCGACCAGGCCTTTGCCATCAGCTTTGGGCAGCAACGTTTGAGCCATAGCGGCGCGGAGTACGACCGAAAGCAAAGTTCGGGTCTGCTGGTGCAGGTGAGGAGGATAGAGTTCGATGATCCTTTCCAGGAAAACGATGGCGTTGGGCGCCGCCGCCGTACAGATGACCTTGTTTCCCTGGGCCGCCAGGTTCAGCACCTTGTCGATGACATCGAAGTCGCTAACCCCGGTCACCACGACCAGGTCGGGAGCCAGATTGGTCAGGGCTCGAAAGGCGTTGTCGTAGGTGAGCGTGTCGGTATGGATCTCGCGCTGGGAGATCACGCCTTTACGATTCTTGTGAAGAAAATCGATAGGATCCTCGATGGAAACGATATTGATGTTCTGGGTATCGAGGAGGTGTTTGATGATGGCCGCCAGGGTGTGGGATTTTCCCGAACCACGGGGGCCGGTTAGGAGAAAGAGTCCACTGGGCGCGTCCTGGAGCCTTTCCAGGAAACTGGGGGGTGGGGTCACGTCTTCCAGGGTGGGCGGTGCCGGAGGGTTGGTGGAGATGGTGATGCCCACGGTGCCCCGCTGCTGGTAACACACGATTCTAAATCGGGATAACCCTGGAACCGAGAAAGAAAAGTCCGCCTGGTACTTCTCGTCGAATTCGTCGAGCAACTGGTCTGACATGATGGTCTCGGAGATGTCTCGAGTGTCCTGGGGAGAAAGAATATGGCCATCCAAGGGCTCTAAGGCCGGTCCCTTTCTTATCATGATAGGACTTCCCGGCACCAGGTGCAGGTGCGAGGCCCGTTGATCCACCATTTTTGTGAAGAGATCTTCAACGTTCATTTAAAACTAACGGCTCCTTGGCTGGGTACTTCAAAGGCGAGGAGCACCTCGCCCCCCATCCTTTGCGCAAAGTAGCTGATTAACCTACCGAACAGACAGAAAGTTGGATGGTGCAGCACCATCCAACTTTCGCAGCTCTTTCAGGGAAAGGAGTTAGCCCGAGATCAGGCGGTTGAACTCTTCGGTGCTGGTCGATTTCGCCACCGCATCTTCGTACGTGATCAGCCCCTGTTGATAGAGGTTTCTGAGGGCCATGTCCATGGATTGCATGCCGTATTGGCTTCCGGACATGATGGCGTTGGGGATCTGGTGACTCTTACCCTCCCGAATAATGTTCCGTACGGCCGGGATAACCGGCATCAACTCCATGGCCATCACCCGTCCTCCGCCCTTGGCCTTGGGGATCAAGGTTTGACAGAGGATGCCTTCCAGGGTTACCGACAGTTGCATCCTGATTTGGGCCTGTTGGTGGGGAGGGAAAATGTCGATCACCCGGTCCACCGTGGTGGCGGCGGAGTTGGTGTGCAAGGTGGCGTAAACCATGTGACCGGTTTCGGCCGCCGAGATGGAGATGGAGGTTGTTTCCAGGTCCCGCATCTCGCCGATCAGAATGACGTCCGGGTCTTGCCGGAGTACGTGTTTAAGTGCCGCGCCGAAGGAGTGGGTGTCGAAGCCGACCTCCCGTTGGCTGATCACACAGTTCTTGTCTTTGTGCAGGAACTCGATGGGGTCCTCGATGGTCACGATGTGAGAGCGCTTACTCTCGTTGATGTGATTGATCATGGCCGCCAGGGTGGTGGACTTTCCGGAACCGGTAGGACCGGTTACCAGTACCAGACCCCGGGGGCGTAGGGCGAGGTCCTTCAAGATGGGTGGCATTTTCAGCTCATCGAGGCTGAGAGGACGAGCCGGTATCACCCGCATGGCCGCTCCCCAGGTTCCCCGCTGCAGGTAGATGTTGACCCGAAATCGCGACAGACCGGGTACCGAATAGGCCAGGTCCAGCTCCTTCTCGGCGATAAACTTGGCCTTTTGCTCGTCAGTGAGGATCGACTCACACATAGCCCGGACGGCATCGGCTGAAAGAATTTCGTAGGTGGCGGGTGTCAATTCGCCGTCCACTCGAATCATCGGCGCCGAACCTTGCTTAATATGCAGATCCGAGGCTCCCCTCTCCACCATCAAATGCAGCAGGTCGTCTATCGATAGAACGCCCGCGTCGATCGAGGCGTCACCACCACCGAAGCTATCCATGCTATGAACTCCTTTGTACTGCGACTCTTTAGCCAGCCGTCTGTATGAGACGTTTATTCTCCCCGAAGATCTTCGGGTCCTGTAACGGGCGGTGGAGGGTGGTCGTCGCACCTGGTCAAAAGGGTGGCCTCGCATCGTCGGAGATTATCAATAGTTTGTATGAAAGTTTTCACATAAAATGTTAATAGAGCAGCTTGAGGAGCTATTGAGATGGTATAGAACAAAGCGACGAGTTCTTCCCTGGCGTGAGACTCGAGAGCCTTACGCGATCCTGGTCAGCGAAGTGATGTTGCAACAAACTACCGTGGCAGCGGTCGTTCCCCGCTACCAACAATGGATGCGCCGATTCCCCACGGTGGAGGCGCTGGCTCGGGCGGAGGAAAGCGAAGTCCTTTCCCAATGGAGTGGACTCGGCTACTACCAACGTGCGCGCCGTCTCCATCAAGCGGCTCAAGAAGTGACCCGGCGAGGTGAATTCCCTGATAGCTTGGAGGGTCTTCAGGCACTGCCGGGGGTGGGAGCTTACACCGCCGCGGCTGTCTCCTCTATCTGTTTTGAGCGCCCGGAATTGGCGATCGACACCAACCTCATCCGGGTACTCTTTCGCTACTACGCTATCCGTAAACCGGCTCAGAACAGCGCCGTCCATCGCACGCTCAGGGAGCAGTTTCGGCCACTACTGGAGTTCTGTAGTCCAGGTGAGGCCAATCAGGCGCTTATGGAGTTGGGAGCCACGGTTTGTCGACCGGATCCGGTTTG
Organism: Vulcanimicrobiota bacterium; assembly: GCA_041676625.1. Taxonomy (GTDB): domain Bacteria; phylum Vulcanimicrobiota; class Xenobia; order Xenobiales; family JADMJV01; genus JAEXNA01. The sequence continues at coordinate 14,605 of JBAYRN010000040.1, forward strand.
CTCAGAATGCCCGCTCCAAAAGAGCTGTGCCGGACGCCAGGCCACCGGCGGAGCGACCATGTTTCCTCAGAACGTACCAAAAAAGCGGGCCCGCCTCACTCCAGGACGAGCCCTGGTCTTGCAGGATTCGCAAGAGCGCCGGACCCTGATGGTGAAGGGCACGTCGCTGGGACTGCTGGCTCCCCTCTTTCAGCCACCAATTATGTTTTCAGCAGAAGAAAGTTGTCAGCAGATGCAGCAGGCCTTCGAGGAGCTATACGCCGACTTACCCGCCTCGGATCGAAGTTGGCGGATCAGCTACAGCATCAGTGGAAGAAAGCTCGATCTGGACTGCCGCCAATGGTTCCTGGAAAGCGAAGTTTTTGGTCGTGCCGAGAGGCATCTCAGTAGCGTCCTTCAGGTAGCTTGCTACCGCTTCCAGGAAGACAATGGCCCGACTCCCCTGTCCTCGCTCAGTCGAAAGATTCTGAGGAGAGCGATGGAAAGCCCCTGAGATTCTCCCCTTGCGGATGATAGGTGCCAAGGGTTCGGGCCTTGATGGTGGCCCCGTCTGCCGAAACGTAGTAGAGGACCTCTCGCCACTCCCCTTCTTCGGCTGTGGAGGGAAACTCGTAGAACCAGACCTGGAAGCGATGAGATCCGTCGGCCCCTTGATTGGAGCGCAAAGGCTCCGGTCGAGCGCCTAGATCCTGGTGCATCCTGGCGCCTGTATAGACCCTTGTCCCCAGGAGTCCGTAGCTCTGTTGGAGCAGCGAGAGAAAGAGTTCCGAGCGGTCTGTCTCGGAGAGTTGAGAGAACCCTTGCTCCTTCAAGACCTGCCCCAGGCCCCGTAAGGGACTGTAAGCGGTACCTTTCCAAATCAGGCGACCGAGAGGGAAGGTTCCGTCGCTCTGCAGGAAACCTACGGCCTGGAGACCGTTGAACTGTTCGAGAGTGGAGGCCTTGAAGAGCACGTCCTCGGTCTTGAGTTCGATCTCCCGGCCTTCCTCACGATTCCAGCGCTGGATCCAGTCGGTGGTCGGTTGAGCGCCGGCCAGTAACCCACTCAACAGCAATAACACAGTTATACGTATAAAATTCTTGCTCACAAGCATCAACCTACAACTCACCAGCGCCCACAACCTTCTTTAGGAGTCTCTCGATCTGTCGTCGGAGTCGATCCGTATCGGTGTTTTTGTTCTCAACCACCAGGGCGTAGAAAAGATTTTTCTCCACCGTTCCGATGACCACCTCAAACTCTGGGGAGTCCCGAAACGGTGGACCGCCCAGGACCCAACTTTCCTGGGCGCCGACTGATAGCGACTCGGATAGCTCCAGAGGGGTATGGCCTTTCGAGGGTTGGTGATCCGATAGCAGATGCAACTCCGGCGAGGGGCGAATTCCCGATAGCCAGTACGACATCTCCAGCAGCATGAGCGGAGTAAGAAGCAGGCGGTCGTCGAGCATCAGGGCCGCCGACGATACCGGATAGCCGGGGTAAGGGTTGTCCACGAACCAGTTGTGCTGGGCCAAAGCCGCTGGCTCAAAGAGTCCCTGCCCGGCAGGGGCGGTCACCGGGTAGAGGCCGGAGCCCACCCGCTCGATGAAGGGATCTCCAGGGTCATTTCGGAGGTCTTGCCATTCCTCCCGAACCTGGTTGGAGTCGAAGGACGGGGAACTGACCGCAGCTAGAATTCGACCTTGATGGTCAGCCACCGCCACCGCTCCCACAACACCCTTCAGAGAATCGAAGATCTGCTCCTGGAGAGAGGCGTCTAGGGTCAGTTTCACATCGGGACCCCGCAACCGGGGCTTTCCCTCTCTAGCTTCACGATCCTGACGAAGAGCGGAAGTGAGAGAGTTGGGAGGAAGCGAAGGGCTGAGCCTTTCTTGAAGGGCAGCCTCGAGTCCTGACTGATTGCGTCCCCGAAGATGATACCCCACCAGGGACCCCACGCTTTCACCCTGAGGGTAGATGCGCTCGGTCCCCTGGACTAGGGCGAGGGGTCTGTCGGCACGGTCCAGGATGCTACCTCGAAGTCGGAGAGGAGCGACCCGCTGAGGGTTGTCGGGTCGTTCGTTGAGATGGGGCGCTCGGAGCCATCCGTAGAAAAGCAAACTGAGTGCCGGGAGGACAAAGAGCGCCAGGTGGTAGCGGCCCACTTTTTTTACTCGCCTGACGGTATCCTCGGGGGAGATGTCGATCACTCTTCGCATCGCTGCCCCTCCAATCCACAGCGAACGATCAAAGCCACCAGGATGGCATTGGCCAGTAGCGAGCTTCCCCCGTAGGAGACGAAGGGCAGGGTCAGCCCGGTCATAGGGATGATCTTGGTGATACCCCCCAGGATGATGAAGCACTGGACCGACCAGAGGCTGGCCAGCCCCGTCAACAATAAGCGGCGATACTCTCCCCTGCAGTCGGCCGCCATCTGAAAAAAACGCCAACTGAGATAGGCCACCGCGTAAATCAAGCAAAGGGCGGTCAGCCAGCCGAGTTCATGACTTACCGCCGTCAGAATGAAGTCGGTGTGGACTTCCGGAACCACCTGGGGTCGACCCAGAAAGAGGCCCCGGCCCCAGGGCCCCCCATCGGCTACCGCGTACAATCCTTGAACCAGTTGATAGCCATCGGTGTCATAAAATTCGAAAGGATCCCACCAGGCCCGAATCCTGATCCTTATGTGGTGAAAGACCGCTATGGCCAGAGCGCTGGCAGCAAAAAAGGCGCCGACCCCCAGAACCACCAGATCCTTTCGGCCCGTGGCGACATAGAACATGGTGAAGAAAACCCCGATCAGGAGAAGCGCCATACCCAGGTCTCGCTGCACCACCAGGATGACCAGGCCCAGGAACCATCCGGAGGCTAGAAACACCATCCCCCGGCGAGGCAGCCGTCCGGCCACCCTGTCCTTTGAAAAACGGAGCCAGAGTCGAAATCTTCGCCAGAAGCTGGCCAGTGTAACCACCAGGAGGATCTTTACGACTTCAATGGGTTGGAAAGAAACATCACCAAAGCGCAACCACAGTTTGGCCCCATTGACTTCCGTGCCCACTATCAAAGCCGAGAACAGCAACAGCAGGCCTCCGGCCAGGGTGACCACCCGGTAACGCTCGAGTTTGGTGATGGGCTGGAGCAGACGAAAAGTCAGGGAGGCTCCGGCTGCTGCGATGACCAGCCAGAGACTCTGTTTGCGCGCCAACTCAGGCTGTAGCCGGAGGAGCTCCAGCCAACCGACGCTGTAGAGAAAAATGAGCGGCAGAACGATTTCGGGGTGAGTCCTGGTGATCACAAAATGGATCAGGCCCCAGGAAAGCCCGGCGGCAAGCAGGCCCAGGATAAGAGTGAACAACAACTCCCGATGGTTCGTCAGCCAAATGGAAATGAGGAAGTGGCCAATCAGAAGCGAGAGGGCTCCAGTCAAGAGATAAACTTTTTTTTTTGTCCGGTCTCTGCCAAACTGACGCAGAAGGCGATGGACAGCAAGGCAAAGAGTGCCCTGCTCAAAAAACTCAGGGTAAACATCGGGTCACTTCATCCGCGGCTCGACGACGAGTTCGTTGGAAGACCCGTCCCATTGATAGGGAAAGCTCAAGGCCTTTAAGACCTCCCCGGCTGGATACCAGGCGGTCCCCCGGCTGAGGAACGCCCCGTCATTTTTTGAGCCCAGGCGCTGCTTTGAAGACGCTCCCTGGGAGGAGAGTTTGACCGACTGTTCGGCCAGCTGAAACTCCTGCTTCACCTCCAGGGCATCCAGGGTTGCTCCATCCAGGTACAACTTGCCCTCGATTCGGGCTGCGGGAAACTTACTCGTACCCACCCGTACCTTTGGAGTGAAGTCGACTAGGCGCTCACAGACTCCGCTCTTGCGCGCGAGTAGCCGGGAGGGATCCAGTCTATGATAGAACCCCTCGAGATCGAGTTCTCGGAAGTTGTCCTTCAACTGCCCCTCTTGATCAGCACTGCTGTAAGGATCAGGAAAACAGACGGCGTAGATACCGTCTTTCTCCAGACTCGCCCTGCTCGTTTCGTACTCGATAGTCACCGGCCAGCCCACCTCCACCATGTCGAAAACCCTGCGGGCGATCTCCGGATACATACGCATGCAACCGTGGGAGGTCGCCGAGCCGACGGAAGAGGGGTTATTGGTGCTGTGCATCCCCAACCCCGCCCAGGTCAACCCTATCCAACGATCTCCCAGGGGGTTATCCGGTCCGGCGGGCACCACGTTGTCCTCGCCCAGGCCCGCCCACTCTGGAGCGATCCACTGAGGGTCCACAACTTTTTCCAGGATCGAGTATTTGCCCGGGGGGGTCTGAAATCTCCCGGGTTCACCAATGGCGATCGGAAAAAATCTGGCTTCTTGGCCTTCTCGAAAGACATAGAACCCCCGCTCCGGGAGATTGATCACCAACCCATTTGCCGGGGGATTTGGAGGCAGAATGCGCCGACTAGGAACCAGGACCTGGTCGGTTTGGAGGACCGACAGGCTGACCGGTAAGCCGTTGGCCTCGGCCAGATGCTCCAGGGCAAAACCCTGCGCCCGCGCCACATCGTAGAGAGATTGGCCGGCCCGAACTTCGATCTTTTGATCGACCCCTACAAGTCGAGAATCGGCTTCCGACTCCCAACTCTGAGCGGTGGCTTCAAGGACTAGAAAAAGGACCCACCACAAGCAGTGAAGCCGACAAAAACGACTGGTCTTTGGGGGGCGATGTATCACCTCATCCGCGAGGCCGAAGCCCGCGATACTCCTTCTTGTCACCGAAGAGTTCGGCCTGGAGGGCACGGGTGAGTCCCAAAACGTTGTCCCACTTCAAGAAGACGTGCCGGACCGACTCTTCGGAATTGACGGCTTTATCAAACCAGGCTTTAGGCTCGACCCAAACGCCCGGTCGGTCAACCCCTACCAGTCTGCCCTTGAGTTGCCCCTTTTCGTGAGGCAACTCCAGAGAAGCGAGAGCGTCCACGTCGGCCAGGTACAAGACGACGTCATCCCCCACGCATTTGCCGAAATCACTCTTGGGCAATCTTTTGTTATCACTCATCTTGCAAACATTACCTTTCCATCTCTAACGGTTGGAAGGCAGTTCCCCGGAGAATTCCGCTTATCCTCGTCGGTGCGTCACTGCCACCCTGGATAAAGCTCCTTCAAGACCTGTTTTGTTTCGATCACGTTCGTTACGTAGGCTCTGGTCTCCACAAAGGCGATGCCCCGGCCCTCTTCTTTCCAACTTCTCACCACCGTCGGCCCGGCATTGTAGGCAGCGAGCACGTCCTCCTCGCTGGTAAAGCGCTCAAAGAGTTCAGCCAAATAGAGGGTACCCAGGCGGATATTGGTCTCCGGTTCATCCAGGGAGTCTATTTGAAAACTGGCTATCCCCGCCTTCTGGGCCATCTCTGCTGCGGTCTCCGGCATCAACTGCATCAATCCCCGGGCCCCGGCTTCGGAGCGAGAGCTGGTGCGAAAGCGACTCTCGTTGAAGATGAGGGCAGCCACCAGGTAGGGACTGACCCGGTTTCTTTTGGACTCTTGCAAGATCAGTGGAAGGAAGTCTACCCGGTAGTAAAGCCTGAGAACCGGCTCTCTTGCGACCACGAGGAAAGCCAGCACGACCAGAAGCAATAGCCCCAGTTTTCTAGACTTTGTTTTCATCGGAGCGACTGCGACCAGGCCTCTCTTACTCGCTCCTGCAGGTCCTCCAGGGTACCGGTGTTTTCAATCACGGTGTCAGCTCGGGCCACCTTTTCCGCCAGGGGCATCTGGCTTGAGATCCGGGCCTTGACTTCCTCGTGACTCCAGCCGTTTCTCGAACGAAGTCGAGCGAGCTGCAGCTCAGGTGTGGTGGAGACTACCCATATCGTATCGAAGACGTCCTGCCGCTGCTTTTCGTAGAGCAGCGGGACCTCCACCACAGCGTGCTGATGTTCGGCCCGACAGCACTCAACAAAGTCGCTCACCCGGGATCTGATCAAAGGGTGCAGGATCTGTTCCAGGCTACTTTTCTTCTCGGGTTCCGAAAAGACCATTCGACCCATAGCGGCACGGTCGAGAGTTCCATCGGAGGAAAGAATCGTGGGTCCAAACCGGGAGACAATTTCGGCCAGGCCCGGGGTACCTGCTGCCACCACCTCTCGAGCTACCTGGTCGGTGTCCAGGCGCGCCAGACCCAGAGCTTCCAGGGCCTTTCCCACTGCAGACTTTCCGCAGCCTATGCCACCGGTCAGGCCAATGATGATCGCTTGACTCAAGCTTGAACTCCCCCGGCAATAAAAAAAGGTTGGACAAAATCCAACCTTCTTATAACCATGCCTGTGGCCAAGTGGTTATTCGTTGTCGGCCAACATGTGTTTCAAGCTGTCCGGAAGCCTATCACCGATGGTGAAGCCGCCGGCCTGGCTGGAGGATGCGTTGTTGGACGTAACGTTGGGTGAAATTCCGGCCTCGGCTTGACGAACCGACAGAGTCATTCGGCGTTGGTCGGGCTTCAGGTCGATAACCCGAACCCGAACTTCCTGGCCCACGGTCAGGACGTCGGAAGACTTCGACACTCGGAACTCGGAGAGTTCACTCAGGGGAACCAGGCCTTCAATGCCATCCATAACTTCCACGAAAGCATAGTTCTTGGCGAGTTTGGTCACTTTACCTGGAACCACGGTACCCACGGCGAACTTGGTTTCCAGATCTTGCCAGGGGTCAGGGCGGGCCTGTTTCAAGGAAAGAGAGATGCGCTCTTTGCCGCGATCCACCCCGAGGACTCTGACGTCCACCGTCTCACCTACGCGCACGATCTCGCTGGGGTGCTTGATCCGCTTCCAGGACATCTCCGAGATATGCACCAGACCGTCCACTCCACCCAGATTGACGAAGGCACCGAAGTTGGTCAAGCGGGCGATTTCTCCCGATACGATCTGGCCTTCCGCCAGTTCGACCAGGGTTTTTTCCTTCAGCTTGTCGCGCTCTTCTTCCAGAGCTTTCTTACGGCTCAGAACAACCTTGCGGCGCTTTTGATCGACTTCTAGAACCTTGAGCCGCATGACCTCCCCGACGTAGTCCGAGAGATCGCTCACGGGGCGAAGGTCCACGTGGGAGGCCGGCACGAAGCCGCGCAGGCCGATATCCACGATCAGTCCACCTTTGACTTGTTCGACACAGGTGGATTCCAGAATTTCTCCACTCTGATGCGCCTCCAGGATAGAAAACCAGGCAGCCTCCACGTCGGCTTGGCGCTTCGACAGGAGCACCTGCCCTTCGGAGTGATTGACCTTTAAGACGACAACTTTTACGTCCTGACCCTCTTCGAGCAAGTCGCGGGGATGGACATCCTTGCGGTGGGTCATCTGGTTGAGTGGAATGAACCCTTCGGTCTTGTAGCCCACGTCGACCATCGCACCATCATCGTTGATCTGGATGACCCGCCCGGTCAGGAATTCACCTCGCTTTAGCTCGCGGAAGCTCTCCTCATAGGCGTCATGGCTTGCCATCAGCGACTCCATGGAGTCCTGGGCTGCTTCAGTCTTTTCCGCCGTTGGTTCACTAGCGATTTCGCTGGGTGCTGACGCTGCTTGCTCAGCTGGTTGCTCGGCCGCTTGCTCGCTCTGTTGCTCTGCCACTTGCTCGCTTTGTTGTTCGGCGTCGGTCGTTTCCGTCGGTTGTGCTTCGGTCATTGGACTCCTCGTGTTTCGCTCAGCATTCTGAGCACTTTCCTTTTTCTGAACTTGGATTCGGCCTTTTGGGCGTCAGGAGCTATATTCCTTCGATCACCGCAGGCCAAACCTCTATTTCTCTGATGATCTCTTAGCGGGCGCTTGAAGTCGTCAGCTTCAACTCTTCGGTGTCTGCCCAATCACGCCCGATTCGTGCTTCCGGGACGATGGGCACCGAAAGCTTGACGGTATCTTCCATCTTTTTCATAAGCTTGGCTGCGATCTGTTCCGCTGATTTTTTGGGAATCTCGAAGATCAGTTGGTCTCTTACCTGTCCAACAAGTTTTACCGAAGAAAGCGCTTTGTCGGCATCGGTTCGTACCTCTACTAGAAACCGCTTCAAAAGGTCGGCGGCCGAGTTCTGGATAGCAGCGTTTCTGGCTACCCGCTCGGCAGTGGTGCGGATGTCGGAGTTGCGGCTGGACATTTCGGGCACGAATCGCCGGCGTCCACCCATGCTGCTTACCCAGCCTTGTTCTCGGACCAGATCTTGTTGACCGGAGACAAAGCTCTCCATCTTGGGAAAACTGGCTAGAAACAGTTCCATGATCCCTTCGATCCGCTCCGCTGCTTCGCTAGGCGTTAGCCCGGTTCGACGCGCCAGACGATGCTCCCCGATAGACCCCAGAAGGGTATCAACCAGGTCTCGGCGGGCGTCGGGGGTGTCTTCCGGAGTGTTGTCAGGAATCAGTTTTTGGAGCAACTGGTGTTCCAAATCCTCCCCACGAATGAAGGCTTTCTGCAGGGCGGGGTCCTCGGAGAGGTGAGCCGCCAATCGCAACTGAAACTGATCGATTGAAATCCCGAGCAGTACGTTGGCCTTTCCTCTGGCTCTGAGCGAAGAGAGGAGCAGTTCTCGAAACATCAATCGCTGTTCAGCGTTGGGCAGATTGTCGACTTCACACAGCAATCGGTTGTAGGTGGAGACGGCTCCCCCCACCGAAACCGGGCCCATCCACAATAAGCGTTCCGAATTCAGAACACTAAACTGGGAGGCTCGGCGCAGCCATCCGCTTCGGGGAAACTCGAAACGCGGACGAGCGCTGAGGATCGAACTCTTGAGGGCCTTGAGCTCACGATGATCCCGGAGCAGGGCCCCAATCTCGTTTTGTTCGGCAATCTGGTTTAGAATATCCAAGCCGATCAGAGCGCCATTCTTGGGTCGGGCAGAAACCGCCAGAGCCATCTTATCGAAGAGGACTTCAGCAAGCTCTTTTTGATCCTCGAGGTCGAATTTCATATTCGCCTCCACGTGGACATCTTTTTCGAGTTGCTCCAGCAGTTCGTCAATCTTGGTAACGAAACTCTCGATGACACTCAAGTCCACCGCCATCTCCTCCCGCTCAGCCTGGGAGATGATGGAGATCAGGGGAAACTCGACATCCATGTACTGTTGCCACAGTTCCTTGCCCTCAAGTTCTGCCTTGAGGTCACTCCCCAGAGCGTTGAGCGAGCTTGCCCGGCGGGCCGACCAATCGGCCAGTTCTTCCAGCGGAACCTCCGAGAGCTTTCGATAACCAGACCCGTGCCCGAGCAACTCCCCTTCACCTGGGATATCGTAGCCAAAAGACTTGGCCACTTCGTCCAGCCAGGGGTTTCCTTCCCGGGCGTTGAGTAGATGGGAGGCTACCCCGATGTCCAGGATCTCCGCTTCAGCAGCTCCCAGACCAGAGCCATCCTCGGTCATCAGAAGACCACGAAGGTTGTGGGTGGTGAGCCGGATATTTTTGTCGCAAAGGAGAGGGCCGAGCAGCTTGATAAAGTCCTTCAAGCCGAAGCCTTCTTCGGTGAGTGCCACCATCATGGGCTTTTCGCCATCGGCTGACATGGCCACCCCTACCAACTCGTCCACTGCTCCCAGATGAAGCATGGCAAGCTTTTCCTTCACCGAGCCCAGGTATTTCTTCACTGCAGTCTTGGCTTTTTTGCCTTTGACGAGATCCACTTCCACCGGTTCTTCAGAGCTGAGGGAGCCAGGCTCCCCGGCTTCGGGAAGAGCCTCCAGGACCTTGTCGAGTTCAGTTCGGGAGTAGATCTCTCCGACCCGTTCTACCGGGATGCCACCAAACTCGCATTTGTCCCAGTCGACCTGGAGACCCAGGTCGGTGCGGATGGAGGCGCGGGTCTTGAACTCGATGGCTTCATCCCGGTGTTCGGTGAGAGGGTTTCGCCACTTGGCCGGGAGAGCTGAGAGGTTTCTCAAGAGATCTTCCAGGCGGCCGTGCTGGGCCAGTAACTTCTTGGCGGTGACCTCACCGATCCCGGGAACGCCGGTAATGTTGTCGGAAGAGTCACCGGCTAGGGCACGCAGATCCGCCAACTGTTCGGGCTTCAGATTGAACCGGCGTTTGACTTCTTTTTCGTCATAGATGACCATATCCGAAATCCCACGGCGAGTGGTCAGGACCTTAATACTGGGACTGACCAATTGTAGAAGATCGAGGTCTCCGGAGAGGATCAAAACATCCATATCGGCGGCTGCCCCTTGCTTGGCCAGGGTGCCGATGCAATCGTCTGCTTCGTGACCCGGAACGCGAAAAACCGGTACGCCCAGGGCCCGGACAAAGTCCTCGATCATGGGAAGTTGCAGAGCCAGATCTTCCGGCATCTCTACCCTCTGGGCGTTGTAATCTTGATAGGGGCTTACCCTTTCGGTGGGAATGCCTTTGTCGAAGGCCACAGCTACGTGAGTGGGCTTTTGCGACTTCAAAAGCCGAAGGACCATGTTGACAAAGCCGGCTAGTGCGTTGATAGGCACTCCGCTCTCTGTGTGAATCGGAACTACGGCATAAAACGCCCGATAGGCCAAGCCGTTGCCATCAATCAGAAATAGTTTCTTTTTGTTGGACTTTGAGTCTTTCTTGCTCTTTGACACCACTGACACCCTAAACTCGTAACTACTGCAAAGGGACCGGAACTCCAATTAGACGAGCCCGGTCCACCCCCAATATTTCAGCGCAACTCGGCGGTTACCCTTGCGCATCGTGGTTATTCTTACCGCGCGGATATCAGTTCTAAACCCCCAAAGAGGGAGCAAGCCTCAATTCGATATTCAATTAAAAGAGTTATTCTAGGGCGTCGGCCACGATCTCAGCGATATCTCGGGTTTGGATCTGGGCACCCAGATCTTTGCCTCCCACGGCGTCCGACATCATGGTCAGACAGAAGGGGCAGGAGGAGGCGATGACTTTGGGTTGCTGCGGGAGGGCCAGGGCATCCTCCAGACGCATGTCGTTGACCTTGGTGCCGTGTTCGTCCATCCACATGCGACCGCCCCCGGCCCCGCAGCATCGACCCTTCTCCCGGGAAAGCTCCATCTCTTGAAGCTGCATCCCGGCGGCCTCCAAAACTTTTCGAGGCTGCTCGTAGATATTGTTGTAACGCCCCAGATAGCAACTGTCGTGAAACGTTCCGAGGATCGGATCGACCTTTCCCAGGGTGATGCGCTTCTTGTCTAGCAGGTCGGCGATCAGTTCAGAGTGGTGGAGAACTTCGTACTCGCCCCCAAACTGGTGGTATTCGTTCTTGATGGTATTGAAACAGTGAGGACAGGCGGTCACGATCTTCTTCACGTTGTATCCGTTGAGGACTTCCACGTTCTGAGCGGCCAGGACCTGGTAGAGATACTCGTTTCCGATCCGGCGAGCGGAGTCTCCGGTGCAGCCTTCCTCTTGCCCCAGGATGGCAAACCGAAGCCCGGCGGCCTTCATAATCTTGACCAATGCGGCCGAGACCTGTTTGTTGCGGTCGTCGAACGACCCGGCACAACCCACCCAGAAGAGCAAGTCGAGTTCACCCGGGTCTTCGCTCATCAACTGAACGTCAAACTCCTTGGCCCAGTCGCCCCGGGTGGCAAAGCCGATACCCCAGGGGTTGGAGTTGTTTTCCATGTTGGTGAAAGCGCGTTGGACTTCTTCGGGAAAGCGCCCTTCGACCTGAACCAGGTAGCGTCGCATGTCGACGATCTCCTGGACGTACTCAATGAAGACCGGACAAGCTTGCTCACAAGCTCTGCAGGTTGTGCAGGCGAAGAGTGCTTCTTCGGAAACCGCCGGAAGGTTGTTCATCAAATGGCGCAGCCCTTCGGGGGGAGAGCCATCTTCCTGACTTTCAAGTTTCGCTCCGTTGCGCATGGCCAGAGCCAACACCTGACCACCTCCGTGCTCCACCAACTCTTCCCGCATCTGTTCGCTGATCTGCTTGGGATGCAGCGGCTTGCCGCTGTTGAAGGCGGGGCATTGGGCGGTGCAGCGCCCGCACTCGGTGCAGCTATACCAGTCGTGGAAGCGCTTCCAGTCGAAATCTCCCAGGTGGGACACCCCGTACTCTACATTTTCTTCGTCGTCGAGTTCGAGCTTGCGCAGCTCGCCGTAGGGGCGACGATTTTGAAAGTAGACGTTGGGAATACCGGTGATCACGTGAAGGTGCTTGGAGTACGGGAGGTAGGCCCCGAATGCCAGGACCAGGGCGTAGTTGACCCACCAGGCCACGTTTTGCAAGGTGCTCAGGGTTTGCTGAGGGAGGTCGTTCATCATCGACGAGAGGACCCCGGTGACTGGAAAGGCCCAGGCTGCGAATTCGTGGCGTTCTCGGATCAACTGTTGAACTTCAGCTCCGCCGTAGAGCAGTTCGACCAGCATCAGGCTCAGGATCATGGATAAGATGAAGAGCGCGTCCATGGAAGGCTCCGGGAACCGGGGCTTCCAGATCAGTCGACGGAAAAAGGCCATGCAGACTCCCACACAGACCAGGACGATGAAGACCTCCTTGATCATGTTGTAGGGGGCACCCAGGACCTGATCCGGGCCCAGCAATGGAAAGTTGAAAGTCCGACCCACGGGACCCCGAATGAGAAGAGTGAGGTTGGCTATGCTGAGCACGCAGAACCCCCAGAAGATCATGGCGTGCAGTGAGCCGCCGTAGCCTTTCTGAAAGAGACGCTTTTGGCCCAACGCGTAAATCAAAACCGCTTTCAGGCGAGCCGCTGGATTGTCGAAACGATCGATCGGTTTTCCCGCTTTGACATAAGAAAAGAGTTTGGTAGCTCTACGTAGGAAAAAGAAACCCGCGATCGCGAGTAAAACTATAGCTGCGATTTTTGATTCCATGGCTTGTCCTTCGTTCAAGCGCCCGGAATCGAGATCCTTTAGGAACGAGTGGGATCGCATGCAACCCTCGCGGGAAGGGAACTTTACCGCCCGGTGTGCAAGCATGAACAGGTGGCTAAACGGAGAAAGAGACCCGCTCCCCCGCTGGTCCTAAAGCCGCTTTTCGGGCGTTTCCCCGCCCAGAGTGGGGAGGCTGGTTTGCTGCTGGATTTGGCGGAGTTTTTGCGGCGTCGTGAGCTCTTGACCGATGGGGGGGGCAGGAGTCTTTCCGAAGGCTTGCTCGGTCGAAATGATTTCGTGAGCCTGGGGCTGCAAGATGTGAGATCCCACGCCCACGGCCTGGTGGTTAAACTACTCCTGCTCTCCTCCGATTCGTGGGCGGCCTGTACCGAGGAGTATTTCCAAACCTATGATAGAGGTAAGCCCCGGCGCCCGACCCACCTGCAAAGGCTCTATCTGCAATGGAGTAGCGATCTTGATTGGCCGGGGCTGCTGAAAGCCTGCCGCCATCATCCGACCCTGTGGCCGGAGATTGAGACCGCCTTGAGCCGATTGGAAGAGCCCTCCCAGGACAAAGCGATGCTGACCCTGGCGCTGCGCTGTTTTACGACCCCGGACGCCTGGCGAGAGGCCTTTGAGGAGGACGACGCGGATCGGAGTTCTCTCTTGAGACTGCTGCCTCTCCTGCCGGTGGATAGGGCTCAAAGCAGGCTGCTCTGGTTGGCCGATACCGCCACCAAGCACCCGACCGAGGTAGCCTGGGGCATCGAGCTCATAAGGGCATGCCACCTGGATTTTCTGGAAGCCCGAGCCCTCCGAACACTCGAATTTAATCGTGCGGCACTGGAGCGCATGGGGCTTTCGTGCCTGGGGCAGGAACGTTTCGATGCCGTCTTTGTGAGTGCGTTTCGAAGTTTTGTGCTGCACCGGGAAACCGTCGCTCAACTCTTTGCTGCCATCGGCACCGAGGATCCGTTGCGCCGGGCGGTCTTCGGACCTCGCCCAGGGGTCTTGTGGCTGGAGGCTCAAAAGGCAGAGATGCTACGTTTCACCGAGCTTCCGTCGCGGTAGTCTTCTCGGTGAGGTAGCGGGCGATCTCGTCATACGCTACGTAGCCTGAGCGATAGAGATCGGTGAGGGCCTTCTCCAGAGTCTGCATGCCGGTTCCGGTGGAGGTCGCGATCACGTTCAGGATCTGGTGAGTCTTGCCTTCTCGGATCAGGTTGCGGATGGCCGGGGTGGCGATCATCATCTCGAAAGCAGCCACGCGTCCTTCGGTGTCCGCTCTGGGCAGCAACCGCTGGGAGACCACCGCCAGCAAAGAGGCGGCCACCTGCTGTCGAACCTGACTCTGCTGGTGAGGAGGAAAAACATCGACGATCCGGTCCACGGTTTGGCAGGCGTCGTTGGTGTGCAAGGTCGCCAGGACCAGGTGTCCAGTCTCGGCGGCGGTCAGGGCCGAGGCGATGGTTTCGGTGTCTCGCATCTCCCCCACCACCAAAACATCGGGGTCCTGTCGCAAGGCGTACTTCAGAGCAGCTTTGAAACTCAGGGTATCGGTTTCGACTTGGCGCTGATCAATGGTAGAAACCAGACTCTCGTGGTAATACTCGATGGGATCTTCCACGGTGATGATGTGACAGGCCCGGCTGCGGTTGATGGCGTCCACCAGACAGGCCACCGAAGTGGTCTTCCCGGAACCGGTGGGTCCGGTGATCAGGAGTAACCCCTGGGGCCGGTGGGCCAGTCTCAAGAGAGTGTCGGGGATACCCAGATCGTGCGGGTCGGGGATCCGGTACGGGATCAAGCGCAGAGCCGCCGCCACGTTTTCCTTTTGAAAGAAAACGTTGAGACGAAAGCGGGTTCCATCGTCCAGGGAAAGAGAGCCGTCGAACTCGCGGTTCTTCTGCAGGTTGGCCCATTGGGCCGAGCTCATGACCGAGCGCAACATCTTCTCGATGCAGGTGGAATCGAGCAGGGGCAAGTTCAGCCTCTCCAACTCCCCGTGTACCCGGAAGATGGGAGGACGGTCGACCGACAGATGAATATCCGAGGCGTTGGTCTCCCGGGCCATCTGGAGCAGCAGTCGCAGGTTCCAGGGGTAGCTAGCGGTCCGGGTGGGACGGCCTTCGAGGGCTCGGATGAACTCTTCTTCCCGGGGAGCCTGAGAAAGGCCGATCTCTTTGGAGATGCGGTTCTCTTTGACCAGTTGAGCAAGACTCTCACCGAAGCTCCGTCGCTCACGCTCTTTGGAGACGGCCAGGCGGTCTCGCAACTGTTCGAAGTGTCGGGAGGCGATGAGGGGTACGATGTCAGGCCCGTTCTGCAGAAACTCCAGCGTAACGTGGCGCCGGCCGTCGATCCCGGGCACCAGGCGTTGAGCGGAAATGGCCCGGAGGGTAATACTGAGTTCATCGGCCCGGCTGGAGCGCTCTCGCTCGGGGAAGAGCGCGAGCAACCTCTCCAGAGAACTCACCACGTCACCTCCCATGAAAGTGGCGATGACGAGTTTGCCTTCCATAGCCCATGACATCACGGCTTCAGCCGCCTCTTTGCCGTAGATCTCATCGATCAAGATGATCTCTGGTGCTCGACGGTTGACCAATCCGAATCCCGCGCTCCAGGAATCGAAGTCGGTACCTAACTCTTGCTGAAAGACCGGGCTGTTGAACTTTTCGTACAGAAAGCTGATGCGATCTTGCAGGGTAATGACGTGGGCCTGTCTCTCCTGCAAGACATTGCGGAGAAAGGCACCGGCCGTCGATGAGCGGCCCGAACCCCGGTTGCCGGTCAACAAAAAGAGCCCACTGCGAAAAGCTGAAAACCTTTGATACGGCTCTACAACGCCCAGCTCTTCGAGGGAGGGCGGAGAGGGTGGAACCCGGGTGGCGGTGAGGGCGGGACGACCGGTACTGGAGAAGATCTCAACTGAATAGGCGGAGGCCAGGGAGGGGTCGGTGAAGGTGAAGAGCGCGGTGCTGTAGTCGTCTTCCAGATCGGCAAAAATGGGGCGCATCTTCACCCGGTTCGGATCGAGCGCGAGCCCTGAAGCCGGCAATTCAATCTTCTCAAAGCGGCCGTTTTCATGGCGAGCCAGGGGAGCTTCATCTTCCCGCAGGTAGAGTTCGTAGCCACCTACTTGCTCTAACTGTACAAGCCAATCCTGAAGTGTCATCGCTGCTGTTTCGCAAAGGAGGTGGGACTTCCTACGCCCCAAGCAGGGCGGAAAGGCTGGAGGTCTTTCATCGATTAGCCAGAACACGCCACCGCCCATGGCTTGTACCTTTGAAGATCTAACCCCCCTTGAAAAACGTCGTCCCGGCGGGCCCCGTCGCGGCCGCATCATCACTTCTCGAGGGGTCATCGAGACGCCGGAGTTCTTGCCGGTGGGTACCAGAGCTACGGTCAAGGCGCTCACTCCTCTCCAACTGGCTCAGATCGGGGTCCAGGGCTTGCTGGCCAATACCTACCATCTCTACCTTCGGCCTGGTGCCGAAGAGGTGCGCGCGATGGGCGGACTGCACACCATGATGAACTGGCACCGACCCATCATGACCGACAGCGGTGGATTTCAGGCTTTTTCTCTGGGAGCCGCGAAGGAGCACGGAGTAGGAAAGCTAGGGGGAGTTTTTCCCCACAAAGATGCTGAGCCTCCGGGCGGGCACCGCTCCGGAGAATCCCTGGTGAAGGTGGACAACGACGGTGTCACTTTTCGTTCGTACATCGATGGTAGCACTCACCGCTTCACTCCGGAAAGCTCGATCGCCATTCAGCGTACCCTGGGTGCGGATCTGATCCTGGCTTTCGACGAATGCACTTCCCCCCTGGCCGGTTACGATTACACCGCCGAGTCTCTGGAGCGGACCCACCAGTGGGCTCTGCGCTGCCTGGAGTCACCGAGGGATCCTCACCAGAGTTTGTATGGAATTTTGCAGGGAGGAGCTTACCCGGACTTGCGCCGGCAAGCCGTGGACTTTATGACCAAACTCCCCTGGGATGCCATGGCCATCGGTGGCTCCCTGGGAGAGACCAAAGAAGATTTTCACCAGGTCTTAGATTGGACGGTCCCGCACTTGCCACCCCACCTACCCCGTCATCTGTTGGGGATCGGCCAGATGGTGGATATCTTTGAAGGAGTGGAACGGGGCATCGATACTTTTGACTGCGTCATCCCTACCCGCTTCGCCCGCACCGCCAACGTGATGGTGGGACCGGAATTTTCCCACCGCACACGCCGCGGAACCTTGAATCTGAAACAAGCCCGCTATCGAAACGACCACTCCCCCATCGACCCTCGCTGCCCTTGCTACACCTGTACGAATTTTCACCGGGCTTATCTCCACTTCTTGTTTGCGAGCAAGGAGATCCTGGCCGGGACCCTCTGCTCCATTCACAACCTGACCGCCCTTTTGAGCCTGACCCGAGAGATCAGATCCGCCCTGGAACAGGGACGATTTCAGGCTTTGAAGGAGAGTTACCTGAGTGGTGTGGATTAACTCGCGGAAACTCATTCTAGCCGCCAGTTAGCAGGTCGGGGTCCACGCCCAGTTCCCGGAGCCGCTGAGCCAGAATTTCAACTTTTCGAGCTTCTTGTGTCACCGGGGATCAGGGTGGGTCCCTCTCGCTCAGCCAGGACGGAAGCTTTACTTACACCCCCCTCGAAGGCTTTGCGGGGGCGGAGTCCTTTGGTTACACCATCGCCAATTCGGGCGGCGAATCCACCGCCACGGTCACTCTTACCAGTAGCGGGTTTGGTCGCTTCGTGGACAACACCGCGGCCGACGGCGGCAGCGGCACTCAGAGTTCGCCCTTCGACACTCTGGCCGAGGCGGTGGCTGAGGCCCAGAGCGCAGACACCATCTTTGTAGCCCGGAGAGACGGTACTAGCAAAGGCATGACTGGCGGTTTCAATTTACCCGCCGGGGTGAAGCTCATCGGCGAAGGCTCCGGCCTCATTCTGGCTCAGACCGTCGTGCCGGTGGGCCAGGCTCCTACTATAGAGGGTCCCATCAACTGCGGCGGAGACAACCTGATCCAGGGCCTCACCATAGACGGCTCGACCGACGACCTCATTCGGATCGATGGGGTCGGCGACGTCACCATCAATGAGAACGCGTTGAGCAATCCGACTCAAAGGCACATCGCGATTGTAGAAGGTAGCGGAACCCTCACCATCACTGGCAATCGCTTTGATAAGCCATCCGACTATCCGTGCATAGGGATGGAGAATATATATGTCGATGCCACCGTCCATGCCAACGGGAATACCTTTTCGAATGATTCAGAACAACCACCCGATCTTTTGTGCTACCTCGGAATTGGAGGGACCAGTGCGTTGGATTTTAGCTTTAATGATAACGTGGCGAAAGGCAGTCAAGCCGTACCATTTCATTTGGGACTTGGTATCAACAATAGCAGCAGTGGCCCTGGCAAGGTTACGGTGACTGGCAATGAGTTTTCTTATTTCGATGAGGCGATATCGATCGATACATTTTTTGATGGGTCAGGAACGACCTCAGGAGCAATTGCCGATAACACGATTAGTGATGTTCAGGATGGCATTATCTTCGAGGGCCGCACTGATACCCTCACCATCTCAGGAAACACCATCGCAAACGTAGATAGCGGAGGGAGTGGGATTCGCGTTGACCTCTACGGTCCTGAGGGTGGCACGGTGGTGATCGAAAACAACAATTTTAGTAATGGTGGAAGGGCGGCGGTGGGTATCGGCCACTTGGATGACACAAATGCTAAGCTCGCCCTTCGAAACAACTCATTCAGCGGATCGGGCCAATATGATGCTCTAATTTTAGGAGGAAATGAAGGCACCTACTGTTTCGACATCACCGGCAACATCTTCAACCAGGATCTCTTTCTGGAAAGTGAAGGAGATTCTGGCGTTTTCACCGTCGAGCGTTTCGACCAGGGCCTGACCAACTTCAACACCTTCAACCCTCCCAGTGAAGTGCTAACCGAGGGCGAAATCACGGATGGCACCTGCAACATTCCTTGACTCGCGGTGTTCTGACGAGATGTGTTAGGGTTTAACTTTTCATTAACAAGCCCGGTGATAGGTGAACGTAGAATGCGTTAAACGACTATTTGAGGAACACCATGAACTACGTCAGTCATAAACCCGTCTATCGAGAATTCTTGCAGAACGGTACACCGGTACTGCGCCGAAAGGATCGTTATGTGGTCAAACGCAACGAAGAGGACGGTTGGGACTTTGTGGGCCACAAAGCCGGATCGGTGCCCAAAGACGAACTGAGTCAAAACTACGGTCTGTGGAGAGATAAAGAGATTACCGAGGGTGAACTCTGTTGGAAAAAGACCGTCCGTCCTTTAGACGGAAAGATTCAAGACGACGAGGTGTTCTCCATGGCTTGGGTGATGAGTCTCCACCACGATCAGCACGTTCATCGAAACACGAACGGAGATCAGGGCCTGTATAAGAGGCTGATGGCTGAAAACGTGACACTCAACATGCCCGAAGGAAGCAGCCTAGGCACGCTGGATACTCAGTGGCATACCTCACAAGAGCGCTGGTTCCGCTACGGCTATGGCCTATCGCAAGACAACACTTATCTCGTCCTCGCCTAAACGGCCATGTCCTGGCTACATAATACCCGACAGGTCCGCTCGAGCCAGAAGTTCTTCGGAATCCAGAATGGTGATCCGGTGGCGGCGGATGCTGAGCAGTCCGTTGTCTTTCATCTCGTTGAGGATCTTGGTCACGGTTTCTCGGGTGGTGCCCACCAGATTGGCGAGTTGCTGGTGGGTGAGCGGTCTGTCGATCAGTACGTGACCGTCGGGGGTGGGTTCCCCCATTTCGTCGGCCAGAGTCAAAAGCTTTCGGGTGACCCGACTGTAGGAGTCGAGAAACGCCATGGAGGCGATGTCGTCGGTCAAAACCCGGACCCGCCTGGTCAACTGTCTCAGCATGGGGATGCTCATCCGGGGAAAGGACTCCAGGATGCGAGCGAAGTCACGCTTGTTGAGGGACAAAAGTACTGATTGTTCCATGGAGATCACGGTGGCCGATCGAGGGACGTCATCGAGTAAGGCGAGTTCGCCCAGAAACTGAAAGGGAGTAAGGATGGTAAGGGTCAGTTCCTTTCCCTCCGTGTTCATCAATTCGACCTTAACGCTGCCTTCGGTGAGAATCATGAACTCGTCACCCGGATCCCCCTGATGAAACAAAGTTTCCTTTTTCCCAAACTCTTTGCGGGTTACAATGGATGAAAGCGTTTGGAGATCCTCGGTTTGCAAACCTGAAAAGAGCGGAACTTTTCTTAGTACTTCTACGATGTCGGTCACAAAGACCGGTTCACGAACGGTCCGGTCACTCCTCCAACCCCCTGGGAATGGGAGGGAGGGAATGTAACTCGCGGCCAATGCCGAATAAGTAATGAAAGGGCACATAGCACCCGATAGGCAGGGAAATCGTTGGGGCAAGGGTAAAGTAGATTCGACCCATTGAGGGGCGGGGCTCTACAGTTGTCGGGACGAATGTGGACAATCGACTTTGAGCGAACAAAAAGAAACTATGGCCGAACAGCTTCTCGATGTCGGAGATCTGGGGACGTTAAGAAGAGTCCAACGAGCACTCGCCTTATCCTCTCATCTCTCACTTGCGATCTTTCTTGAAAACCATCGCCAGTGTGTAATTGCAGCCAATCCGGCGGACCGCCTTCAGCCGCTCTACTTTCCTACGGAGTCTTTTCCCGATTGGAGCGCTTTACCGGTACCTCAGGTGCCGAAGGAGAACCGCTTCCACCGTATTACGGGGGCTGATGGGCTGACCTTTTTGATGCATCCGTTTGGTTCAAAGAACAAGGACCGAGGCTGGGTGCTGGCCGGGCCGGTGCCGGAGAAGCCCCTGGGGTCCGAAGAGGTTGCAAAGCTTGCTCATTCTCTGACCACTTCTTCTGATACCATCGAGTCGGCTCTATCCACCCACCCTTCTCCCGTTCCCCTGGATCTCGGTTATATCTCGGAGATCCTGGAGACCCTGGCCGATCTGGTGGTGCACCTGTGCCACGAGAGACGCCAACGCGCACGCGATTTCATGGTGCTTCGTTCCTTGTATGAAGTAGGAAGCGCCCTTGGCACCTCGCTGCGCCTGGAAGACGTCTTAAGAAAGGTGATGGACGAGGCGATCTCGCTTCTGGGTGCCGAGAACGGCAGTCTGATGCTGGTGGACGAAGTTCGCTCGGAACTGAAGATGCTGGTGGCTCAGGGGTTGGACGATCAGATCGTGACGACCACTCGGGTCAATCTGGGTGAGGGTATTTCCGGCTGGGTGGCCAAGGAAGGGCAGCCCAGGCTACTGTCTCGGGGCATGCGCGATTCGGAAAGCAACAAGACGTCTTATCAGGAGCTGGAATCGGCGATGTGCGTTCCCCTGAAGAGCAAGGACCGCTGTATCGGGGTTCTGAACCTCAGCGGCCGAACCGATGGGCAGGATTTCACCGAGGAAGATCTCAAGATCCTGAGCATCCTGGCCTCCCACGCCGCCTCGGCCATCGACATCGCGCAGCTTTATCAGCAGGTCACAAGCCAGGTCAGTCACCTGGAAGCGCTCTACCAGTTGGGTCGTATCTTGAACTCCTCTCTGAGCCTGGACGAAATTCTACCCACCGCCCTCACCCAGACCCTGGACCTGTTGCAGGCCCAGACCGCTTCGGTGATGCTCCTGGACGAAAAAGGGGAAGAACTGCGGATCAGGTTGGCTCACGGATTATCGCCCGAGATCGTGGAGAAGACCAAAGTCAAACTCGGCGAGCGAGTCTCCGGCCGGGTGGCGGCCACCGGAGAGCCGGTACTCATCAAAGGGTCCGAAGGAGACGACCTCGATTCTTCCATCTGTGTTCCTCTTCTGGCCAACCAACAGGTCCTGGGGGTACTCAATATCCGAACCAAGACCGACGGCAGCGATTTCACCCAGCAAGACCTGGAGTTGGCCAGCCAGTTGGCCAATATCGCTGCCGCGGCCATCGAAAACGCTTCCTTGCACGACGAACTTCAGGCCCTCTTCCTCTCCACCGTGAGCGCCATGGCAAACTCCATCGACGCCCGGGATCCGTACACCAAAGGGCACTCTGAGAGAGTGACGTCATACGCGGTTATGATCGCCGAGGAACTTAAACTTACCGGCGACGAATTAGAGAGGTTACGTTACGCCGGGCTATTGCACGACATCGGAAAGATCAGAATCCGGGACCATATCCTGCACAAGCCTGGTCGTTTAACCGATTCTGAATTTGATGAGATGAAGAAGCATCCTGAGTACGGAGTAGAGATCATGGAGCCCGTCAAGGCCTTTCAGACCATCTTGCCGGCCATGCTCCACCACCACGAGCGTTTCGACGGCCGGGGCTATCCATACGGGTTGGCCGGCGACAGCATTCCCCTATCGGCCCGTATCTTGTGCGTAGCGGACTGTTTCGACGCCATGACCAGTGACCGGCCTTATCGCAAAGGTATGCCGGTGGAGTCAGCGGTGCACGAGCTGTTTAAGAACAAGAGTTCCCAGTTCGATCCGGTTCTGGTCGATATCTTTCTGAAACTGGTGGATCGCGGCCGCGTCCAGCCGGTGCTGGCAGCCTACCAGGAAGAGATGAGCGATGGAGAAAAGATTAGCGAGAGTGGAACCAAAGGCAAGGCATTAAAACGTTGACCAACCCAGCTATGCTTTCTTTTAACCCTGTCCTGTCAGGGCTAGATATTTTGCAAAGTCATCGCTCCGCTCTGGAGTCATTCGGCAAAAAGGTGGATGAGAAGACCAAAACGCTTCGAGCCGCCGAGATCCTCTTCGCCGCCAAGAAGGCTGAGTGGGATACCATTGGAGAACTGGCCTCGGAACTCAAAGCAAACTCCGAGACCGTTCTGATCCTTGCCGAAGGTCTCTGTGAAACGCTGTTTCGTTCGGTTCTGGCGACCTGTTCCGGCTCTCCCACGGAGACAAGTCGGCCGGCAATCAAACTCCTTTCTTCGACTCTTCATGGTGAGTCGCTAGAGCAGTGGGCCCACTGGATGGTAGGCAAAAAAGTTTCCCTGATTTTAGCCTTTTACAACGCTCCCTCAGACCGGTTATTTTGGACCTTCCGGGTGCTGCTGAAGGCTCTCAGCCAGGGCCGACACCCCGATGAAGTTAAGCGGCGAGTGGTGGTGAGCAGCGGTGAGCCGGCCAGTGAATCGGAGAGTTGGGCCAATCGGAGCCGTTTTCGCACCATCTCGTTTCCGCCCCGTTGCGCTAACCGCTATCTGTTCTTCACCCAGCCCACGGCTTTGCTCCTGAGCCTCATCGGCGCCAACGCCTGGAGCTATGTCGAAGGGGGCCGTTCCTTCTTTCGCCAGTTTGATAAGAAGGTGGAAATCGAGGACCCGATTCTGGCCTACGCGGCGCTTCGGGAGGTTCAACTGGCCGAGCATCATCGGGAGACACTGGTGTTACCCGATGAGACTTACGCTGACTTTGGATGTTGGTGGAGACTTCTGACCGAGGACTCCCGCCAACTTTTTGCGGAAGAGTCCAACGACGGGCTGGTCTGGGCTGGACGAGTTATGAAGGAGAATGCCGGAGTCCAGAGGCAACACTGGGTCACCGAGATCGCCATCGAGTCCACCCATCCCCTCGAGTTCGATGCCGACTTGCAACACCCACCGCCCAGCAGCCTCCCCGCCATCTCCAACTGGGCGGAGGTCGAGCATCTTTACAAAAGGCGGGTTGACCAACAGCGGGAGGGGAAAGGGTACGCTCAGCCCAGTATCCGTATCGGGCTGCGCCGTCGGGATCCATTCTGCCTCGGCGGCGTATACTGCTTCTTTGAATCGGCGGTGGCAGCCAGCCATAAGTTGGGGGAGTCTTCGGACCTCTACTCCCTGCAAACGCCCCACGCCCTGGCCACCTCCGAGGTCACCGCTTGAGGGTTTGGATCTCTGACAACAAAAGTCAGAACGTGGCGTGCTTGTGCCTGAATCAAGGGCCCAACGGGGTAGAGATTGTCTGCCTGGAGGGTGAGCTTCCGGATGGGTTGACCGTCCAGGACCTGGCTAATCTGGGTATCGTGACCTACGAAACCGGCCAAAGAGGACGGCCCATTCCCAAGGTCTGTCCCATCGAACCTTCGGAGAATCTGGAGTACGTGAGGGCGCTCATCGAGGCTATGCCTCCGGGGTATTTTGTGAGCAGAGTCGAATCGGCCAAGATCGATGAAGAGCGAAAGAAAAAAGCGGAAAAGTTTCAGGAAGAACTCGAGAAGCTGGAGGCTGATGAAGGTTAAAGATCTACGGCTCCCCACCAGAGGTGGAAAGCCGTAGGAGTCTTGGTACGGAAGGCCGGACTCGAACCGGCACGCCCTCGCGGGCCCAGGATTTTAAGTCCTGTGCGTCTACCGATTTCGCCACTCCCGCCCGGGACCTGTGTGAGTTTAGCCTGAGGTTTGCCCTCGTGTCAACGCATTTTTTTCGGGTCAAACCGGCTCGACGGATTTTTCCTGAACATCAGGTCCGAACAGATGGCGGAGGATCCGGATCACCGTTCCACGATCCTTGTCGACTTCTTTGATCTTTTTCTCACCGTACTTAAGATTCAGGTCCTCGGATACCACGAACTGGGGCGGTGGCGGAGGAACGACGGCAAAAGCCAGTTCTCCCGGCTTCACCAGACCCAATTTTTCTCTGGCCACTTCCTCGACACCGGCGTCGGTCTTCAAGAGTGCTACCCGATCTCGTAAGCTCTGATTGTGAGCCTCCAACGCTTCGACTTCATCTTTGACCTGGTCGAGTTCAGCCAACTTGGCTTCAAACTGAGCTTGCCGGTCACTGCAGATCCTGTGTACCGCAAAGCCGAACCCGGCAAAGACACAGACCAGAAACAAAGACAGAAGGGAATTCTTCACCGTGGGCGACAGTCCCGAGCGCTTTTTGCTTTTAGACAGACTCATCCTTGATGTTTTTTCAAGAACTTGCAGAGTCCTTCTCAGAAAAAGGAGATTCTATCCAGTCGGTCCATCCGTGCCCAGGGTGCGCACCATGACTGTGTTGGTGCGGTGGCCCAGGGGCGTTCCTGCCACGATGACCACGCAATCACCGGCTCGGAGTCGGCCAGAGCCGATGGCTGCGATCATAGCTTCGGAAACCAGCTCATCGGTGGTCCCGTAGTCTTCAATCTTCAACGGAATCACTCCCCAGTTCAAGGCGAACTGGCGCAAGACCGGTTCTTCGGCCGCCACCCCAAAGATAGGTGCTCGGGGGCGGAATCCGGAGAGTGAGCGGACCGTGCGCCCGGTACGGGTACAGGCCAGAATCGCCCTGGCTTGCACCTCTTCAGCGATCTCACAGGCGGCCAGGGCTATGGCCTCCGGTGCCATCCCGCGGGGCAGTCGAATGTTATGGATCTGTTGATAGTCCAGCCCGGTCTCAGCCTTGACGGCGATTCGGTGCATGACTTTGACCGACTCGGTGGGGAAACGGCCGGAAGCGGTCTCGCCCGAGAGCATGACCGCATCGGTGCCGTCCAGGATGGCGTTGGCCACGTCATTGACTTCGGCCCGGGTGGGCCGATAAACCTCGGTCATGGATTCCAACATCTGGGTAGCCGTGATCACCGGGCGGGCGCTCGCCTTGCACTTCTCGATGATCCGCTTCTGGATCAGCGGTACGTCTTCCAGGGGGGCCTCCACGCCCAGATCACCCCGGGCGATCATGATTCCGTCAGCCTCTCTAATGATGGCCGACAGTTGGTCGAGGGCTTCGGTTTTTTCGATCTTGGCGATCAGGGGGACCACCCGGTCGAACCGCTGCATGAGGCTCCGAGCCTTCACCAGATCTTCAGGTTTGCGCACAAAAGAGAGGGCGATCATGTCGATCCCGAGCTTGAGGGCGAATTCCAGGTCGTCTTCGTCCTTTTCGGTGAGAGATGGGACCGAGAGTTGAACACCCGGCAGATTCACTCCCTTTCGGCTATAAAGACAGCCGTTGTTGAGAGCTTCGGTCACCACGACGTCCTGAAGGATGTCCGTGACTCGGAACTCCAACTTTCCGTCGTCTACCAGGATCCGTTGTCCGATCTCGATCTCAGAAGCCAGGTTCGGGTAGCTAACGAAGGCCTTCTCCCCATCCCCCTCAACCTTGTGAGTATGAAAGCAGAAAGTCTGACCCGCCTTCACTCCGGCCCCCTCGGCCATGGCACCAAGCCGGATCTTGGGGCCGCAGAGGTCTCCCAGAATGGCTATTCTCTTTCCGGTTTCTTCAGAGACCCGGCGAAGGGTCTCGAAGGTCTTGCGGTGAGAGCCGTGGTCGCCGTGGCTGAAATTTAATCGGGCCACGTTCATGCCGGCCTCGACCAGTTCCGTCACCCCTTCATAGCTACTGGAAGCCGGACCGATCGTGCAGACGATTCGTGTTTTGCGTTCTGTTCTGCTCAGGGTTCTAGTTCCGATCCTTCGACTTCACGAAAACGCCCCATAGTGCGATACTTTTGGTAGCGGTCTTCCACCAGTTGATTGGGGGTGGAGCGGCTCAGGTCGTTTAAGTTGCGAGTAATGGCCTTCTTCACTGTATCGAAAGTCTCGGCCGGGTCCCGGTGAGCACCTCCCAGGGGCTCCGGAAGGATCTGGTCGACCAGATTCAATTCCTTGAGCTTTTCGCTGGTCAAACCGAGGCTGTTGGCGGCCTGCTTGGCTTTACTCACGTCTCGCCACAGAATGGTGGCACACCCCTCGGGAGAGATCACCGAGTAAACCGAGTTCTCCAGCATCAATACCCGGTCACCCACGGCGATACCCAGGGCGCCCCCGGAGCCCCCCTCACCGATGACTACGGTCACGATGGGAGAACGGATCCCGGACATGAGCATGATCGATGAGGCAATAGCTTCAAATTGCCCCCGCTCTTCGGCCACGATCCCCGGATAGGCCCCCGGGGTATCGATGAAACTCACGATACTCAAGCCGAACCGCTCAGCCATGCGCATCAAGCGACAGGCCTTGCGAAACCCCTCAGGGTTCGGCATGCCGAAGTTTCGAATCAGGTTTTCCTTCGTCTCTTTGCCCTTCTGGTGGCCGAAGACGACACAGGCTCGCCCCTCGATCCGGGCCAGACCCGCCACAATGGCAGGATCATCACCCAGCAGGCGGTCACCGTGGAGTTCGGTAAAGTCGGTGAAGATGTTTTCCAGATAGTCGATGGTGGTAGGACGGCCTGAATGGCGAGCGATCTGCACTCGGTCCCAACCGGAAAGGTTTTCGTAGATGCTGGCCTTTAAAAGCTTGGCCTTACGCTCGAGTTGCCGGATCTCCGAACTCAAATCTACTTGACCTGTCAGATCAACCTCCCGGAGTTCCCGGATCTTGTCTTCCAGTTCCAGCAGGGGCTTTTCTACCTCCAGAATGGTGCTCATTGCTCGCCACCCTTTTTCTCGATCTCCAGATTCGCGCCCAGGATGCTCAAGATGTTGGATACGGTGGAACGCATCTCGGCTCGATGAACAACCCGGTCAATGAACCCCTTCTTGAGGTAAAACTCCGAGGTCTGAAACCCCGGGGGAAGCTTCTGACGAATGGTCTGCTCGATCACCCGGGCTCCCGAGAAGCCGATGATCGCCTGGGGCTCGGCCAGGACCACGTCACCCAGGGAAGCAAAGGATGCCGCCACGCCAGCCGTGGTGGGGTCGGTCAGGATCGTGATGTAGGGCAATCCGGCCTCGTTGACCAGTCGCACAGCCGCCGAGGTTCGGGCCATCTGCATCAGGCTCAGCATCCCCTCCTGCATGCGTGCCCCCCCGGAGGAGGTGACCACCACCGAAGGCAACCGACGTTCCACGGCCCGCTCCAGCAGGCGGCTGATCCGCTCCCCTACCACCGAGCCCATGGATCCACCCCGAAAACGAAAATCCATGATCCCGATGGCCAGAGGGCGTCCGTCGAGAGTGCATCGCCCGGTCAGTATGGCATCGGTCAGCTTGGTTCTTGAGCGGTCCCTGGCCAACTTTTCCATGTACTCCTGGCCAAACCCCAGAGGGTCCTGAGAAACCAAATTACGGTCCCATTCCTTGAAGCTATTCTGGTCCGAGAGCATCTCAAGCCGCTGCCAGGCGGTGATCTTGTGGTGGTGTCCACACTCGGGGCAAACCCCCGTCGTCTCTTCCAGAGTCTTCTTACGGAGTACGGCGGCGCACGACTGGCACTTGGTCCAGTTTGCTTCACTGGGCGCTCCAGCCAACACTTTCTTGTTGGGGTTGGCCACCTTGGGGCCTTGCTTTCTAAGCTTGTCTAAAAATCTCGCCAAGCGTTAGTCTCCTGACTATAGGATCGGGAGGCAACCGGCGGAACAAGACGCGACAAACGGCGAGCGGCCTCCGGGACGCCGCTTCAAGCGGAGGGGTCTAACTCCTGCAGCGATTCACTTTCGCCACCAGATCAGCACCCAGCCGCCTGGTTATTGTCACCGGAACTCTCCGATTGAGAACGGCAGGTCCAGCTTTGGCCA
>JBAYRN010000041.1:0-42857 GCA_041676625.1 Vulcanimicrobiota bacterium
GCCGGGGCCCACGCTGGAGACCGAGTAGTCCTGATACACGAATGGAGCCGTGGAGGGCTGGGCCAGGGCGGGGGCACTTGAACTCTGTACCTGGCTCTGGCAAAACTCACAAGCCTGTGGCACGGTTTCTACATGGCAGTGGTCCTGGTCGATGGAGATGTGCGTCACGGGGTGTAATAGGAACACCCAGGCGAAGAGCAAGGCTATGTAAGGAACTCTGTTTTTCACGGTGACGTTGCAGAGATACTTTTGGCAATCCCCTTTCCCTCCAAGATTCAAAAAGTTTTTGATAATGAGTTGTCATTTTGGATGAAGTTTGGGTATAAAGAGTTTTGACTTCACCTTAGGAGGGTGCAGACGTGTTCGAGATTATCGTTAAAGGCGGCGTGTTTATGTGGCCGCTACTGTTCGGATCCGCGCTGGCCGTGGGAGTGGGGCTGGAACGCCTGCTCTATTTTTACAGGCTAAAGCCGGCTGACCGCAATTTTCGCCAGAACTTGGAAAAGGCACTGACGGCCGGAGAACTGGAGAAAGCCTCCGCGCTATGCCAGGGTGCCGGGCCGGCCCAGGCTTGTGCGAAAGCCGCCATTGAAAACTGGAGCGGCGAGATAGAGGTGGTGGAAACCGCCATGAGTGCGCAGGCCAAGGAGCACGAGCCGGAATTACACCGTTTTCTGGGACTGCTGGAGACCATCGTGACGGCCGCCCCTCTGGTGGGGTTGCTGGGAACCATTATGGGGATGATGGGGGTTTTTCGCTCGGTGGCTCAGAAGCTGGGAGCCGACCCCCACGCCAACACCACCGGCATCACCGCCGGGATCGGCGAAGCGTTGATCGCCACGGCCACTGGCATCCTGGTGGCTGTCATGGCGCTGATCATCCACAACATCTGCCAGTCGGTGGCTGAATCTCGAATGACCGAGGCAGAGCAGACCGCTGAGTGCGTCAGACTGGCCTACGCCAAGCAGAGTCGTTGACATGAGTCGCCAGCTTTTTGCCAAGAAGAGGGCCAAGCGAAAGCCCAGGATCGAGATCATCCCCATGGTGGATGTGATGTTTCTGCTGCTGGTGTTTTACATTCTGGCCAGCATCGGTCTGACCATCGAGCGCGGCATCCCGGTGACCCTGCCGGATGCGGTCAGTAGTGAAGCTGCGGTGGTAGAGGAGACCAAGATCACCATCACCCGGACCGGAGAGGTTTTCTTGAATCACGACCCGGTGAAGTTGGATGAACTGGGAGAGGTGGTCAAGGAGAGGGCCGAAGAGATGCCCGGGGGGTTGGTCCACCTGCAAGAAGGTTACGTGGTTTTGAACGTGGATATGGAAGTTCCGCACCGGCAGGTCGTCCAAGCCATGGACCAATTGCGACAGATCGGAATCTCCAACTTCAGTCTGGCCACCGAGGAGGGCGAATAGTCTTTTGAAGACCTTCTGGATCTGTCTTCTCATCTCGCTTGCTCTGCACGTGCTTTTCTTCCCGCAGGTGCTGGGTTCTCTTATGCACGCGGAAAGTGACGAGTTCAAGGCCAGGGTACCCGAGAGGGTCAAGATCCGGATGGTCAAGAAGAAGCCGGCGCCTGAGATCAAAAAGCCGAAGCCGGTGGTGAAGCCACGACCGAAGCCCCGGCCTGTGGTGGAAAAGCCTCGGCCCCCGGTTGAGCAACCGAAGCCGGTGGCGAAGCCCAAACCGGTCGTCCCTCCGAAGCCGGTGGTAGAGCCGAAGCCGGTTCAGCCCCCGCCGCCGGCGCCCAGGCCTCAACCGCGACCGGCGGAACCCAAGGCCGCACCGCAGCCGAGCTATCCTAAAAGCTCCCCGCCTGCCGCCCGGCCGAGCCCTCCTAAAGCTAAGCCCGCGTCGTCTAAAAAACGGCTGACCAATGAGAAGGGCCAGCCTTCCGGTAGCGGCGTGAAGGTGCCCACCCCCGCTCACCCCTCCGGAGGGCAAACGGGGATCAATCCCAATGAAGAGTGGAGAGGCCAGGGCCGACCGGAGGGTGTACCCGGGGGTACCGGTCAGGGGCCTGTCGCGGCTCCTGCCCCTGCCCCGAAACCCGCCCCTGCTCCCGCTCCCGAGCCCCGACCCGCCCCGGAGCCACCGCCCGCGCCGAAGCCCCCGCCTGCACCCGAGCCCAGGCCAAAGCCC
The DNA here is from genome assembly GCA_041676625.1 of Vulcanimicrobiota bacterium. GTDB lineage: Bacteria > Vulcanimicrobiota > Xenobia > Xenobiales > JADMJV01 > JAEXNA01. Next base: position 2,144 of record JBAYRN010000041.1, read on the forward strand.
CCGGAACCTCAGCCGGCTCCTGCGGCCAGCGCCCGTAAGGCTATCATCAGCGTACCCACCATCGATCCCCCGGCGAAATTTCGACGGGAGAAACTCAAGGGTCAGTTGTGGGTCCGTTTCAGCATCCAGGCTGACGGTAGCTTCACGGTCTCTCTGTTCGAGTCTTCGGGGAACCCTGAATTCGACGATTTCGTCTTAAGCGAGGTCCGTCGCACGGCTCAAGTTGAACCGGAGATCGGGGCGGACGGAAAGCCCAAGGGCTCCAGGCCGCGCAAGCCCGTCGATATCAATATCCACTAAGGTGGGCGGTGCGTAAGGCAAAGCCGAAACTGGTCGGTGCATCTTTGGCGATGGGGGCGATCTTCTCCAGCCCGGCTTCCAGGAGTTCCTTCGACTCGTTCTTACCGGTGAGGGCGAAATGCCGTCGGGCGCACTCCAGCATCAGGGAGTTGCCGGAGGGGGTGGGGTTGTCCTCGAAGACGTAGGGTCGCAAGAGGATGTCGTCGGTCGTCGGGCCGGTTTGAGCCGTCAGGCGTTTTTCTGGATCCCAGTAGTGCGTGTAGAGTTCGCTGAAAAGCTCTTCCGCCTTGTCCAACCAGCGCTGCTCCCGGGTGAGTTCATGAAGATCGTAGAACGCTAAGACTAGCGCCCCCAGGTCCTCCGAGAGGGCGTGGCCGTAAGCCTTGCCTTTGACCCATAAGCGGGGATAGGCACCCTCTGCGTTTCGGGTGGCGAAGACCGATAGCAGGAACTCTCCGTTTTTCACGGCCAGGGCCTCGGCATCCTCGGTTTCCGTGAGTCGTGCGGCCGAGCAGAGGGCGGAAACCATCAAACCGTTCCATCCGCTCACCACTTTCTCATCCCGCAAGGGTTGGGGGCGTTCGGCTCGTGCATCAAAGGCTTTCTCCCGGGCCGACTCCAGGGTGCGGACCGCCAGTTCGAAGTCCCATCCCAGCTCTTTGGCGCACTTGGAGAGGGGTTTGCGCTGGGTGAGCACGGTGCGGTGGTTGGAAAAGTTGCCCTCCCTGGTCACATTGTAAAAGGCCGCGAACATCTGCTGTTCGTTGGGATCCAGAAAATCCTTGAGTTGCTCAGGGGTCCAGACGAAAGCGCGCCCCTCTTCCTCCTCGGATTCGGCATCGGTGGAAGAGCAGAACCCTCCGCTTTCCAGGGTCATCTCTCGCTCCAACCAGAGGACCAGTGTGTCCACCACCCACTTGTAGAAAGGGGTCTTGGTGCGAGCATACATTTCGGCGTAGAAACTGCAAAGCAGGGCGTTATCGCTCAAGATCTTTTCGAAGTGCGGTACGCTCCACTCGGCGTCTACCGAGTAGCGGTGAAAGCCGCCGCCGAGTTGGTCGAAGAGGCCGCCGCGACCCATGGCCTGGGCGGTGTGGTCCACTAGTTCGAAGAGCTCCGTGTCCTCCGTGTCGATGGCCCGCAGGAGTAAGTAGTTCAAGACCAGTGGTTGGGGAAACTTGGGGGCCTGGCCGAAACCACCGTGTTTGCTGTCGTAAGCCAACTCGCATCCGCGCACGGCCTCGTCCAACCAGGGGGTTCCCTCGGGGAGGGGTTCGGCGTGGATGTCGCCCATTTGCTGCAGGACCAGGGCCACCCGCTCGGCTGATTGCAACACTTCCGGGCGCTTGTCTTTCCAGGCCTGGGCCAGAAAGAGCAAGGTCTGAGCGAGCGAGGGTAGCCCCGGGCGGGGCACGTGGGGAAGGTAGGTGGCTCCGTGATACGGCTTGAGATCCGGAGTGAGCCACACGTTCATGGGCCATCCGGCCCCGCCGATGATCAGCATGAGCGACTTCAGGTAAAGCTTGTCAAGGTCTGGTCTCTCTTCCCGATCGACCTTGATGGGGACGTACAACTTGTTGATGATATCCGCCGTCTCCTGATGCTCGAAGGACTCCCTTTTCATTACGTGGCACCAATGACAGGCGGAGTAACCCACGGAAAGAAAGATCGGCTTTTCCTCCCGGCGAGCTTTTTCCAGAGCTTCCGGGCCCCAGGGATACCAATCCACTGGGTTTTCGGCGTGTTGTAGGAGGTAAGGGCTTGAGCTTTCAGCTAATCGGTTGGACATCGCCGCCACCCTTTGCGGAAAGCGGTTGCTCTCCTGTAAGAAATGGCAGGAGAGTAGCGCCTTCCGGCCTAACCCTTGGGTTTCATAGGGATTTTGTGGAGGCTCGGAAATGAAATTTGGAATCACTTTTAAAGGCGACATCAGCCTGGAAAGAACCATCAAGCTCTGTCAACAAGCAGAAGAAGGCGGGTTCGAGTACGCCTGGTTTTTTGATTCCCACGTTTTATGGCAAGAGTGCTACACCGTGATTGCTCACGTCATGGCGCATACCAAGAAGCTTCGTTTCGGGCCGCTGGTCACCAACCCCGGGGTTAAAGACTGGACTCTGGCCGCTTCAACCTTCAGTTCGCTGGCCAAGATCAGTGGAAACCGTTTCGACGTCGGGGTGGGTCGCGGTGACTCTTCGCTCCGGATGCTGGGGAAGAAACCCCGCAAGATCTCCACCACGGTGGAGTTTATGAACTTTGTGAAGCGCATGGGACGGGGTGAAACCGTCCACATCCACGACCGCGATCTGGAGCTTACCTGGGCCGAGCCCGACACCGATTTGCCCATGTGGTTCGCCGCCTACGGCCCCCAGGCTCTCAAGGCCACCGGTGAGCACGCCGATGGACTGGTCCTGCAGATCGGGGACCCCTGGTTGGTCGAGTGGTTCTCCAAGCAGGCCCTGGATGCAGCCAAAGCGGCCGGCCGAAGGCGTGAGGAGGTCCAGATCATGGCAGCCTGTCCGGTCTGGGTCGGGGATCGGAACAAGGGTCGGGAGCAGACCAAATGGTTCCCCGCCATGGTGGGCAACCACGTGGCCGACATCGTGGCTAAGTATGGTGGCGAAAGCGATGAGGTTCCCCAGCGCCTGACCGATTACATCAAAGGTCGTAAGGGTTACAACTACAAAGAGCACGCCTCCAAAGACGCCGATCATCTGGACTTCATATCCGATGAGATCGTGGATTCATTCTCGATCCTGGGCGATGTCGACGAACACATCGCCAAGTTGAAAGAGTTAGAAAAGGCCGGAGTGGACCAGTTCTGCATCTACCTGATGTGTGGCGATGAAGAGCACAATCTGACCCAGTACTGCGAGAAAGTTCTGCCTCACTTCGCCGCCAGCAAAGCGCTGGCCTGAGTCACGCGGGCTCTAAAAGCCTGCGCAGAAAGCTGCACCTTCTCTACCCAGGAACTGAAGCATACTGGCAGAGAACATGTCATGTTAGGATATGAACGTGCTGCAGCCTAAAGAAAAGGCCTCCAAAAAGTCGGAGCTTCGAGTTCACCACTCGATTCATGACCGGGTTCAGATGGAGTCCACTTATACCTTCGATTTGCGCCCCCGGGGTGACGAGCAGCAACGAGAGTTCAAGGTTGATCTCTACCTGTACGTTCCGAACTCGGTGGGGGTCAACAGTTCGAATTTTGACAGCGAGGATTTTTTTCGCCATACCACCAGCTATTTGCGGGTTCGGGCGCCCCTCTACCAGCATCTGCGATCGATCAGCCCGGACGAGTTCCGGTTCGACTCGGCCGAGGAGTACTTCGAGGGTCATCTCTCTTCCCTCGAGCGGGCGAGGTTGAGCGGCCGGGTCATTCAGGACGTCAAGCTCTACGGAAACTTCCTTTACACCGAATTCAAGAAGCTCACCTCGAGCCTAAAAAAGTCCCGGAAGGATTCGCTCAAAGATGAGCTTGCGGAGAGCATTTTTCACCGCACCGAGTTACTGTGGTCATACCGCAGGCGCTACATGAACGCGATCCACGACGATAGATTTCTCCTCGACGACGAAGTCATCCGCGCCTTCACCCTGACCGATGAATATCTGAGCTATCGGGTGGAACTGCTGCTATTGCAGCTCAAAGAGACCCACCCTGCCAAGACCCGGACCAGGGTGGATAAGTTGCTGCAGAAAGAGATGTACTACCGCAAACAAAACGGCATGCTCGTGCTGGCCGAGGAGACCCGGGACTCGGTGGGGTTTGAGGCCTATACCTATCGCCTGGGTCTCTTGAAGAAGTTCCTGGGGGAGCCCCTCTTTCTCAAGCTCGTCTCCAACAAGAAGGACAACCTTTACAAGAACTACGCAGCGGCCGTGGGGGCAGGTCTGGCCGCCACGGTGGCGGGTCTTGCCGAGCACCAACGGGTACAATATCTCACCGGCAACGACTCTGGTATCCGGCTGGCTTTTCTGATCGGCATCGCGGTTCTGGCCTATATCTTTAAAGACCGGGTGAAGGACCTTTCCAAGGAGTATTTCAATACCCGACTCAAAGAGCGGCTGCCGGATCAGAGCTTCGCCCTTTCCCATCTCTCCTACGGATCCGACGGGGCAACAAAGATTCGGGAGTTGGGCGAATGTTCCGAGTTTTTTCGCTTTGTCAAAGAGGTGCCCGCCGACGTAGCCTACTTGCGCTCCCTCGGACAAGTTCGAACTTCCGATCCGGCTCGCCGGGAGAACGTCATCCACATCGGGAGGCGATTCAACTTTGATCTGTCAAAGAAGCACCGTAAGATCTTTCCCTTATTGAAAAACGTACTGCGTCTGGAGATTACTCCCTTTCTGAATAAGCTGGACAATCCCACCATGCCGATTCACTTCGTGGATGATGAAGGGGGAACCAGCACCGTTCAGGCCCCCAAGGTCTACCACTTGAACGTGGTCAAACGGTACGAGGTGAAGTTCGGAACCGGTGACGGAAACCGCCTGGTGGATTATGAGCGGTTTCGGCTCGTGCTGGACAAAGACGGCATCCTTCGACTGGAGAAGATCGTGCGTCAGGGGCGCCTTTCCTACGAGGCAACCGGTACATGAGTTCCTCGGTTTTTTCCATTCTGGCGGGTCTGGGTCTCTTTTTTTACGGTCTGAGGAAACTGCTAAGAGGTTTTGAGAGCTTTGCCTCTTCCCGGGTGCGCCCCACCATCCAGAGGTCGTTTTCCAATTCTTTCGCGGCCTGGTGTTGGGGTGGCCTGATGACGGTTTTCAGCCAGTCCAGCATTCTCTCTTTGATCGCCCTGATGGGCCTGACGGAGATGGGGTACATCGGACTCCGCACGGCCTTTTTTGCCATGCTGGGCTCTTCCGTGGGGACCACGGCCTGGCTCTGGTACGTGCTCGCCGATTGGCATCTCGGGCCTTTGCTGGTGGCGGTGGGTACCCTCGGGCTCATGTTCGCCCGCTCGGAGTATTGGGAAGAGCTCATGTCGGCCGTACTCTCGGTGGGGTTGGCTCTGCTGGGGCTGGCCTTGCTGTTCGACGGTGTGAGCGGGCTCTTCGCTGGTCACCTGGGTCAACTGGTATTAGCCTCGTCGGGCAGTCTGGGATTAAAGGAACAACTGTATTTCGTGCTTTGCGGGACCGTTCTCGGTCTGGTCATGCAGTCGGCTTCGGCCCCTCTGGTGCTTCTCTTGACGGCCATGCCAAACTCACTGGTCACGCCGGCCACGGCGGTGTCGCTATTTCTAGGTGCCAACCTGGGATTGACCCTCACCGCGGTGGCCCTGAGCACGCGTTCCAGGGCAGTCACCCGGAGGCTAGCCTGGGCCCACCTCTCCACCAAGCTTATCGGGGTTCTGGGTTGTCTGTTTCTGATGCCCACCTTTCTGATGCTGGCCGACAAGCTCTCCCAGCTGATGACGGTGGAACCCAACCTCTTGACCAAGGTGGTGGTGGCTCAGCTTCTCTTCAGTCTGATCAATAGTCTTGTTTTCGCCATATTGGCGGATCCTTTCTTGAGGGTGATGGCTCATTTTTTTCCGGAGCGAGAGCAACGGACTCTGGGCCTTGCCAAGAGAGTGCGGCGAATGCTTTTTCAAGACCCTATCCTGGCCGCCGAGGAGCTAGACCGCCAACTGCGTCAATTAGAACTGGAGGTTAAAGCCAACTATGACCAGGTGATGCACCGACTCACCACCACGGAGCTCAAGGACTCTTACAAAGAACGCGCCCATCGCGAGAGAAACTTCCGCTCTCTGAAGTTTACCATCCACGATCTTTTGTTTTCGGTGGACCGGCATCGGGACGGCAGCCATGAAGAGGGGGCGGTTCTCCTGTCGCTGCTGGAGTACTACGGAGCGCTTTCTCGGACCCTTTTTCACCTGGAAGATCACTACGAGAAGGGTCTTAGCAAGAAGTTTCGTTTGCCGGTGGAGTTTCAGGCCGGACTGACCGGATTCAAGGTTCTCCTGGACGAATTGTGGCGAGAGACCCTGATCGCTCATCCGGTACCGGAAGTCGAATCGAGAGAGATGGTGACTGCGGCCACCCTGGAAGAGATCGTTCTGCAACTGAACAAGAAGTTAGGAGTTGAATATCAAGGGTACTCAACCTGGTTAATGGAAACCGCCGGGTATCTTAGACTGATTAGTTCGGATCTGGGCCAACTGGTGCAGAGGCGTGCTCAGCTTCGAGGGTTAGCTGAAGATTGATCGATTGGCACTGATACCGCCTGATGATAGGACCTCATTCTCCTAAAATCACGCTGCCGGAGAAGGCGGCGTTGCGCGCTATTGAAGAGGGCGCTCAGGAGGCGGGGGTCTCGAGTTTTCTCGCCGCCAGTTTCATGCAAGTTCGGCAAGCGCTGGCGCCTCATTTTGAAGAGGTGGATCTCAACGCGATTCTGGCTCTTCGCCTGGATGATGTTCCGGAACTGGTGCCGGTCAAGAAAGTTTTTTGGGAGGGAGAGGACCTGACGGCGTGGGGGGAGCTCTTTCTCAATTGGGAAGAAGAGGCGCTGACCGACTCCGAACTTCGCCTCGGACTCGAGGAGATCAATGAATACCTGCATCGCTCGGTGGAGTTTTATGATTCTTTAGACGGGGACTTCAGAGGGGCGGAATCTGAGCTAGAAGTCGACAGTCCGGAGGTTCTATTCCAGGACCTCGACTCGGAGAGGTTTCACTGGCCCCGGCAAAACACACTCGAGGGATCTTCCTGGGACACCATCAGGGTGGAGAAGATCTATTGGCCCAGGCCGAAGTTGGAGGAGGAGCCGGTTGAGAGGGTCGTTGAGAGGGCCGACGGTGCCGGAGAGTTTGGTGGGTCATCCTGGGACTCGATAAAGATCGAGACCATTTACTGGCCCAAGAAGAGTGAGCAGCCGATCGGGGGGGCTCCTCCGGATGAGTCGGGAGAGCATCCCCCGACTCAAGCACTGGAGATTGGTTATCCCATGGGTCCCGGGCAGGCCGCTGGGCGGCTAGAATCACCACCCCCGGTGTTGCCGGAAGAGAAGTCCGAGCCGGCCCGAGTGGAGGCGGCACAGCCTCCATCTCGGCCCGTTCCGGAGTTCGATGATGGAGAAGAACTGCTCACCGCCCGGGCTCCCAGCGATCCTTTTCGAGGGAGCGACCGATTGGTGGTGAAGAATAAGTATTTGGGCTACGGGAAAAACGCCCAGGGCATTATGGGACTGTGTGGCCAATTGAACGTTTCATATTTCAAAGAGGGAGAGCTTTCGGGGAGTTTGGAAAGCTCGAATCCTCTGCTTTTCCTCAGCTCCAAGCGTCTATCCGGAAAACGGAGCGTGGTCACTTACTGGTTGCCGCCTGTCGCCTTTCCTCATCCGGCCGGGCACCTGGTTGTAAAGACCCCCCTGGAGACCAAAACCCTGGCGCTGCACACCCTGTTTCCCCAGTCTCGGACCGATCTGATGAGGGATCGGTCGGTGGTACTGTCGCTGTTTTTGCCGGCCCTGATCGGCTTTCTCTATTTCGCCTTCGTCTACGTGTTGACCGCCCACGGCATAAACCAGGAAGCCCAGCAGACCTTCCCCGACCTCTACCGGGCGGCCCTGGCCGGGGTTGAAACCGGGGATTTTCGCTCCCAGGGGTTGGGGCTCTATCGGCTGAGGGTGATCCCGGCCTCGGAGAGCATGCAGATGATTTGGGCGGCGGTCATCCTGCTGGCTCCCCTGGTGAGTTCAAAGTTCTTTTACTACTTGTCTCGCCGGCGAAAGAGGCAGTTCGGAGGAGTGCTGGCAGCGGCCCAACTGATGCCCACGGTACTCTTGCTTTCTACCTGGAGTTTTCAAGACAGGGTTTTCCCCCTGTATAGCCATCAAGACTTCGCCCCTCTGGATCTGCGAGGGTTCTTGCTCTGGAGTGTGGTGATGAATCTCTTGGTGGCCTGCTATCTTTTTCTTTCCGTCTTCGGTTTTTGGGATAAAGCGATCAAGCGTTCCGAACTCCGGTTTGCCTTACCATTTCTCCTCACCGGTCTTTATCTGCTGACGATGTTTGTGGTGATCTACGGCCGGAGTTGGTTCTCCTGACCCGGCGTTCATCATCTGTTCAAATTTGGGGAGAGAGGCTGTATTAATATGAGAGCGTGAATATCCAACGCACCGTCTCTCGTCCAAGTAAACCTCTGAGCGCTCCGATCAAGTGTGCTCACGGAGGAGGCCACACCCACAAACCTCCGGGCAAACTGCCCCGGGTCAGGGAGTCGTGGGTGGATATCCCCCACGCTGCTGTGGAGCTGATGGGTGGTCACGTGGAGTCTCCCGCACTGGGAGTCGCTGCAGGAGCGGTCTCGGCCCTCTCGGCCCTGCGAGGGTTCCAAAATTTTCAGAGTGGCGGGACGATACACAACATCGAAGGCATCGGAAATCTGGCCCTGGCTGCCGCCAGCGGGCTGGAGGCCTATGAAATCTTCTCCGGTGGAGAGCACGGCCACCATCATCATCACTCGCACGGCCCCGGAATCGCCGGGACCCTGGAAGCGGTACACGGCCTGGCCGAGATAACGGTGGGTGGGCTGGAACTCAAGCAAGGTGGTCGTAACGCCATCGGGTTGACCAGGATCGCCAAGGGTGCCGCGGGAGTGGCGGCAGCGCTTATTCCCGGGGCAGCTCCGGTGGGTCACCTGCTCCACCTGGGGGCGGCCATCGCCCTGACCGCGATGGACCCCACCCATTAGGAGCTTATTTCTGGCCAGAGCCTTAACCCACTTGCCGTCGAGGTGCCGCCAGCAGTAGCACCCCCAACAAAGCCAGGGCCGCGCCCACGCCGGCTTGCTGGGACAGACTCTCCCCGCCCAGGTAAAAGCCCAGCAGAACCGCCACCATGGGGTTGACGTAGGAATGGGTGGAAAGGGTTTCCGGAGAGGTGTTGTTGAGCAGCCAGGTGTACGCACCGAAGGCTATTACCGAACCGAAGAAGGTCAGATAACCCAGGGCCAACCAGGCCTGCATCTCCATGCTCGCGAGCACCAGGCGCTCTCCCCAGACCAGTCCCAGCACCGAGAGAAACCCCCCGGCAAATAGCATCTGCAGCCCGGAATTGAAGATCCAGCCCCTTTTTCTGGGCCGGCGATAGGCGCGCAGAGAGCCTATCGCCCAGGCCAGAGCAGAGAGCAAGCAGCCGGCTACCCCCAGGAGCACATTGTGACCACTCAGGGTGAGGGATGCGCCCACCAACCAGGCCACCCCGAGCAACCCCAACCCCACCCCGACCAGGCGCGACTTGCTCAAAGACTCCTTGCTGTCGAGCACGGTCACCCAGACCGGACTGGTGGAGACCAGAAGAGCGGTCAGGCTGGAGGACAGCCACTGTTCCGACCAGGCGACCAGTCCGGGGCCGCAGACCAGTAGGAGAAATCCCAACAGCGCACTCTCTTCCCAGTCCTTCCAGGTGCCCCTGGGCTCTCCGGACCAGCGAGCAAAGCCGTAAAGAAGGGCTCCGGCCAGCAAGAACCGGAGGCCGATCAAAAGCAGCGGGGGAAACCCACCGTCTAAGCCGATCCTGATGCCGAGGAAGGTGGAACCCCAGACCAGATACACCGTCAGCAGCGCAGTGATGACAAAAACTTGCTTTTTCATTCGAGTTACCTCCATTTCTCACGTTACGATGGGCCAGAGGAAACAAAAACGACCAGAGGCATGAAATTGTATGCCGTATAGGTCAAACATTTTATTGTCTGTACGCCTGTTTTTGGGCTAAGCTGTAACGGTTATGGCTAAACTGTATGAGAAAGTCGCAGAACAGATCAGCGATCTGGTGAGCAAGGGAGTCTACAATTACGGCGAACGAGTGCCCTCGGTGCGGCATTTGAGTCGAGAGCTCGAGGTGAGTACCACCACCGTGGTGGAGGCGTACAGATTGCTGGAGGACCAGGGCGTGTTGGAAGCCCGCCCCAAGTCCGGGCACTTCGTTTCCACTCACCAACCCGATGTGGCCCAGCCCCGGACCAAGTGTCCGAACCCGGAGACCCCGGTACCGGTCAGTATCGCCGAGTTGCTCATCAAGGTGATGGAGGATCACCAGCGCACCGACCTGATCTGCCTGGGGGGAGCCGATGCAGCCCCCGATCTCATCCCCGCCAAACGGATCCAGAAGGCGGTCAACGTGGCCCTGAGCGAAACCAGGTCCTTGACCCATTACGACGCCCCGCTGGGCTGTTTCGAGTTGCGTCTGGCCGCGGCCAAGATGGCGGTGGCGGCCGGGTGCCATTTTTCGCCGGATGAGATCCTCCTCACCAACGGATGTCAGGAGGCCCTCACCCTTTGCTTGCGGGCGGTCTGCCAGGTGGGCGACGTGGTGGCCATCGAGTCGCCGACCTTCTATGGCCAACTCCAGGCCATCGAGATGCTGGGGTTGCGGGTCCTGGAGATCCCCTCGGACCCGGTGGAGGGTATGAGTCTGGACGCCCTGCTGCTGGCCCTGGATCAGATGCCGGTACGGGCCGTGGTGGCCACCCCCAGCCACAACAACCCCACCGGCAGTTGCATGAGTGCCGAGCACCGCCGGGAACTGGTGGAGATCGTGACTCAGGCTGGTATTCCCCTGATCGAGGATGACGTGTACGGCGATCTGGGCTACGGCTCCCGGCGTATTCCGGCGGCTCGCTCCTTCGATCGGGAAGGCAATGTGCTGTACTGCAATTCCCTCTCCAAGACCCTGGCCCCCGGCTATCGGCTCGGCTGGACGGCGGCCGGGCGTTACCACCAGGAGGTGCAGAAGCTGAAGACCTTGACCAATCTGGCCTCTCCCTCGGTGCTGGCGCTGGGGCTTTCCTACTACCTGCAGGGCAACTCCTACGAGCGGTGTCTGCGTACCCAGCGTCGGGAGTACGCCCGCCGTACCCGAGCCATGCGAGAGGCTGTGCTGACCCATTTCCCCCAGGGAACTCGAGTCTCAGACCCCCGGGGCGGCTACGTGCTCTGGGTGGAACTCCCTCGGCGGATCGACGCCCTGGCGCTTTATCCTCAAGCCCGAGAGGCGGGGATCGTGTACGCCCCCGGACCCATGTTTTCGGCCGGAAAGAGGTACAAGCACTGCCTGCGACTCAACGCCGCCACCTGGTCCCACCAGGAACGACAGGCGGTGGAGACATTGGGAGCGCTGTTCAGGGCGCACGGGTAAATTTGCCCGGGAGGTGAAAGGAACCCCCATGCGAGTAAGACTAGACCTGGACGACACCATCGATCTGGCAGGCAATCCCGCACTTTTTGGTGCCCAGCGCCGAGCCGGCCTGGTTTGCGTGCAGGCGGACCGAACGGGAAGGCTCACCACTTTCCGCAGGGTGGAGGGCGCCTTGGAGACCGAAGAGGTGGAGTTCGAGCCGTTTCTCTGGGTCAAGGATCTGGAGTTCCTGGAACACGCCATGGTGGAGTGCCGCCCTGAAAAACTGGCGGGCGATAACGACTTCGGATACCTCATTCACTTCGCCGATTGGTCCCAGGCCAGGGCGCTGTCCGAGCATATCGCCACGCTTTCCGGCCGCTACGCGAGCCACCCTGACTCGCCCCAGCTCTTCATCAACGATCTGCCCACCCAGTATCTGCTTGCTACCGGCCAGACCTATTACAACAAGATGGCCATCGAGGAGGTGCACTCGCTGGTCTTGCGGGTCTACACGGCAGGCGATGTCCTGGCCGACCCGGGCGATGATCCGGCCCGCATCGTGGCGGTGGCCCTCAAGGAAGGTCTGGATGGAGCTTGCCGTCTCCTCGACGACGCTGAGGAGAGCAAGCTGCTCTGGCACTTGAGCGGTAGCATCAAGAAACTGGACCCCGACCTGATCCAGGGTCACAATCTTTTCAAAAGAGACCTACAGAGGCTGGAGGACCGAGCCAAACTCCACAAGGTGAAGCTGGGCTGGGGACGGGGAGGCGAGAAGCTCTCGGCCCGCAAGAGCCGCATGGTGGTTGCGGAAAAGCAGTTGGACTACCGGCGGTTTCGAGTGGCCGGCAGGGAGTTTTCCGACTCCTGGATCCTATCGGTGCTCCACGACGTGTCCGGTCGTGAACTGCTGGGTTACGATCTCGAAGAAGTGGCCGGTCATTTCGGCCTTCCCTACGGCAAGCGGGGCGATAGTTTGGAAGAGCGCGCCCACAAAGACACCGCGGCTATCGCCGGGCTCCATCGGACCCTCTGCTATCCTTACTTTCTGCAGACTCAGATCTTCCCCCTCAGCTTCGAAAACGTGATGCTGCGGGGCAACGCCACCCGCATCAACCACCTGTTTTTGCGGGAGTACTACCGCCAGAGACACTCCATTCCCAGCAAACCCGAGGTGGAGCAGTTCGCGGGCGGATTGACGGCCCAGGAGCACGAGGGGTGCGCCTACGGGGTCTTTCACTGCGACGTGGCTTCGCTCTATCCGTCCTTGATCATCGCCTATGATCTCGGGCCGGAGTTTGACCGATTGGGGATTTTCAAGGGCCTCTTAGAGACGCTGAGAGATTTTCGCTTGCTGACCAAGAGCCGAGAAAAGCAGGCGAAAGAAGAGAAGGAGGCCGCTTTTTTCGGCAACTTACAGACCACGTTCAAGATCCTGATCAACTCCTTCTACGGCTATCTCGGCTTCGGCCAGGGCCACTTCGCTGATTTTGAGAAGGCGGCCGAGGTGACCCGGGGCGGCCGAGAGTTGCTCACCCGCATGATGGACTGGTTGAGGGCGGAGGGGGCGCAGATCCTGGAGGTGGACACCGACGGTATCTACTTCGTACCTTCCGAACGTTTTTCCGACGAGGGCTGGATCGAGAGACTCAACCAGGAGCTACCCCGGGGGGTGCAGGTGGAGTTCGACGGGCGCTACCCCGCCATGTATTGCCATAAAATGAAAAACTACGCCCTGTTGGAGGAGGACGGCGGTCTGATTATGCGGGGCTCGGGGTTGCGTTCTCGCGCCCTCGAACCGTTTTTGAGGGAGTTCATCGAAGAGATGATCCGGAGCGCGCTGACCCTGGGCCCGGAGAGCCATCAGTCGGTGTATGAGGAGTTTGAGAAGCGGTTGCAGGCCGGTGAGTTGGGGGTCGACGATCTGGCCAAGACGGAGACGCTGATCGATAGCCCGGCTACCTATTCCCGAAAGATCAGTCAGGGTGGGCGAAACCGGGCCGCCGTCTACGAACTGGCCCTGGCCGCTCCCCGAATCTATCAGGCCGGCGAAAGCCTGAGCTACTACGTGACAGGCAACAAAGCCACCGTGACCGCTTACGACAACTGCAAGCGGGTGGAGGAGTTCGATCCCGAGCACCCCGATGTCAATTGTAAGTACTACCTCAGGAAGCTGAAGCAGACGTTCAGGAAGTTCGACCCCATTCTGAGAAAAACGCCCAAGCGAGCTCCCATCAAGGTGTGACGGGGCCCTGGACGGGCGGGAAAATGGAGAAGGAAAATCGGTCGGTGTACTGCTCCAGTGAGGCCTGGCCGATGGCAACCGATCTTCGAGCTTCCTCTTCTCGAGCTGCACTGAGCTGCAGCCGTACCTCACCGGGCCACTGCGGGTTTGGAGCCAGCTCGGCTCGAAACGAGAGCAAGCCTCTGGACTCAAAGGAGACGTCTTCCAGACCGGCCTGGGCCGTTCCTGAAGGAGCCAGCCCGGCGGGTCTGGTGAGATAAGGTGTCACGTCGCTCAGCACTTCCTCAGGGGGATCTCCAGGTCCGGTGGCCGGAGGGTTGTCGACCACTTTCCTGACCAGGATTTTGTGGGGGCACTGGCTCTCATAACCGCTGAGATCCGCGCTTCCCCGGCAGAGAAAGCCGTACAGATCCAGGTGCTGGTTCGGCACCACCGAGTAGTAGATGATATTGCGCTGCCACAGCGGATGCCCATCGGCGGTTCTCACGATCTCGCCGGTGGTGGGGTCTACCGCCGACCGAAACCAGAGTACGTCGCCGTCCCAACCAGTCAAGGAGATCGGTCCTGTGGCCACTCTCACCGAGCTGAAATCGGTACCCTGGAGATCCTGGGCTATCGAGACGAAGCCCTTTCTCAGACCGAGCTGGGTGGTGGAACTGCTGGAGGCTCTCTCCCAGATGGTTCGGCTGCTGATGAAGGCGACCGCCAACAGGCTCATCAGGATCCCGAAGACGGTGAAACCGACGGCCAGTTCAGCCACCGTGATCCCGCTCGTCTTAGGACCCTTAGTGCGGAACAAGGGGAATCTCGCTTTCTGAGACCAGCCTCGTGACATAGACCTCCAGTTGCCCTGAGCCCTGGCGGGTCTGCTCCTCTTCGCCGGCCCACCAGACGTGAACCACCACCTTCTTCAGTCGGCTGGAGTAGAGGGCCGTTCCCATGCTGCCGCCACTCGCTCTGGACACGGAAGCTACCTGAACCTGGTAATAAAAGGTCGTGCGGTCGTTGGTCAGACTGCCTTCTTGCCAGGGTGGCGACACGTTCTCTTCAGCAAAAAAACGTTCCCGGATTCCGGCCGGATTGTCGGCCTGGAGTTGGGCCAGGGTCTGTCCCAGGACCTGGTTGGCGATGAGAGTTCCGGCGGACCGCTCCAGAGCCTTGCTATCGGTCCGGCTGATGGAGATGGAAAGGCCCAGCAAAGTGAGGATCGCGAGTCCGAAAAACCCGATGGAGATGATAAGCTCGGCGAGCGAAAACCCCCCATGCCGGGTTGAAGCACTCATCGATGGACCGTATAGAGCGTCTGCTCCACTCGACCCGGGTCCACCACATGGGAAACCGCCGTGAGATAAGCTGCGTCAAAGATGAGTTCGACTTCACCTGCGGTGATGTCGATGGCCCCGCCGTCCCCGTCCCCCGGTTCTGCCAAATTTTCAAGATTCTTGTTTCCATAAGCGACCAGGGCGCCCTCTAGAAAGAAGTTGCCCCAACTGTTGACGGCGGGATCGTCGAAGCCGATCTTGGCTTTGAAGTCGCCCCAGGTGTAGAGCACGCCTTTCATTCTAAAGTCTTTGTAGTTGTAACTGCCGTCGCTCTGGGGCTCTAGAGAAGATAGGATGATGTCGCCCTTGGCGTACAGATTCAAGCCTTCTTCTTTGTCGGCGGCCAGGTCGCTTCCAGCACCCACGAACCGGATGTTGCCCTGAGACGTCAGAGTGCCTCCGGTGCCCTGCACCTTGCTGGCGATATTGATGTCGCCGTCGGCTGAAAGGATCGCGGTCTGGCCGCCCTGGGGCACGAACTCTACCGTGAGGTCGTCGGCGGTGAGGTCCAATTCGGAAGCCGGCACCCCGGGGAGATCAAGCTCCTTCATCCCGGAACCGGGTCCGTCGAGGTAGGAGAGCAAATTGGCCAAACTCGTGGAGTGGGCTGGTGAGCCCGCCATAATTTGAAGACCCGCTGCCAGCGATGGTGTAGGGTTCGGATTGCCGGTGATTGGCGGATTGAGGTCGGCCTCGGTGAAGTCCGTCAATTCAAGGTCGACCATACCACTACCGGCATCGGAAATGGAGATCTGGAATGCTTGATTTCCATAGAAATAGTAACGAATGTAGGAAGGGGGAGGAGTCTGCCCAGGGATCCTCCAGACCGCCGTCCCGCCTTGCGAACCGTTGTAGTACCTCGGTGCGGGCAATCCACTGGCAAAACTCGTCAAACTCTCCGGGTTCGCAACGTCGATACCGTTGTCTCCCCCTCCACCCCCGGCTCCCTCGGGGTCCTCCCGAGCCCCCTGGCGAGGAATGAAGTTGAACTCGGCGGTTTGGGAAGTACTCTCCACGAAAACGTTCTTGCTGATGGTCAGGGTTGAGCCGTCGAGGGTCATGGCAGTGGGCAGGGCCGCGATCTGGCCGGGGTCGTTGGGAGAGCCCTCGATGTGAGTCACGTACTCATCGTAACCCATATCGTAGTAGTGCAGGGTGCCGTCGTCCCACAGTACATAGGTCCCGGCCGGCAGTTGATCATCGGTCTCGACGGCCTTTTTCACGTCGGCCCATTCGAGTTTGTAAAAACTCGCGTCGTCCTGCTCAAAGTCGGTGGTCACGTCGCTGAAGTTGGCGTGGAGTTGCCCGTCTTGAGAGTGCACCTCGCCGTGGGGAGAAAGATAGTTGGCGGAACTATCCCCGCCGGTGATCTCCACGGTCTTCTTGCTGCGAACCCGGGGCACGCCTGATTTGCTGCTGACCGTGAATTGACTGCTCCCGTTGTTGCTCAGGGTCCCGGTCACGTCTCCGGCTGCCATGGCCGCGGCATCGGCTCCAGGCTGTTGGCCCACCCGCAGGTTGACCTCGATGACCCGGCTGGTCACCCCACCGGGAGCCACGGGGGGGTTGAGGTTGCTCGGGCCCAGGGCTGCAAGTCCTGAGCCGGTGCGCCCTTCCACGATCAAGCAGGCACTGCCGTGAGGGACCTGATATGGCCTCTGGCTGGTGCCGGTGACGGAAAATCCCGGACCGTCTGCCCTGGGTACGTCCTGGGGAGAGCCGGAGGGGATGTTGTTGATGGAGACATAAGGGTGGTCGACTACGAAATTGGCGGGGGGGTCGTTGAATCCGTCGGTACCGGCCTGGGTGCCGTCCTGCCAGTTGAAACGAATCCGGAATTGGCTGAACGCTCCCTGGGGAGAGCGAAGAATTCCTACCACGTTTCCATCTTGTTCTTCGACCACCAGGTCCGGTTCTTGCACCGTGATCCCGTTGTCGTCGCCCCGCCAGGCAGGGTTTTCGCAGAGCTTCGATTGGGCGTAGCGAAGACCGGACTCGGCTGCTTTCATGGCGGCGTCTCCAGTGGTGAGATGCTCGCTCGCCTTCAAACTGCCCCTCACCGCGAAAATAGCAGCCGTAACCACCATGCTCACCACCACGGCGATGGCAAGGGTGGAGACAAAGTAGATGCCTCGCTGCCTCATTGTCATGGCCCGATTGTAGCACAAATCGGACTGAAATGAGACATTGTCAATATTCCCATTGCCAGGATCTAGAGGCCGGGGGGACAAACGAGCCCAAGTAATGTCGAGACCAAAAGCAGTAAATATCCACGATGACGGAACCTTGACTATCTCCTGGATGGACGGTTCCAAGACGCTTCATTCCATGGCCCAACTCCGCAAAGAGTGCCCATGTGCCAACTGCCGGATCGAACGGGAGAAGCTGGCCCAGCCGGGGCCGATACTGCGGGTGCTCGATTCCTCGGCTCCCACTCCCCCCAGGGCCGAGGTGGTTGAGTTTAGCCCGGTGGGCCGCTACGCGCTGGCCTTTTTGTTCAACGACGGCCACAGCACCGGGATCTATACTTTCGATTTTTTGAAAGAGACAGCTATCAAAAAAGAATAGTTTCAGATTTTTTTAGGGACGGTTCGGTACTTTGTTACTAATCCCACTAGCGAGGAACGACAAGTTATGAACCAGATCCGATTTACCAATCTTCACAACACCTCGGCAAGCTATGGCCAATCTTTTATCGCCGGCCTCGACACCGAAATTTCACCGACCAACCCTAACGCTAATCAGGGCGCCGACGAGTTCGTCATCGATTTCCACACCGGAACCATGGCAAGCCTCCAAGAGGCCCCCTCGCTGGCCGCGGTGATGAACGACAACGGACGCTCCTGCAGCTTCATTCTTTAGAACCAGATTTTTACCACACAAATTGATAACGCAAGCGTATTCCGCTGCCTGAGGCGCTGGGCCCCTCGAGTTCGTTGCGAAACTCGTAATTCACCATGATTCGGTGGATGGGGTCCCTGGAAAAGTAGTAGTTCAAGCCCACCGTGTACCGGTCGCGGTCGTTCATCCTGGTGTCGGAGCGGAGGGAGTTCTTTCCATCGGTGTCGGGGTCCAGGCGGTCGTAGCCCACCACCGCATCGAGGCTGTCCTGGAGCCGGCGAACGCCATAGATGTAGTAGCCTAAGGCCGGGGTTTCGGCCTGGCTGAACAGGTTGAATCCATCAGAGAGGATCAGTTCGCTCTCCAAAATCCAGGGCCCGTTTTGGTAGAGTGCTTCGAGACCTACTCTTCTCACCGCCATATCATCGGGAGAGCCGTCCGGGCGGATCGTACCCAGATGTCCGGAGGATCCGATTCGGAACTGAGGCGTGACCTGGTAGGCCAGCCTGGCCACGAAGTCGTTGCTGCCGTTGCGCTCGGCGTTATTTTCACCCTGGCCCTGGTAGACCCCGATGCCGTACTCGAAGTCGCCCTGCTCGCCGTAGGCACCGATACCGATATCTCTCTGATAATAGAGGCGACTGGTGTCGCTGCGCTCCACCGTGGTGAGAGTCCGGGAAGAGCGAAGGAACTCATAGCCGAAAGGGAGTTTTGCCTGGCCGATCCGGAAATGATGGCCCTCGGCGTAATCCCACTTGAGATAGAGATCGAGCGGAGTGATCTCGATGTCGGCTTGCTCGAATCCGTCCGGCTCGAAGTCCGTTTCGGTGACGATACTGACGTTTTCAGCAAAGTAGGCGTTAGCGTAGAGTCGGAGTCGCCGGGGCGAAATGCGGCTGTTGGTGGAAAAGGAGCCGATGCCGTTTCGCACCGGGGGGCCACCCTCCTCGCGGGCGGCCCCCAGCCCTCCACCGTCGAGCTGAATCTGGATGTGACCACCGAGGTCCAGCCGGGGGTAAGAGATACTCGGTTCCTCGACCTCGTTCTCTGCTTCTTCCTGTGCTGGTGCTGCTGCCGAGAAGAGCAACAGCATACCGAAAACAACCCAAAAGTAACGCACCGGATCGAATTAGGTGAACGGTTCGAGCGTCCTCTACGACAGAGAACTCTTGGTTATCTAAGCTGTTCGAGCAAGACTGCTACCGTCTCGGCGGCCTCGTCGAGTTCAAAAACCTCGATCTGGGATCGAAGTTTGTTCAGCAATTCTTCGTGGCCCGACAGTCTCAAAGTCGGCTCCAGAGGTTCCAGGCTCTCTCCAGCCAGGGCGTTGCCGCTCTCCAGTGCCTCTCTCAACTCGGCGAGTCCGGCCAGCAGTTCCTCTTTTTCCATTCCCTGATCAGGCGGAGTCTCCACCACCGGATCCTCCAAAGAGGCTCTACTGAGTTCTAAGAGGGCAGTCTCCAGTTCGCTCTGCAGCGACAGCAGCCGGACCTCCCGCTGCTCTTCGTCGGCCTCTTCGAAACGGAGGCAAGACTTGAACAGTCGCTCGGCTCCCAGGCTACCGGACACTCCTTTCAGGGTATGGACCAGGGCCGCGGCCTGCTTCGGGTCGTGGCGAGCGAGATCACCCAACTGCTTGGAAGTTTCCCGATAGTCTTCTTGAAACTGCAGTAGCAGCTTGCGATACAACTTCTTGTTACCGTTCAGCCTGGACAGCCCCGCCCCGGTATGAAAGCAGCGCAAAGCCGGTAGTTCGAGGGACTGTTCTTCAGGGGTTTCGCTCTCCTCGGAGCAGAGCTCCAGCCACTCGGAGAGGACCCGAGTGAGCTGTTTCGGGTCGATCGGTTTGCTGAGGTGATCGTTCATGCCCGACTCTGTGCATCGCTCTCGATCGCCGGCCATGGCGTGGGCCGTCATGGCTATGATCGGAAGGCCTCGAAAGCGCTCATCCTCTCGGATTTTGCGGGTGGCAGCGTGACCATCCATGACCGGCATCTGGATGTCCATCAAGACCAGTTCGAACTCCTCGTTCTGCAGTCGATCCAGAGCGGCCTGACCGTCGCCAGCGACCGTCACCCTCAAGTTCATGCTCTCCAGCAACTCCCGGGCCACCTGCTGATTGATCTCGTTGTCTTCCACCAGCAAGATGGACGCATCCCGGAAACGTGGCCTGGCTTCGGGTTGGGCGACCGAGCGCCGTCGATCAGTTTCCCGGTGGAACAGTCGGACCACCGAATCGAAGAGGAGAGAAGCCGTCACCGGCTTGACCAGAAATCCGTCGACGCCCACTTTCTCGGCCTGGGCGCGAACCTCTTCCCGGCCGTAGTTGGTGACCATGATAACCGGTGGAACATCAGGACCCTTTTCCCGGAGTTTCTGGACCGTCTCGATGCCGCTCATCCCGGGCATCTTCCAATCCATGAAGATCAGGTCGTAACGTTTTTTCTCGATCGCCCTGAGAGCCTCGGAGCCGGAACTCACCGCATCAGGAAGGAAGAAAAAGGAGCGGGCCATCTCCCCCAGGATCTCCCGCGCGGTGGCGTTGTCGTCCACGATCAGTACCGTCAGGCCTCTCAGATCGTGGACTGAGCGAGGCTCCGCTTCCTTGGCGATGGGGAAGGGTAGGGAAAAAAAGAACGTGCTTCCCTCGTTCGGAGTACTGACCACGTCGATGGTTCCTTGCATGAGTTCCACCAGATTCTTGGAGATGGCAAGGCCCAGGCCGGTGCCTCCGTAATGACGGGTGGTGGAGGAGTCGGCCTGGGAGAACGACTGAAACAGTCGCGTCATCTGTTCCGGGGTCATGCCTATACCGGTGTCGCTGACTCGAAAGTGCAAAAGCACCTGGTCGCCCTCTCGCTGCTCGACCTCGATCTTCACCACGACCTCTCCTTGATGGGTGAACTTGAGGGCGTTGCCCACCAGGTTGATGAGGACTTGCCCCAGGCGAAGGGGGTCGCCCACCAATCGGGCCGGGACTTCCGGAGAGCGATGGAGGAAGAGTTCCAGGCCTTTCTCTTCGGCTTTCTGACTCATTAGGTTGCAGAGGTTTTGCAACACTTCTTCAAGAGAAAAATCGATGGCCTCGATGTCCAGCATGCCGGCTTCGATCTTGGAGAAGTCCAGAACGTCATTGATGATGCCCAGAAGAGACTGAGCTGAATTGTAGACTTTGCTCAAGTAGTCGCGTTGCTTTTCGCTCAACTCGGTGCGCAGCGCCAGATGGGTAAGGCCGATGATGGCGTTCATAGGGGTCCGGATCTCATGGCTTACGTTGGCCAGAAAATCGGACTTGGCCTGATTGGCGGCGTCGGCTTCCAGGCGGGCTTCCCGGAGTTCTGCTTCACCCTGCTTTTGGGCGGTTATGTCGAGAATGATGCCGTCTAAAAAGGTTGGACGGCCGTCTGAAACGGTGGGTTGTCCCCGCTCCTCGGCCCAGCGGATCTCCCGCTGCCGGTGGACGATTCGGTACTCCACCTGCCAGGGAATTTTCTTCTCGACCGCGTCCTCGATGATGCTCCGTCGCCGCTCCAGGTCGTTTCGCATGAGGCAGGTTTCATAGGTGACTCGCCCGCTCAGAAAGTCTTCTATGGTGTAGCCGGTCAACTCTTCGACCGGGCCGTTTAGAAAGAGCAAAGAGGGCGGTTCCTGAAGAAGATAGCGGAAGGTAACCCCGGGAATGTTTCGTACCAGGGCCTCGAACCGCTGAGACTCAAGGACCCGTATTTTGTCATCTCGCTCTCCCAGTTGGAGAGTCATGGCGTTGAAGGAAGCCGCCAGTTCACCGATCTCGTTCTTACTTTCAATGGGTAGGGTGGTGGAGTTTCCCTCGGCCAGGCTTCGGGTGGCCAGGGTTAACCTTCTGATGGGAGCACTGAAGGAGCGAGCCACCATTCCGGCCGCCACGGTCACCAGCAGTAGCGTTAGTCCCGCCAGCCAGACGACTTGTTCCCGAAGGTCGTCGATGTCGGCGAAGGCTTCGGCGTGATCGATCTTGGTAACCAGCCCGGCCCGGAGTAGCGGTAAGTAGCGCCACACCGCCAGCACCTCCTGGCCCCGATAGTCCAAAACAGAGCCTTCCCCTTGAACCCCCTCAACCGATTTCTGGAGGGCCTCGGCGTGGGATGAGCCCATAGCGATTTCCAGGCTGTCGGGGGCATCGGATACGAAGCGAGTAGGAGCCAGGAAAACTAAATTCTTTCCGGAGCGGGCAGTCAGCACCGACTCTCCCGAATCGCCCAAGCCCGAGTAGTCTCCAAACAGTTTAAAGACCCGGGACTGGTCCATTTCCGCGACCAGGATCCCCTGGAGTCCTCGCTCCGGGTCCCAAACCGGTGCGGCCAGGTACCAGTACGGGCTTTCCAGGTTGGAAGTGAAATCGGACAGAGTGACTCCCAACAGGGTTGACGACTCTTCGAAAACCTGCCCCAGGGGGGTATTGGAGTACGGAAGTTCGGTCACGTCCATTCCGATGGAACGAGATTCCTGGGTGGAAACCAGCAGCCTCCCCTGGGGAGAAAGCAGAAGGAGGTCGCGGAAGGAACGGCTTCCATATTCTTTTTGCAGGTGTTGCCCGGCGACTCGAGCGGTCTCTTCAAAACCGGACTGCGAGGCCTTTTCTTTCAATTCACCCAAAAGTTGTCTGACCTGGCTGGAATGGGCCACGTGAAGCAGGTCTCGCTCCTGTTGCTCCAGGAACATTTGAATCCGGTCCCGATGTCGCCTGGCCACCGACTCCAGCGATCTGGTGATCTCTTCTCTCAGCGCTGACTCAGCCTTCTTGTAGGTGAGCGCGGTCACGGCCAGCAGCGGAGTTAGCGATACGACCAGAAACCAGAGCAGAAGCTGGGCTGAGATGGTACTCGTGAATTTCTGCTTCACGGGGCACTCTCTCCGATCCAGCTCTCGCCCCAGCCTTCATAAAGCCGCAGCAGCTTGGCGTCCCACACTTCTTTGCTCTGGTAGGTGGGGTAGGGGCGAGGTCGCACCGGACCGACTGAACTCCATTGAACTTCGAATTGGCCCTGCTCGTTCAGGCGCCCAACCCGTACCGACTTCCAGGTATGGCCGGTCCCGGGATCGATCGAGACGATGCCTTCGGGAGCCGCCCAACTTTGTCCACCGATGGACTTTCGGACTTCCTCGGGAGCTGACGAATTGGCTGCTTCTACCGCTTGGGCCCAGAGAAAGACGCTGAAATAGCCGGACTCCATCGAGGCGGTCACCGAGCGGTCGACGCCGAACCGCTTGCGGAAGCGCTTCAAAAAGTCTCGATTCTGGGGAGAGTCCAGACTCTCAAAGTAGCTCAAGGTGGCGTAATGCCCGACCGGCGTAAACTCACCCATCTCCTCAAACTCTCTTTCCGCGATGCTGGTGGACATGGTGGGTATATGGTCCAGCTCGGCCTCCTTCAATGCTTGAAAAAAGGCGTGGTTGCTGTCGCCGTTAATGGTATTCAGAATCACCTCGGGTCGGGTCTGCTGGATGCTCGCGATCACTTCAGCGGTTTGCAGTCCTCCGAACGGTATATACTCTTCCCCCACCACCTCGGCCCCCAGGGCGCCCAACTGGTCACGGGCGATCTGGTTGGCGATGTGGGGATAAACATAGTCGGAGCCCACCAGAAATACTCGTTTCCCGAGATTGTCCAGAGCCCATTTGACGGCTGGGACCAACTGCTGGTTGGGAACCGCGCCGGTGTAAACGACATAAGGTGATTGCTCCAGACCTTCATACTGAATCGGGTAGAAAAGAAGGTGACGGTGCTGCTGAAGTATCGGCAAGACCACTTTCCTGGAGGCCGAAGTCCAGCAACCGAAGAGCACCTCGACTTCCTCTTCCTCGATCAGTCGAGTCGCTTCCTCAGTAAACTCCTCGAGACCGGGTGATTCACGAGAGATGACGATCTCGAGAGGCCTACCCAGAAGGCCACCCTGCTCTTGCAGTTCTTCCAGGGCAAGCGTGGTAGCCTGCACCATAGAGCGTTCGCTATCAGCCAGAGCGCCGCTGCGGAGATAGAGGATACCTGCCCGAATCGGCTTCGGTTCGGACCTGGAGCATCCGGTTCCAAGTAAACACAGGCTTAGAACCAGAAGTAGGCTGCTAGCGAGGAACCTGATGATCAATTTGCATCCTGGTAAAAAAAAGAGTGCCCTAGGCAGCCCTAGGCATCCTCTTCAAGTGAAACGCCGTTGGACACCCAACCCGGGGTTTGGAAAACGGCTTGTGCTGGATTGCCGAGGGGCTTCCCGTTTTTGTCCAGGGCCACTACCGCCCAATAGTAATTTCCCGACTCCAGCCCGGGGGCTCCCGAGGGCACGGTGAGGCTGGTGGAGTCAGCGTTACCACTAAAAAGTATCTCTTCCATTTTCTGGTCTTCGGCGACGTATAGGGCGTAGGAGTCCGCGCCGGGCACGCTCGTCCAGGAGAACGAGGGAGGGCCGGACCCGGCATTGGCCTGGAGTCCGGACGCTGTTTCCCCGGCCATGGCCTGGGCCTTGGAGAGCACGGTCAGCAGGTCGTCGCGCTGAGAGTTGAAGCCCCGGATGAGGGTGGGGCTAGCCGGTTTAGGGATTGAGGTCACGTTTTGGGCGGCCAGAAAAGAGCTGAACTTCGGAAACCGCTCTACCACCAGCGTGCGTAGCGAAGGGGCGGGATAGGAGAGGACACACATCCCGCGCGGTCCTCCAAAGGAAGCGTAATCGCCGGGAGAGAGGAGTTGCTCTTTGCCGTCGTTGTCGGTCACCCGGACCTGCCCTTCAAAGAGCAGGACCTCGGTGATCTTGGTCTCTTCTTCCACGTTGACCAGGAGCTCCGTGCCTTCGATACCGATCACGCCCCCGGCGGTCTGAATTCGAAACTCTTTCTCCTGTTTGTCGAATTTGGCCCAAAAGGTCCCGGAATCGATCTTGAGGGCCCCCTCTCGAACGTTTTCAAGACTCCTCATGGTCACGATCTCGACTTTGGAGTTGCGTCCGATTCCCGCTCGGCCTCCAATATAAAACTGGATGACCGCCTGGGTCTTGTCGTCCGTTCGAAGCCGCTCGTTGAGGAAGGTGGCCATGCCCATGTAGGCCTGGTACCAGGACCTATCCGAGAGCCTGTCGGTGTAGAGGCGGGGGCCGTCGATGTCGATGACCTTGCCCGCCAGGACTTTCTCTTCTTGAGCCGCAGCGGGGTAGAACATCGCTGCAGCAAGAAAGATTGAGAAGAGACTAATGAATCTTGACTTGAGTGTCCTGATCTTCATCCGGGTTGCTTCTGTTTGCTCCGGACGACTCCTGGTAGCTCACCGACCTGGCTCGGTACAGTTGAATCTCCTGGGGGAGACCCTTGGGCTGGACCATCCCCAAATCGTCCACCGCGACGGCTCCTCGGGAGGCTAAATAGGTCTCTTCATCGAGGATGACCGGTGCCGAGAGGTCGCTACTCAGGCTTTGCACCTTGTGGGCTTTGCGCACGGTCTCCCCTACTACGGAGTATTGAAGATTGTCGCCTCCTCCCAGTAGCCCAACCTCGACCTCGCCGGTACACAGACCCGCCCCTACGTCGAAATCATCGCGACTGATGATTCCCCACTCTTCCCGCAGGACGTCGCAGATGGATTGAAGCTCCAGAGCTGCAGCGGCGGCGTCGGCAGCCGGATTGGAGCGATCTCCGAAAACCCCGAAGACCACGATCTGAGCATCGCCCTGGTAGGTGAGGGCCTGTCCTCCATAACGGTCGTAGCAAGCTACGGTTCGCTTGTGGTACTCATTGAGTACGTCCAGCATGGCGACCGCCGATCTCCCTTCGGA
Source organism: Vulcanimicrobiota bacterium (assembly GCA_041676625.1). GTDB lineage: Bacteria > Vulcanimicrobiota > Xenobia > Xenobiales > JADMJV01 > JAEXNA01. The sequence continues at coordinate 27,768 of JBAYRN010000041.1, forward strand.
CAGGGTGGTATAGCCTCGAATGTCGGTGAGGAGAACGGTGGCGATCTGCCGGCGGTCCCGGGCCTCTCCTTGAAAGAGCAGTTCGGCGGCCACTTCCGCCGGGATGAATCGGGTCAGCGCCCGGAAAGTAAAGATGTGGCGACCCATCAAGATTCCGGCCGAGACCAGTACGATGGTGAACCACAAGGCCAGGAGCTGAAAGAGCACGCTAAAGAGCACAAAGCAGAGCACGTAGACGACTCCCAGACCGCCTATCAATAACCCCAGACGAGAGAGGTATTCGCGCGGCTCTCGATATCGGGCCAGGATGACAAAGGTGAGTCCGGCCACCGCTAGCAGGGCCAACTCCGTGTTGGTGCGGCTGAGAGGCCTGAGGTAGTTCTTGTTGAGCAGGTTGTCGAGAATTCTGGCGTGCACTTCGACGCCTTTGATGTTTCCGCTCAGGGTACTCGCCCGATCGATCTGGTTGGAATCCCCACTGGTTCTGGTCTGGCCAATCAAGATGTACTTATCGTCCAGGTCCTGAAAGATGGGATCCTGAGGATCGAGCAGACGATGGAAGGAGACGAGTTGGTAGCTACCAGGCTCTGGCTCTTTCCCCTCGGCGGTCGTGGCCGGACCGAACCGCAATTGGATGCGGGCGTGGCCGGTGCGGCTGACCTGAGCTGAGATGGGCTGCTCTCCAAGGAGTACCCGCCCGGGCCGTATCACCAGTTCTTCGGCATCGTCGAGCAGCAGGGCAGCGGCAGCCGAAGGGAATGTGGTACGCTTTTCCGCCTCCACAAAGTCGTGGCTGGCGTTTTCGGTCAAGCAGACAAAGCCCCAGCGGGTGACTCCGTCCGGATCCCGGTGATTGTGGATCAGGCCGATCTGAGCTCTCTGCTGCAAAAGAGTGGGATCAACGGCGGGAAAGAGGGTTGGGGCCTCCCAGCGATCTCGCTGATCCCTGACCAGGGTTCCGGCCAGCACCACCCGGGGGTCTCCTTCGGCCACTTCGGCCAGGTAGCGGTCTCCCTCCAGGTCATCGCTTCGAGGGGTTCTGAAAAGGACGTCGATGAAGACCCCACGGCAGCGGGTTGCCAGGAGGTTTTCGAGGGCCTGAGCGTAGACCCCGCGACTCCAGGGAAGCTCGCCCAGTTGCGGGTCGGAGACGGAAGCATCGTCGATCCCTATCAGCACGATGTCAGGGTCGGCGTCCACGAAGCCGAAAGCCTGATGGAGATTGTCGGCGAGTTTGAGTTCGGAAACGTCCAGGACTTCATCGGCCCAGATGTTGAAGCTGATCAGGGCCCCGAAGATCGCCATGACTACTGTGAGCATCAGGCTTTCTTGACGACGTCCGGTATAGGTCAAGGTGCCGCCGCTGGGGACCACGTCCTTGCTCTTAGCCCGATTCTCCGCTTGCCAGGCGGGATCCACCAGGGTGGCGTGATAGACCTCGGCAGGAGCGCTCTTACCTTTCAACTCTACCGGGGGGAGACTGGTACCGGTGACCAGTCCTTCTGCTTGGACGTAGGTGGGCTTGGAGATCAGTACCCCGACCGCGTTTTTCATGGCCGCACCCATCAGACGGGCAGCGGTGTTAGTGGTGTCCCCGATGGCGGCGATATCTTGCTTTTGAATGGCACCGAGGTGGCCCAGCGCGATCGAGCCGGTACAAACCCCCGCGCTGACTTTCAGGGCTTCGCCGGGAGCCTCCCAGCGGGCCGCCAATTTGGCCACTTCTTCCACGATTTCCAGGGCGGCTGATACCGCTTCTGCGGGGTGCTCGTTGTCGTCGTCGTAGCGCAGGCCGAAGCCGAGCATCTGGGCATCGCCCTGGTAGTCCAGGACTTTTCCATGATAGCGCCGGGCGATGACCGCTAAGACCTCGTTGTACTCTCGCCGGTACTTCAGTAAATTCTCGTCGTGATTTTTCTCCATGTCCATGAGATGCTTGGGCAAATTGGTGAAAACCATGGTGGCCTGGGACTCTTCTCCGGAAAACCCTGCGTCTTCGGCCCCCCCGAACTGCTTGAGAAACTTCCGGCTTTGCCCCAGTTCGGAGAGGATCAAAAAAAGCATGGCGAGTCCAATAGCCACGGTCAAGAAGGCGGCTCGAAAGTCTATCCCCAGGGGAAGTAGCGCAACCGAAGCGACGTAGACGACGGAAATCCAGGCAACCGAGAGGGCGCAGACCACCATCGGCTTTCGGCCCGAAAGCGACATCACGAACCCGCCGATGAGAAAGAACGAGGCCAGCAGAGAGGGAAACCAGCCGAAGCGGATGAGATTCCAATTCTGAGACACGGACTGGGCGATCTGTTGATGGATCTGTCCCTCGGTGGCGGGCCCGGTGGAGGTTGGAAGCTCGAGAGATTCGGTGGCTGCGGAGGTGGTTCTCTGCACCAGAATGATGCGACCGTCCAAGGTTGTTTGAGCCGCACTGAATCCAGCGGCCTCCTCCACTCCCTGTTTGAAGATCTCGATCGGGGTGTCGCTAGTCGTCCCTTCGTAGCTGACGTCATCGACGCGCTCCAGGGGGTGGAGGAAGACTCGCTGCTCCGAGTCGGTAGGGAAGTCGTGGAGAAGCTCTTTCCAGAGAAGCACCGCTGGATGCTCCGGCTCCAGGCTGCGGAGGATTCCATCGGAGTCCAACTGCTTGAGAGCGGCCTCCGGGTCTCGGAAAAGGATTTTCCGTCCTGTTTTATCCTGAGAGTCGATGACCAGGACGTTCTGGGGCAGCATCGAGGAGTAGGACTCAAAGTCTTCAAAAACTTCGGTTCCCAGCAGCACGATCCGTTTGGCACCCAGGTCTTGAAGCTGGTGCAAAAAGCCGGCTAGCTCCTGATCCCCGAACCCGGATTTTTGGGTCGACTCTCGCACCGACAGAAGCTGAACATCCATCTTGAAAATGGTCAACGATTCCCAGGTGCGCAGGCGCAGATCAAAGTAGCGAAGTTCAGTCACCCGGTAGAGCGGAGTTAAGCAAAACAGAGTCATCGCCAGGGAGGTCAGGGCGAGCACCTTGAGGGCGGTCCGGGTTCGGGGGGAGAACTTGAGCCAGGCACTCATTTCCGAGCCGGCCCTTCCACGCCCTCTGCTTCCCAGCCGCCGGTGGGAAACTCCAGGGGTCGACTTTCGTCGGCCCAGGTGGCAAGCGTGAGGACCGGCAATAGGAGTATCGTCCAGGCGAGCAGTTTGTTCATACCCCTCCGTTTCTGCCACACCCCTTCGACTTCCAACGACTCACCTCCCGTGTGAAGGGGGGGCGGCCCTGTTTAAAAAGGAATTCTTTTCAGAGACACGGAAACGCCGAGCACAAGCCCTGGTTTATATCTCCCATGATATTTACAGCAACGATGGAGGCGTGGTATGCGAAGATTCTCTCAAAAAAAACTGATGGCGGCCCTGATTTCGGCCGTTTTACTTATAACGATACTGCCGGCGGTGGCCCAGCCCAAAGAAGAGGTCGCCCGGGTGGTCACGATCAAAGGTGATAGGCTGGATTACTCCCGAGACGGGGGTACTGAATGGTTTCAAGCCTTCGTCGAAATGAAGGACTATAAAGGCGACCAACTCCGGACCAACGCCTCCAGTTACGGCTCTATCGAGTTTTACACCGGGGGGCAGATCGGGATCAACAAGGATACGACCATCCAGATCGTTTCCGACGACAACGCTGACATCATCAACCTGGAGAAGGGCGGCCTGTGGGGAAAACTCAAGACCAGGCCCGCTGAGAAAGGCCCCGTTCAAATCAAGACCTCCAGCGGTGTTATGGGGATCCGGGGCACCGAGTTCGTGATCAATGAGTCGGATCAGGGAACCGAAGTGTCTGTGCTCGAGGGCGAGGTGTCGGTCACTCCTACGGGAGGGGAAGAACTTAAACTCACCGCGGGCCAGAAGGTTTATCTCGACCGGCTCAAAGGGGTTGAAACCGTGAACCAGCAAGACGTGCAGACCTCCGATCCGAAGTCCCTTCGAAAAGAGATCCTGAGCTCCGAAGAATGGGAAGATTTCAACCAGGCCCTCAGTTGGGCGCGACACATCGTGGCCTATGTGCCCGGCGTGGGGTATAGCTCTGAGATGTATTACGCCGGGCGAGCCATCAACCTGGTGACCGATCCCGAGGCTGCCTTGAAACGAGAGGCTGAGAGCCAGATCAACAGAGGGCTCGGTCGCTATTCACCGATTGGAATTGGTGGCCTCGGTCTCGGAGGCGGCAGCAACAAGAGCAAAGCACCCGAGATGGACTTCCCCACCGAGTTGAGGCCCGATAGCCAGGCGGAGGGTTCGCAAGCCCAACCCTCCACGGATCTAGACTTTTCCTGGAAGCAACTCAAAGGTGTCCATCACTATTACCTGCTGCTAGCGCGAGACGACGAGATGGAGGACCTGGTCTGGACCTACGAGACCGAAAAGGGAGCTACTTCCGTGAAATATCCTGAAGCGGCCAGGCCGCTGGAGTCGGGGCAGTACTACTGGCGAGTGATCGGCTTGGACAAGAACGGTGAGCCGGTGAAGAAAGCCGCTCAGACGTCTTTCATGGTTGAATAGGGTTTCTCGTGAAACATTTCACTACCGCTCAGGCCCTCTTTTGATTCACCCCCTTGAGTTTTCAAAAGCGCCTCATACTGATTTCGGCGGCTTTGGGGGTCCTCCTAAGTTTCATCCTGCCGGTCTTCACCCGCTTGGAACAAACCAGTTACGACTCCCGACTGGTGCGCGCCCGGGGGGTGCGGGGCAACCCTGCTCCCTCCCAGGCCGCTCAGTTTTTCGCCTTCACCGAAGAGACCCGGGATAAGCTTCCAGAGTGGTCGGTCCAGGAGGAGCGAGAACTCTTGAAGCTGCTGAAGAACGCTCCGGCCAAGGACATCTGGTTGGACCCCAATTTGAGCTTTTCCCAGTTGGACTCAGAGCTTAGTGAGCCTCCTCTGCCCCCGATTTCTGACTCCGACGGCCGGGTCAGGCGAGTGGCGCTGGCCGAAGGGGGTCGACTCTCGCCCGAGCTGCGGCTTTACGCTTCCTGGAAAGGGGTCCCCCACGAGACCATCAGGGTAGAGTCTAAGCGGGTGGTGGTCGGAGAGGAGGTACTACCCCGAGTCCTGGCGGTGGATTTTCCGCCCAACCAGGCAGGCCAGTCGGCGGGGAGCATCTCTCGCCGATTTCTCGAGCCGGTATCGCTCCACGTTCTGTTCGACGGAGGGACGATCGCTTCTCAGGACCACCAGATGGTCCAGAAGCTCGTCAAGGACAGCCTGGTTCTGGTGGGAGAGTACACTCAAACCGCTCGAACCCGCTTCGACACGCCGGTGGGAAGCCTGGAGCACCACCAGGTGGTTTACGCCGCCCTGGACACCCTGCTGTCGGGCTGGAGGTTATGGGAGCCGCCCTTTATACTTTCCATACTCACGACCCTCGCGCTGTGCGTTCTGGCTGCGCGGTTGACCATTTTGTCCCCCAGCTTTTTCCGAACCACAGTGGGCTGGGCGGTCTTGTCTTATGGCTACTGGGTGAGTGGCGAGTACCTCTTTGCCCGGGGGCTCTACCTGCCTTTCGTGCCCCCACTGATGGCCACCATACTCACCATAGTGCTGGTGGCAGGAGTGCTTCAATGGAGAGCCTTCCAGATGCTCAAGCAACTGGTGGGCGACGAGAGAGCGGGAGACGCGGCCCGGGGAGAGATCGAGCTGGGGGGTACCGAACGGAACGTGACCATCCTTTTTACCAATCTCCCGAAGGCCATTCAGGAACTGGAGCAGGTGGACCCGGAAGAATCCATTCGGGCCAGGAACCGCTATTGTGCTCACTTGACGAAAGGAGTAAGGGGCAACGGGGGCCGAGTCTTGGATTATCAAGGAGACTATCAGATGGCCGGTTTCTGTGTGGAGCGAGTCGATCCGATGCACGCCTTAAACGCCGTGAAAGCCGGCCTGGAGCTTTGCCAAATTTTGAGCAGCGAGTACCCGGACGAGAGTATCCACTGCGGGGTCTGCACCGGGCCGGCGGCCGTAGGGTACGTGGGGGCACCGTCGGCCAAGGAGTTGGCAGCCATCGGAGATACCACCAACGTGGCGGCGCGACTGCTCGGAGCAGCCCAAAAACAGGGGGTGCCGGTTCTCATTTCCGAGCCCACGTATCTGCTCTGCTCGGAGCAGTTGGTCGCCGAAAAACTACCAGCCGTTTCGCTAAAAGGGAAGACCAGCGTGGTGGAAGTCTACCAGGTGGAGTCGATCGTTGAATAGATACGTCGCTGCCCTGGCAGCGCTTCTGGTTTGCCTGGCCGCCCTGAGTTTTACCAGTATTTACGACAGCAAACTGGAGCTCTCGAGCTACAATTTTCGCCAGCAGACTTTTCCGGCCAAACTGTCTGATAGGATTCTGATCGGGGGCCTGGACGAAAAGAGCGCCGAGTATTTCGGCCCCTTGCCCTGGAGTCGTGAGGTCTTTGCCCTGCTGGTTTCCGATCTGGCCGAGCGGGGAGCCTCGGGTGTCTTTCTCGACCTCATCTTCGATCTGGAAAAGAGCGAGGATGTTCAGTTGGGCCAGGCCCTGGGTGCTATGTTCTCGATCGTCGCCGGGGCCATCGAAGATGGAAAGCACGCCCTTCAGGTGCCCACAGTTTCTCCGGAGATAGCCAGGCGGACTGCCGTCGGAGTTATCAATAAGGACGAGGACAAGGATGAGGTGGTGCGCTTTGCCTGGCTTGCCATGACCGTCAACCACGACTCCTGGCCCGAACGCCCCTTGCTCTCTCCCGCCCTGCTCGCCTTCTTGTACGAAAAAGGAGTGAGTCCGGAATCGCTCAGCTATACCGCCAACGGACTGCCATTGGCCTCGGTGCGACCAAACACCAGGGAGTTTCCTCACCACCACTGCCCGGGACGGATCGAAGGGGAGGGTTTTTCCATCCCCGTTTCAGTGAGCGTGAATCAGAATCTCGGGCTCATCGTGTTTAGTCTGCCGATCAGATACGGGCTTCCCCAAACCTATTTGGATTCGGGACCCAATGTGGTCAGCTTCGTGGATATTCCGGATACCGAGCTGGCGGGTAAGTATCTCTTCATCGGGGAAAACACCAGAACGGCCATCGATGTGGTCAAGACCCCGACCGGGTTTATGAAAGGGGTAGAGGCCCACGCCGCGGCCTTCAGCGCTTTGCTGGAGGGCAGCTACTTGCAACAGATCACCAACGCCGAGTTGCTTTACCCAGGGCTGGCTCTGGTCTTGCTATTGCTGTTGGATAAAGTGCACCGGGGCCGGGCTATGATAGCTCGCTGTATAGGTTTGGCGGGAGTGGTGCTGGTGTTGAATCTGGCCCTGTTCTATTTCGGATATTGGATTCCACTGGCCTTGCCGGTTCTACAGATATTCCTGACCGGGGCGCTGCTCATGCTCTTTCGAACCGAGATCGCCAAACAGACTTTTGCCAGTCTCACTACGAAAGAGGCCGCTCAAGAGATGCTGGTCTCCGATACCGGTGATGCTCTCGAAGCCACCACCGTCAACGCTACCATCATCGTGAGCGACATTCGGGGTTACACCACCCTTTCAGAAACCCGCACTCCGGCCCAGATGGTGGAACTGCTCAATCAGTATCACACCGAGACGGTCGCCATCTACGAGCGGTTCGGCGGGCGCGCCCTCACCTATCAGGGCGATGCCCAGCTCATCGTCTTCGGCTATCCCAACAAGATCAAGAACCCCGCCAAGGCTTCCGTTCAGGCCGCGGCCGGACTGCAAGAGGCGGTCTTGAATTTGCGAAAACTGTGGAACGTGAGTGATGACACGTTTTCCGTGGGAGCTGCCTGCTGCACGGGCAGCGTGGCTATCGGGCGTCTGGGGGCCAAGGGAGAGCAGATCCAGTACACCGTGATCGGAGACCCGGTCCGACGAGCTCACAAAATCCAATCGTTGAGTGGAGAGCTGGACAGCCCCGTGCTCATGGATCCGGAAACCGCAGCGCAGATCGGCACGCAACTGAATTTGGAGAGCCTGGGTGTGATCGAGGTGCCGGGGCTGAGCCAACCTCTGGAGTTGTTTCGACCGACTTCGGCCTGAAAATTTGAGAGTTCGTTAAGGCCCTCTCCTTATGGTGAGAGCATGACGCTCAGTTTCATTCCCAAGAATCGCAAACCGCCCGGCACCACTCCAGGTGGGAGCTGGATACCTAAGGCAAAGCCCCAGCCCGAAAGCGTGAATCATCCAGCCCCCCGAGACGGCTTTATCCCCACCACCCTCAAGCCCGTTACCGAGGCTCCCAAAGCAGAGCCGAGCAGGGAGACCGCCCAACTCTCCCTGGACTCTCTGCGGGGCGCCCGAAAGGCGGCTCTGGATAGCCTGCCCCCGGCGGTGGCCGAGGCCGTGAGACACCTCTGGGATGTGGTGGGAGTCGACGGATCCAGAGAGCACCTGCTCAAGTTACTGGAAACCGATACTCTGGCTCAGCAAGACCAGGGACAGAGCGTGGCTGAGTCCTTGCGGAAATTGACCGACAAGCCCCGAGGTGACGGAATCGACGGCGAGAGCCTGACCCGGCAGTCGATCGCCTTGCTGGCGGAGCCTAGCCAATTTACTCATCAAGGCGTGAACACTTATACCTGTGGCGCCGCGAATCTGCAGTATGAGATGAGCGAAAAGCCTGCACTGCTGGCTCGCTTCATCGAAGATGTTTCCGACCAGGACCGCCGCATGGAGTTTCCCGGCGAGCAAGTTTTCATCAGGCCGGAAAATGCTGAACTCGAGGACGCCAGCGGCCGCTCCAGCCTCAACCGGATCCTCCAGAGCACGCTGATGAACTTCGCCGGTTCGCAAAGAGGTCCTTACGATCCGGCCACTGATACCTTTGCCAATGGCGGGCACGGATTGAAGATCTTGGAAGTAGCCAGAACGGCGGCCCTGTTGGACGGTACGCCGAAGGTTGTGGTGCACCACAACAGCGACAGCCATCAGGAGTTTCAGCGGATCATGAAGGCAGCCCAGCCGGGCGAGACCTTTCAAGTAGGGGTCTCCTGGAACGGTCAGGACCACCTTCTGGTCTATACCGGAAACCACGAGGGGCAGGCCCACTACTTCAACGCCCAAGATGCCGGCACCGGCCACATGCCCATCGATGACTTTCTTTTCAAGACCCAGTTCGCGGTCTTCCCCCGATCCAAGATCGAAGGAGTCAAGCTACCCGAGGATTCGGTTTACTACCCTTAGGATCCAACGAGGTTCGTGGTTCCCTCTTCGGGGTCGAACATGAGTTTGGCTTTGCCGCTGTTGAGTTTTTTCAGCAGTTCCTCGATCCGTTCATCCAGGGAGAGATCGGACTCGAACCCTCCTCGGGTGGCGTACTCTTCAAGCACCCCGCGCAAGGCTTCCGATGACAGTTCACGATAAGGGATTTCAAGCATTTTCGATGATTCTTGCTCTTGCCGGGATCTCATCCGAGGCTGGCATTGGGATAAACTCGCACAACTTTTTGTAGGCAGCCAAAGCCTGTTCGTACTTTGGGAATTCGATCAAGTTTCGAGGATGGGATTCACTATGCAAATCGATGAGATAGGCGGGTGGCCTACTATCCTTGCGGGAGATAGCTCTTTTAGCTGGTTGATAATGAAATCTCAGCTTTTCGAACTCTAGAAAGGGTATCACTTCTCGGACTTTACGGTTCTCTCCGTATCCCGTCCAACGAATGTACAAACCTTTGCTTCGGTCAAGAATGATCCCGTTCTTATTAAAGCAGCACACAACCAGCGCGGAAAATAAAAGAGCGAATAGGACGGGAAACAAAGCCATCAGGGGGGGAGTAGTTGTCAGTATCCAGAGTGAGGCGAACCCTGAAAGTAGTGCCGCGGCACCCAGGGGTATGCTGAAGCAGCCAGGCAGAATGGACCCCAGATTGATTTCGAGCTGGTCCTCTTTTAAGAAAAATTCCATAATAAAAATTATATCATAATGCAAGAGTGGGGGAAAGCATCAAGCTTCTTGGTCTCTCGAGAAAGAGATCATCGGATCGGTCGCCAAATATCGCTTATGAACCGAGCACAACTCCTCTGGCTACAGTGCTGGATCGCCCTCTGTGGGGCCGTGGTCTGGACCATGCCTCCGGCTCTTCCCCATGGGAAGTCCGTTTTGGTTTTGTCCGGTTGTTGGGCCGCGGTCTCTTTTACCGCCATCTGGCTGGAGGGATGGGAAGGTTGGGCTCACCGGTTTTCCGCCTTTTTCGGCTTCCTGCTGGGTACTGTGGAAGGCCTGCTCGGTTTGTTTGGACTGACCGAGCGAGCTGGAGTGCTGCTGGTCATGGGTCTCCTGCACGCTTGTACCTTTATCCTCTCAGTGATGGGGCGCTACCTCCAGCGGACACGACGCAGAAGGGGCCCTTCCCTGGATGTTCTAGCCGGGGAAGCCATCCGGGAAGCCCAGGAGTCCAGCGATCTTCAGGGGCACTAAGGCGCGTAGGAACCGACCGTTTGGCCTTTCACCAACGCTGTGTAGCGCAGCGGATCGGTGGTGGGCGAGGCGCCGCCTTCCAACAGGGTCGTGCGGATGGTCGGGGTTTGCAGATCCACTTCAAACTCCCGGCAGGGGACGTCGTGGAAAGTTTCTCTGTCTTTCCTGATGTCGATCCATTGAAAGATCAGAGTTTGCCGGCCCGGTTGGTGGGGGATCGTACGGGCGTATCGCAGCAATCTTCGGGTAAAGAGTTCGGTATCACCGGGAAAGTAACGCAGGGTCGTAAAGATCGAAGCCAGGCACACAAACTCCCCCACGTGGCGGAAGCGCGCGCTGGAGAGGGTGGAATAGAGGACACGCCTTCCGGTGGCGCGGTCCTGGACGGAGATGTCTACGTAAAAGTTGGTGTTGTCGATGGTAAAGACCCGCCAGATCGCGATCCCCCAGAGATTGGTCCAGCGATCTTGAAAGGCTTGCCATTTTTCGGGGAGCCTCTTTTTGCCGTAGAAGTTGTAGTAAGTGCCAAGCTTCATAAACGGCAGCAGCACCAGGTAGGTGGCTAGCAGGGCTCCCAGGACTAGGTTCAGGAGGGTTAGATCGGTGGCGGCCGGGGTAGCCGACGAAGGGAGCAGTCCATCGACGAGCCCGCCGGGCTGACAGAAGAGAAAGCAACAAACGATCACGGTGGGGCAGAGAGAGCCCAGCTTGAGATGGAAAAAAATGAAGACGAACGTTGCCGCCAGTAGCAACCCGCCGATTTCGGAGGTGGGTGGGAAGAGTAGAAGTGCGCCGAAGACAAGCTCGCCGAGATAGGCGCAGTGATTCAGGAACCGGAACAGCCAATGCTGTGGAGTTAGCCGGCGATAAAATGACCTCGGTTTACCCCACCACGGGTTGACCATTCCCAACTCCATCCCGTTGTTCTGGGGATAACCGGAGAAGAGCTTGTACTGGCCCGCGCACAGCACGATGACGGCGAAGTCGATCTTGAAGGTAAAAATAGCGAGCATCCTGAGGTACCCCGAAGGGTCGTGGTAGCGCGTATACTCCAGGAAGAAGACAAGCGCCGCCAGCCAGTACAGCATGAAGCCAGGCGCTCCCATCCCCCGACTGATGCTCTTCCAGCGAAGTGAAACAAAACAGAACCGGGAGCAGAGAAGGCATACCAGAGAAGCCAAGACCGTGTGCCGGTCAGCCAGCAGCCAGCAGGCAGAGGCGATCCAGACAGAGAGGAAGAGCACCCGCCCCGGGGGGCTGAAGAGGATATTGAGAAACCGCCCGTCATCGGCGTAGCCGCCGTATTTTTCACTCCCGAAGAAGCGCCGGGCAGCGGGCAGACTCAGCGCGAGCATGCCCAGGGTGGATAAAGCGAGCCCCATCCGCAGCAACTCCTGCACGGAGGGAGAGACGCAGAGATAGTCGTTCATTCCCCCTTGTTGCCGAAGAGGCGTACCCACTCTCGCCGGACGATCCGGGTTAGTAACGGGCGTTTCAGAGAAGCGTAGGCCTCCACGTAGAGTTCAATGGCCAGTTGGTACCAATGCTCTCGGTGCCCCAGAAACCAGGTGATGTCTCGAGCCAGGGCCAGGGTGGCTCCCGGGGCGTTGACCTTGATGGCGGCAAACCCGGCCTGTCGAACTCGAGCGGGGTCCCGCTGTTCGATCAGGATGGAGCGCATTTCAGGATGCAGCAAAGCTAAGGGGGAATTTTCCTCGGGTACGACCACCCCCATCCGGTCGGCGGTCTGGTAGGTGACCATGGAGTTGCGAGCTGATTTGACCTCTTCAGGATCGTAAGCGTTGCTTCTCCGGGTGATACCCAGTGCATCCAGGTCGTCGAGATGGGCTCCCAGCCAGCGAAAGAGTTCTTGTTCGTTGCGAGCGACCACCCCTGAACGTTCGGGGTGCTCCGGTACGCAGATGGCGTAGGTGGTGTTGGGGCTTCCTTCCTGTGAGGGATGGTCCACCAAAAAGCCGATATAGACAGCCGGTCGGGTACGCCTGAAGGCGAAAGGAAAGAACTCCGGAGGCATCTGCGGGCACCGCAGGGATTGGGCCGAGTCTCCCCCCACAAAAGCATAGAGCGGCCCCCCCAGCTCTAGCCCGAACTTGTCCAGCCCCCGGTGGGGGTTGTCGGGCGAGCGGGCGTGGGCTGCTTCGATCGCCTTGACGAAGTCCGGGGATACAAGAAATCCAAAGGATTCCGAGAGAGACTCCACCGATACTTCCATGTCCATACCACTACAACATTCTCTGTCGAAACGCGAAACGCCTGGGGGGCTCTCGACCTTCAGTCGAAAACCGGGATCCGCTCGAAGACCTTAACTCCATCCCGATCCGGGAGCAACCGGGCCAGATAGACCTGGCCGGTCGAGTTTTCGGTTTGGGAGTCGAAGGCACTTTCCTTGACCCGGTCGCGACGGAGCAAGTCCTGGACAAAAAGATCGGCTTCTTCGCGTTCCTGCTCGCCCACCGGGGTGTGGTAGTGGCTGACCAGGCGGCCCTCGGCGTCGAAGGTTGCGGCCAACCCGCTGCGCAGTTCTATCTCGATCTGGTCACCCTGGTGGCTCAGGCCTGGAGGATGATGTAGTTCGGGCTTGCTGAACAGATACACGGTTCGTCCGTCCTTGAGTTTGGTAGGTTCTCCCTCACTGGCAAACCCCTCGGGCAACTGCAACTCTTCGCTGAGAGAGTGCAGAACGGTTTCGGGCTTTCCGTCTCCCAGAGTGATCTGGGGGGTTGAGTTTCCACGCAGTCTGTCCACGGTCTGGCCGTCCAGCAGATCCCGGTCCACCATGACCGCAGCCAGTCGATCGAAGGTGGCCAGATCGCCACTGCGGGCGGCGGTCTTTAGCATGGCTTCGGAGACGACCTTGAACTTGATCCCGGTGGGAGGTAGCTCGTGGAGAGCCTGCCCCCAAACCTGGCCCAGCTTGTCGCGAGCCGTCTTGAGAGCCTCCAGGGCTTGGGCGCCGCCGCTTTTTTCACCGTCGTACATGGCGCTCAGCATTCGGTAAAAGGCGCCACTCCAGACTCTGCTGAAAGAGTGAAACTCGCGAGTCAGCACGTCTTCCGGTACGGTGGGAGGGTAATCGTCGTCGGGTAAGAGCTTGGGATCGATGTACTTAAACTCGTTGAGAGCGGTCCGGTAGTAGAGGCGATCATCGTTGTTCGGGTCTTTGTCTTCTTTGTTGAAGCCGGACCCAAACTCTTCGGCCATGCGCGAAAGCAGGCTGGGAGTTCGCATGTCGCCGCCGTTTTGCTCGAGGGCTTTGCTGAGGTTCGATTCCTGCTGCAGGGCGTGCAACAGCGCCGAGCAGTCGCCGAATGCCTCGTGAAAGGCTCCGGCCTCTCCCGAGTAACCCGCTCGCGGACGCAGACCGTCCCACACCGCGTGGCCAATCTCATGGGCGATCACGTCGGCGGACTGGGCGGTGGAAACCCGTTTGCCCAGACTGGGGCTGTCCCACTCGAAGAAGTTGATGGAGCGGTCCCACCTGCTGAAGTAAGCCGTCTTGCCGGTGCCTTTGTGAGGGATCACATTCAGGGGGCCACCGAAGGACCACTCGGCCGGAGTACCCAGATAACGGTCGTACATCATCAGGGTGTTGGCCACGATGCCGTGGGCATTGGCCTGATCGAACTGCGGAGACCCCACCTGGTAGTCGTAGTTGCCATCCGGGTCGGCGATAGCGATGGGGGCGCGATCCTGGGTACGAAGCCGAGCTGAAGAGAGTCGATCTCCCACCAGATCCTTGGGCAGTTCGATGACCTCGGGGTCTCCCACCAGGGGGTCTTGAGGGAAAACCTTGACCCGCACCGTGGCCTGAAAGTCGTCCTGGGGCAAGGACTGGGCTTCCGCAGTTTGGTTCGGCTGAACCGAGTCGCGGATAGGCTGAGAGAGGGGACGTTGAAGGGGGGAGGCGGATTGCAATCCTTTGCTGGGGTCGATCATCATCCGGGGAGCTTCAAGAGCAGTGAAACATTGCCCTTTTGGAGGATGTTAATTCTTTCACGGTAGACCCTTTCGTGACTACATGGGGCTTGATAAGCTTATCCAACAACGGCTAGGCTCCTAGAGAACTTTGAGCTACCCGAAAACCGTCAACGCTAACAGTCACTACATTTCCAATCTTTGTGCCGTCATCGGCAAAGAGGTGGACTTTGAAGGCATCGGAAAATGCTTCTAACGGTGCCGACTCAGCAGTTACCCCACTTTTCTTTTCAATAGGTACTGGTTCAAAGCTCTTCAATTTTTCAGATTCTACCACTATTCTGTGCTTAAGTTCTTGCCTGTCGACACGACAATTGAAACAGTCTAATTTAAAGGGACTAATTCCAAATCTGAACGCTCGGCGCGACTCAGGGGAGTGTTCTTGTAGATCTGAATCGCCTTTTCGGGCCCGTAGTCGACGGGCAGCTTCTTGTAGTCGACGAGCTGGGGGAGGCTGTGAAGCGTGTCGGCGAGAGTTCGCCAGGCTTGGGCTTGGGGCATGGTACGAAACCTTTCTAAGATGTTTTCATAATTGCAATGAAATACAATTTGATTAGGGCCTGTGGACATTCAGCCTTCGGTCACCAAACTTGTTCATTTTCCACCTCCTGAAGCGAAATTTTCCTCAAATAGGTCCACTATTCCACAGAAAATTCCACTCCAGGAGGAGAAAAA
>JBAYRN010000042.1:0-41508 GCA_041676625.1 Vulcanimicrobiota bacterium
AACTCCGAGCGTCCGGTGGTCAACTGGGTGATGGTGGCAAACGGGGTGCTGCGCTCGTCGCCGGTCAGGATCACATCGCCGGGTTGCAGTTTCTCGATCAAGGAATCGGCTTCTTCAGAACTAATGACTTTGTGGCCGTTGTGGGCCATGTCGGCGCCGTAGCGGTTCAGGGTTTTCACGGAAAATCGGTTGGAGGTTTCCACAAAGTCTTGACGGAGGGGTGCCTTGAAAAGCTTGCCCACTCGGCCCAGGGCGTGACCAACGGTGGCACCGACCTTGGTCAGTAGCGAACGGCCCCAGAGCGTTTTTGCCTGGAGCTTGGCGCCCAGGTACCCTCCACCTATCCCACCCAGGACCCCGGTGGCCGCTCCCACCAGCCCTCCGAGCGGTCCACCGATGGCTGCTCCCAGCGTGGCCCCGGCGAATATCCCGGCACCGAGTACGGCGAAGTGGCTCAGGAGAGCCCCGGTGGCCGCCCCGAAATTGGCGTAGACCCGTTCGTAGGTGTCGAGATCGTGGTCTTTGCTGGGAGTGCGATCGGAGCGCTTCATGTTCCAATCGTGAGGCTTCGGTAGTTGTTGCCCTGCGATCGGCCGGGGAGAGGAGAAACTTTGCTGGATCTTCATGCCACGATTATACGGATCAAGTCTGAAAAGAAGTGGAAATGAGTTCTCGGGATGCCCCGGTTCATTGCGGGCAGGTTAACACTCTACCAGTTTATCAGTTGGGTTCTTTCATCAGCAGATCGCAAAGGGCGGCGGTAATGGGTTGGCCGGTTCGGGCTTCGTACCAGGAAAAAGCAGGAGACGGGTTCACTTCAAAGCAGAAAACTTCTCCCTCGGGGGAGATGCGTAGATCCACTCCGGCGATCTCCATGCCCAGGATTTGGGTCAGGTCCAGGCATCGCTCTTCGGTTTCTTCATCCAGTTCAAAGGCCACGATTTCGGCCTGCTTGTCATAACGGTAGTCGTTTTCCTCAGCCTGGATCCGGTGGGCGAAGACCCGCTCTCCCATTACGTGCACCCGATGATCGATCCCAGGAACCATCTGCTGGAGTTGCACCGGGCAGGTCCGGAGGGTATCCAGGCGACCCAGATCTTCCGGCGTCATCTGCTTCACGATGGAGCGGACGTAGGAGATGGACTTATAGATGACCTGGCCACCGTGCAGATCGTAAAACTCTCGGGCGGCCTCGGGGTCGTTGGTCACCAGGGTCTCCGGGATCGAGAATCCGGCCTGTTGGATGAGATTTGCCTGGAACGGCTTGGAGGCGTTGGTGGAGGAAGCCATGGGCCTGTTCACAATGCGGGCCGGGAGGGTGTTCAGGATGGGGTTCAGCAACGACATGAACTCGTTGGACGCATACGCTTCCTCCTCCACTGAGTAGGCTTCCTGGTCTTCTTGTGGTCGAAACTGATCGAAACTCAATCGGTGATAGACCGAACGAACTTCCGACCACCGGACCCGGGTGCCGTCGCGCCACTGGATGCCGCTGTCGGAGCCCGAAAGGGCCAGGCTGAGTGTGGCTTCCTGGGGAAAATGGTCTGGAGCGAGATAGCAATGGGGGGCTCCTCGCTCTTCGAGTTCGTCGAGGGTGTCCTCGATCATCGGCTCCTCGATATCTCCCATTATCACGATCATACGTTGGTCTCTCCGAACTCAAGCATTCTCAAAACGGCCTCGGTGGCTTCCGGGTCCTCCAGACCTGCTTCGGTGAGAAAAGGGCTCAGGCCGAGAACCATCCAGGGGCTTTCCTCAGCAGACTGGCAGAGCCGAATTTCCGCCAACTGCAACCCTTGCTCTTCAGAGAGCCGGCGAAAGCCCTGTTCAATCTCGGAGGGTAGCTCCAGTTCTCGGGGGTTGAGATAAAGCGAGTCTCCGACCTTGACGACCGAAGCCAGGCGGCCCTGGGGGACCTCTTCGAAGTGGACGGGAGAAAGCCGGAGTTCCTCCAGGCGTTCCAGGTCCTCGGCCGCCATCTTGCTAAACGGCATGTCTTTGCCCTGGACCGGGCGATACATCACCTGGCCCACTTCCTCGAAGAATTGGCGAGCCCGGTCAGGCTCATTGGTCACCATCAAGCGGGGTACTCGGAGTCCGTAAGAGTCGAGCAGACTCAGTTCGCCGATGCGGGAGTCGAAGTGCTCCTTCTCCGGTAGATGATTGACCACCAGGGTCTGCTCGGAGAGGCACTGAAACAGCCCCCGCAATGCCGCCCACGACTCGGTATTGCGGTACTCGAAGTCTTCTTCAGAAAGCCCTTCCGCGGGGGAAACGATCTGGTAGTCGTCCAGCACCACCGAGACCAGGTCGGCAAACTCGATCGGCTCCTCTTCCAAAAGGCCGATGCGCCCTTCCAAGCCGTCGGGTAGTTGGTGGTACGACAGAGAGACATCCTGGGGGAAGCTCTCCAAAGAGATAAAGACGACCCGCCGCTTCCCTCGTTCCATCAGTTGCTGGTATAGGCTACCGAGCACCGGATGGCTGCCGTGTCCTAAAATCAGGATCGAAGAGCTGTCGTCTTTATCTTTCATGGGGGAATAGCTTGTTCCCGGGGTGGTCGTGTACCTTCCTTATTGCTTCACGAAGAACCGGTCGGAAGGCACCGGGGAGTGGCCGATGGGTCCGCAACCGCCGAAGTCCAGCAGTTTGTCACGAAACTTGTCGTGCCACTTCTCTTTGCACTTGTCGTTGAGTTTCTCGCCGAAAGTTTTTTCACCAAACTTCTCTTTGAGCTTGTCGCCGAATTTACCATCGCCGTGTTTGTCGCACTTTTTATCGCAGGTTTTCTCACCCAGGCGCTTGTCGCCAAACTTATCGTTCCGCTTGTCGCCGAGCTTGTCGCAGCGCTTGCCATCATTGAGCTTGTCGGATTTTTTGTCGCAGAACTTGTCGCTGAATTTTTCTTTTCGTTTGTCGCAGTGTTTTTCGAGGTAGCGTTTCTCACCGGGTTTTTCAACGCAGCCCTTTTCTCCGAACAGCTTCTCCTTGGGCTTTTCTATGCACTTCTCCCGGCACTTGGTGATGGAGTCACCGGGGAGACGGATGGGGGTAGGAAGGGGAGTGCAGCCGGAAGGGAGGTGGGGGCGAGCGGGCCCTACTTGAGGTCTTAGTCCAGAGTTGATGAAAAGATCAGCCATTTTATATCTCCAAGTGCATTTCTGCGTTTATTGTCTTCGAGGGTGTTATCCCCCGGGAAATAGGGCTGACTATAGGGTTTCTGTAAACGTATTGTTAACTCAATGTAAACAAAGTTCGGCAAATGAGAAATCGATCTGTTGCTGACAGTTTTCAGTGTCGGGAATCGGTGTTTTCTGCGAATTGTAGGAGGGCTTTTTGAAAGCCTTCTTCCAGGCTTAGAAAGGGCCGAGTAAGTCCCAGTTTATGAAGCGTGGAAAGCTCGGCGCAGGTGTAGTTTTGATAGTGCGCCCGGAGTTGTTCTGGCATATCGATGTAGGAGATGGCGACTTCCTTGCCCAGTGCTGAAAAGAGCGCCCGGGCCGTCTCCTCCCAGGTGGCCGCTTCCCCCCGCCCTACATTGACAAAAGCTCCACGTTCAGGGAGATCTGGGTTTTGTAGGGCTAACTCCAGGAGTGAAAGGGTGACCCTGACCACGTCAAAGACCGAGACAAAGTCTCTTTGCTGTTGGCCGTCGGCGATATCCTCTCGATGGCTCTTGAAGAGCTTGAGTTCACCGCTCTCTCGGATCTGCCGAGAGCCCCAGTGTAAGACACTGGCCTGAGCTTTTTTGTGCTCTTCGTAGGGTCCGAAGACGTTGAAGTAGCGCATGCCGAACCAGACCGGTGGTCGCTCCTTTTGGCTCAGCACCCAGGTGTCGAACTGGTGCTTGGATCGGCCGTATAGATTCATAGGGTAATAGTTGGAATTCTGTTCGACGGCATCGGAAAAGCCACAGCTACCGTCACCGTAAACCGAGGCACTGGAGGCGTACAGAAACGGGACCTTTTTTGAGCTGCAGTAGTGGAAGAGTTGTTGGGACGACTCCACGTTCAGGGTACGAAACACCTCCGGATCGGTCTCAGTGGTGCTGGAGCACGCTCCGTTGTGAATGACGGCCAGGGGAGGGGAGTCCCAGAGGTCTTCGGCTCGAGCGAGTTCGGACAGGATCTCCTCAGCCAAAACGAAGCGATAGTTCTGCTGAGCGGTGGCCCAGGCGTGGGTCTCTCGCTCCAGACTTCCGGTCAGGTCCGCCCCCAGGACCGCCTCTACCTTGAGATTCAAGGTTTGGGGCTTCTGTTCGAGGAACTCTCGTAGGAGATTATGGCCGATAAACCCGTTGACACCAGTAAGTGCTATCCATCGCATGGCTTGCCCGTTCTCGCTACGCGGATATGGCCCTTCGTTCTTCTGGTGATTCTCGTTGCCGGCTGCAGTCGTGGGGTCAGGTTTACCGAGCAGGCCCGCGGTGGACCGGTGGTGGTGCTGGGCGATAGTCTGGCCGAGGGTTATGAACTCGATCCCCAGGAGAGCTTCGTGGCCGTGCTGGGAGAACGGCTCAAAGTTGAGATGGTGAATCTCGGGAAGAAGGGAGCCACCACCGCAGAGTCGCTGCCCCGGGTGAAAGAAGAAGTCTTGCCCCTCGAACCTTCGCTTGTGATCCTCCAATTGGGTGGAAACGACGCCCTGCAGAAAAAAGATCCGGCCGAAACCCGTGCTAACCTGCAGGCTATGATCGAGGAGATCCACGCCCAGCGGATCCCGATTTTGCTTTTGGGTGTGCGGGGTGGGCTTCTCCACGATAAGTTCGATGAGATGTTTGAGGAACTGGCAAAAGAGAACCAACTGGCGTACGTGCCTGATATTCTCGACGGGATTCTCACCAGCCCCGGTCTTCGCATCGACAACATTCATCCCAATAAAGAAGGCCACAAGGTGATTGCGGACAAGGTGGAGCCGGAACTGAGAAGGTTAGCGAAAAAGTTAGAACTGATAAAATGAGACAACTGGTACTTTCCCACGTGGGCACCGACTTCGACGGCCTGGCCTCCATGGTGCTGGCCCAAAAACTGTATCCCGGATCGCACCTGGTTTTTCCCGGCCGACAGAGCCCGGGGGTCAAGGAGTTCTACGACTTACACAAGCGTCACTTCCCGGCCATGATGCCCAAGGACGCCCTCAGCCGCAAACCGGACCGCTTGATCGTGGTGGATACTCGAACGCCCAGCCGCCTGGGTGAGTTTCGGCAGTGGGTCCACGACTCCGAAGTGGAGCTTTACATTTACGACCACCATCCCCCGACCGCCGAGTCGGTTCGGGGGGATCAAGAGTGGGTGGAACCGGTGGGCGCGGCGGCCACTTTGCTGATCGAGCGCTGTCGGGAACGGAACATTCCTATCGAAAAGGAGGTGGCCAGCCTCGGTCTTATTGCTATCCACGAAGAGACCGGGTCCTTCCGGTACAACGCCACCACCCCTCGCGATCTGGAGGCGGCCGCTTACCTGATGAACTGTGGAGCCAATCTGGAAGTGGTGGGAGAGTTTCTGAAAGACCCTTTGACCGACGCCCAGCGGGATCTCCTGGAGGAGTTCTTTAAGACCGGTAAAGTCTACAAAGGAGCGGCAGGGAGTCTGTACGTGGCCCACGCCAAGCGAGGTCGCTCGGTGTTCGGGGTGGGCTGTCTGGCTTCGCGGATTCTAGAGCTGGAAGGTTCCGACGCGGTCTGCGCTATCTTAGAGATCGAGGGTGAGGGCACCAACATTGCCGCCCGAGCCGGTACCGATGCTTTTGATATGGCAGCCTGGATGGGCCGCTACGGAGGCGGGGGGCACAAGCGCGCGGCTTCGGCTTCCCGCTTGACTCTCAGTGGAGAGGAACTGGCCCGGGAACTGGGGGAGATGGTGGGCCAGGGGCAGAGCACGATCCTCACCGCTGCCGATTTGATGTCCAGCGATCTTTTTACCGTGAGCCTGGATTGCAGCGTCCAGAGCGCTTACTCGGAGCTACTGGCCCGGGGCTATCAAGCGGCGGTGGTGGTTGACCAGCAGGGAGAGTTGCAGGGACTGGTCGGTCGAACCGATCTGACCCGGGCCCTCGATCACGACCTGGGTCACGCTCCTGCTCGCTCCGTCATGACTCACAAAGTGGTGAGTGTGAACCACGACGATTCACTGGATACCGTGAGGAGGGTGGTGGTGGAACGCCACGTGGGTTCGCTCCCGGTTTTACAAGAAGGAAAGTTGGTGGGGATCGTAACCCGGACCGATCTCCTACGGGAACTCTATCAGAATGAAGAGGAGCAGAACTGGTACCGGACCGGGGGAGGACCGAAACTCGGCCTCAACGAGGTTGAAGAGCCCTATCTCTCCCGTCTCCAGACGGCTGCCCGGTTGGCCACGGAAAAGAAGGTTCATCTTTACGTGGTCGGTGGATTTGTTAGGGACTTTCTGCTGGGCCGCCCCTCGGGAGATCTGGACCTGGTGGTGGAGGGTGATGCCATCTTGTTGGCCAGGGCCCTGCGGGAAGAACTGGGTGGCAAGCTGGTCGCCCATGAGAAATACATGACCGCGACCTTGAAGTTCAGTGAGCATGACAAGCTTGATCTGGCCAGTGCCCGGCGGGAGGTGTACGTGCGTCCCGCCGCCCTACCTGAGGTGGCCCAGAGTAAGCTCAAGGCCGACCTGTATCGGAGAGATTTCACCATCAACGCCTTGGCGCTGCGTTTATCCGACAGCTTGGAAGCCACCGTGATCGATTTTTTCGGGGGACGCCAGGACCTGGATACCAAAAAGATCCGAGTCCTCCACAACCACAGCTTCCTCGATGATCCCACTCGCATACTGCGGGCCGTCCGATTTGAGCAACGCCTCGGGTTTTCTATTGAGCCCCACACCAGCCAGTTGATGAGAGCTGCCCTGGAAGCCGATGTTTTTCGAATGGCTCGCCCGGAGCGACTGGCCGAAGAGATTCGCCTTTCTATGGCTGAGGCGGATCCGGTCAAGGTGTTGACCAGATTGCAGAAACTCAGAATTTTTCGGGCTTTGCATCCGGAGCTGAAGTTTGAGCCGAAGCAGCAGGTCCGAACCGAGCGCGCCATTGAGTTCATGCGCTCCTATCCGGATCTGGTGCCTAAGCATCAGCGCTGGTTGGTACCCTTGAACCTGATCCATATGGAGCTTTCCCCCAGGGGCGTGGAAGAACTCGAAGAGCGGTTCGGTTGGTCGAGCTTTCAGTGGCCCTGCCCGGTGGATGAACTGCTGAGGCTCCTGACCAGGCAGGACCCCAGGCCGTCGGCAGTGGCCGCTGCCCTGGATGAACTGCCTCCGGTGCAGATCGCGGTCTTGAGCGGACTGGCCAACCATCCCGTCTTCGACGAACGGATCGACCACTACCTAAAAAAGACCAGAGGCATGTCGCCTCTGATCTCGGGTCAGGACATCCTGGCTGCCGGCATCCCCCAGGGCCCGCAAGTGGCGATATGGAAGAAGCGTGCCTATCAGGCCCAGCGGGACGTGGAGTTTCAGGATAGGGCGGGGGCTATGGCCTGGTTGGACAAAGCCCTGGCTACGCGGACAGCACCTTGAGAAACTCTTTATGAGCCTTGGCGAAGACGGCTTTTTTCTGTAGCCACATTTCGTTCCAGATCTTAAAGAGTTCGATTTGGACTTGTTCGCGAACCGCTCGCAGACGAGCTTCATGCATTTGCTGCAGAGCGTTCATTTGAGTCAAGTGCTCTTCTATGAGCTGAAGCCGGAGGGTGGCTTCCTGGTTGCGCGAGAAGGTGTCTCGCAGGTCGGGATGGTCGTCGAGTTTAGGGGACTCGAGTTTGGTCGGGCCAGAATTCTTTTTGTTCCTGGCTTTGGGGGTGATATCTGTTGTTTTCATAAGTACTCCCGGTGGAGTGTAGTGACTCGCCTGTGAAGTCTTCCCCAGTGTAAAGGGGTATGGGTAGAGGTTCAACGAACAGCAGGTTAAGAGGTTGGAAATATTTACTGAAAATTCACTATGGTGGATTTTTGCTGGGTGTGATATTCTCTATGTGGCGTCTAAGTAAAGTATAGACGCGGAAAGGAGTCTCAAATGACATCATCTGCAGGGATCAGTCGTTTCTGGCTCTCAATTTTTTGTCTACTAGGTCTCTGGTCCCCGGCTTCCGCCGAAACCTTTTCTCAACAAGCCGGGGAGTTTCTAACTCATCCGGTGGTATCCGGTACCCTCCTGACCTTCGGCATAGTTTTCTTGTTTATGTCGGTAGTCACGATGGGGACAGGAATAGCAGAAATCTGTTGTTTCACGTCGTTCGCCTTCCTGTTTGGAGGGCGTTTCTTGATCGGGGAGGACCTCTGGGTTCCCTTAGCCCTTTTTGCGGCCGGCATAGTTTTCGCAATGGTAGAACTCTTCGTCATGCCGGGGATGGGCGTTTTTGGCATCCTTTCCATCATAAGCTTCGGCGGGTTGAGCGTGTTGGTGATGGACAATCCCCAAACCGGTCTCGGTATCTTTATCTTGTCGATTCTGCTCTCCATGCTGAGTGGCTATCTGCTGATGAAGTACTTGCCCCGCTTTGTGGTGACCAGAAAACTCTTAGTTCTAGAGCCACCGGAGGCAGGTCCCAAGCCTGTACTTGCCCCCACTCCTCTGGTAGCGGTGGGAGATAAGGGCCAGACCGTAAGCACCTTGAGGCCGATAGGTACGGCTATGTTTGGAACTCAGCGGATGGAGGTTATCTCCGAAGGGGATTTCCTCAAGAAAGGGGAGACCGTTGAGGTGATACGAGTGGAGGCTCAAAAAGTCGTGGTGAGAGCATGTCAGAGCTAAGACCTGAAGGAGGTTCATTTTGGATATAAGTGCCATTTTAACAATCCTATTTTTTGTCTTGATAGGAATACAAATCATCTTTTTTTTCGTGCCGTTTCCCCTGTGGCTTTCGGCCAAACTTTCCCGAGTCGATGTTGGGATCGCTGATCTCTTTGTGATGAGGACGTTTCGTAAGATCCCTCCTCACGAACTGGTCCTTCCAGCCATCACCGCTGAGTACGCCGGGATTCCGATCAGCATCGCCAAGATGCAGAGTCACTACATGGCGGGCGGCTCGGTGCAAAACGTGGTCTCCGCCTTGATCGCGGCCTCCAAAGCCAAGATTGAACTCAACTGGGATACCGCAACCAGCATTGACCTGGCCGGTCGAAACGTGCTGGAAGCGGTCCAGATGAGCGTGAACCCCAAGGTGATCCAAACCCCCACCATCGAGGCCGTCTCCCACGACGGGATTCAGGTCAAGGCTGTTTGTCTGGTCACGGTGAGAGCCAACATCGCCAAGCTGGTGGGTTCGGCCGGGGAAGAAACCGTGTTGGCCCGGGTAGGCGAGGGCATCGTCACCTCCATCGGTAAATCGAGGAATTTCAAGCAGGTTTTGGAGAAGCCGGACCTGATCACCGAAGCGGTGCTGGACACCGGGTTAGACTCCGGGACGGCGTTTGAGATCCTCTCCATCGACATCAGCGACATCGACGTGGGCGAGAACATCGGCGCCCGACTTCAGATCGACCAAGCCGAGGCCGATAAACGCGTGGCCCAGGCCAAGGCCGAGCAGCGCCGGGCCGAAGCGATGGCACGCCAGACGGAGATGCGGGCCAAGGTCGAAGAGATGCGGGCCAAGGTGGTCGAGGCTCAGGCCGAAGTGCCCGAAGCCATGTTTGAAGCGCTGAGCCAGGGCCGATTTTCGGTGATGGACTACTACAAAATGGAGAATATGATCGCCGACACCAAGATGCGAGAAGGTCTGTCTGGCGGCAAACGAGCTAAAGGAGGTTCATCCGGTGGGTAGTTTTGTTACCATATTAGTCATTCTCTTTATCGGAGCCATGGTACTGTTCCACTACGTTCCAGTGGGACTGTGGATGGAAGCGGTCTCGGCGGGGGTTCCTATGAATCCCATCCAACTGGTGATCATGCGCCTGCGACGCGTGGATCCGGCCGACGTCGTGCGCCCGCTTATCATGGGACGACAGGCCGGGCTGACCGACGTGACCGCCCAGAATTTGGAGGGGCACGTATTGGCCGGCGGCAGGGTGCACCGGTTGGTTCGAGCCCTGATCGAGGCCGATAAAGCCGCTATCCCCCTGGATTTCGAGAAAGCTTCGGCTATCGATCTGGCGGGACGAGACGTCCTGGAGGCGGTGGCCATGTCGGTCAACCCCAAGGTGATCCAGACTGCCGCCATCGCGGCTATGGCCAAGGACGGGATTCAAGTCAAGGCGGTCTGCCGGGTTACCGTGAAAGCCAATATCGAGCGGCTGGTTGGTGGAGCCGGTGAGGAAACCATCATCGCCCGGGTGGGTGAGGGCGTGGTGACCACCATCGGCTCCTCGGACAGTCACAAGAACGTGCTGGAGAATCCAAATCTGATTTCCCGTCAGATCGCAGCCAAGGGTCTGGATGAAGGGACGGCGTTTGAGATCCTCTCCATCGACATCATGGACGTGGATGTGGGTCGAAACATCGGGGCTCACCTCCAGATCGATCAGGCTGAGGCGGATAAGCAGATCGCCCAGGCGCGTGCCGAACAACGCCGGGCGGAAGCGGCGGCCAAGGAAGAAGAGATGCGAGCCAATGTGGAAGAGCAGCGGGCGCGACTGGTGGAAGCCGAAGCCCGAGTGCCTCTGGGTCTGGCTGCGGCCTTGCGTTCCGGTCGACTGACCACTACCTGAGCGGAGTTAGAGCATGGACTTTCTCAATAATCTGAAGGCTAAGCTGGAGGAGTTGGAGCGAGAAGCGCAGCGCGCTATGCAAGAGCAACAACTGCAGCAAACTCAAGCTCGCAATAGACTTTTTCAGCCCAAGCCGGATGATTTTGAGCCGGAGCGCCCTCGAAAGCATCGGCAAGATCCTCCCCCTCGAAGCTCCCGCAGGCCGGTCGATTCTGAGGTCTGTCCGGTGGAAGAGGTGATGGGGCAGTCCTCCGAAAGTGGTCCGGTTTCTCATTCCGGCGTTTCGATCCTGGACGATCTCCAGGGTCGCCTGGAGGAGGCTTTTCTGCTCCAGGAGATCCTGGGGGCTCCCCGCTGTGTGAAAGGTTGGAATGAATGAAGACCAGTTTAATTGCGCTCCTACTAGGAGCAATGCTCAGCGGCACGGCCCTGGCCGACGAGGGTGGTCGTCGTTGGGAAAGGGCAACCACTGAGGTTGAGTTTTATCAGGGACTTCAAGAGTCATTTGTGCACGAAAACCAGGAGCATCCCTACACCAGCCATCAAGTGAAGATAGAGGGGGAGTGGGCTTTTGCCAACATGGTTGCCTACGCAGGGGCCGGTAGCTGGCTGCAGATTTTCCGGTTGGAGGAGAGCAGGTGGAAGCCTTTTGCCACGGCGGGAGGCCGGGGTGGTTCGGCCACTCGGGCGGAGCTTCTGGAAAAGGGAGTTCCCGAGACCGTGGTCGGTAAATTCGGGTACGGAGAAGTTCCTGCGGCTGCCGTGGAGTCACTTCGTGACATAGGGCAGATAAGAGGGAGTAGCGAGTTTTCTATCGCGACCTACGGTGAGAGGCTCTTCGGGGGACTGCACGGGGATCGGACCTCGAAGTCTGCTCCTGCCGTCGAGATCTATGAGTGTATTGACGGAGAATGGTGGTTTGTCTTCACCCACCAGCAAGGCGATAGGCCGCTGGCGGAGGCTTACCAGGATTTCCCGCCCCATCAACTCTCCGAATACATGGGTGCCTGTATCGTCAGTGGGACCGCGGCTTCAGGCAAACTCTGACCCCTGACGACGTTCAGGTTTTTTTGAGCCCTCGGGTCTAGGGTGTAAACAGCACACTTGAGGAGTCAGAACATGAGTCTATCTATTCACACCAACACGGCCAACGGTCTGGCGGTTTACAATCTGCAGAGACGCTCCGAGAACGCCTTTGATGTTCAGGTCGATTGGGACAAGTCCCAGGTCAGAAATGGCGGATTCGGTCTGGAGTTCAATGCGCAAGATCAGTTGGAGGTGCGTGCTTTCGGAGCGCCCGGAGGTCTGGCCTGGGATGTACAGGTGGCACCAGAGGGTCAGGAGAGTTCCGTCTTTGTCATGGCTCCCCCTAACGGATTTCGGGGCCCGGGCGCCACTCCACCCATTCAACAGATCGACTTCGGAGCACCAATCGCCGAGGAGCAGTCTCGAAAGATCGCCCTGCAGGTGGCCTCTTCCTTGATCCAGGTCCCCTTCTTGGAGCGAATGCTTGAGGCTCCGGTGCCTAGTGCTTAGTGCTTAGTGGGTGAGGAACCGGACAAAGAGCTTCAAAGTCTCTGGGGGGAGGGGTTTGGTTCCTGGAACGAAGAGGACCGTGAAAATCAGGCAACTTCACTCGGTTCACTTCTGAGTAAACTGTCGAACGAGGGCACCCGAGTCGACGCTGAGGACGACTTTACCCTAAACGAAGAGAAGGCCCTGGCCAAACTCCACGCCTATCGCTTGCCGACCGCTGCCGAAGCAGTGGTGCCCCTGTTTGCTTCGGCCGTGGCAAGTGGCGCCACGGAAGTCAGTTTTGAGGGGGGACCCGAGGGGTTTACGTTCGCCCACGACGGTGCCGGTTTCAGTGAGAACCAGGTCCACAACCTCCTCCCCAGTCTACTCTCTACCCGGACTCCCCCAGCCCTAAAAGAACTCGCGCTGGCCCTCAATAGCTTGTTGGGAAGTAAGCGGAAAACTCTGGTGTTCGAGTCCTGGGGAGAGCAGGGCTGCTATCGAATGGACCTTATCCGGGGCCGCACACCGGCCGTCTTTGAGCCGCCACTCGAGGCCGGGCCCCGGGGTCAGCGTATTATCTC
Organism: Vulcanimicrobiota bacterium; assembly: GCA_041676625.1. Taxonomy (GTDB): domain Bacteria; phylum Vulcanimicrobiota; class Xenobia; order Xenobiales; family JADMJV01; genus JAEXNA01. Next base: position 12,767 of record JBAYRN010000042.1, read on the forward strand.
TACAGCGGGCCGGGGGTGGGGTCGCTCGGTGCTCAGAAGGCTGACCGGTGATCCGGCTCTTCTCGCGCTGCAAAGACGCTGCCCTTACCCCCCCATTCGCCTTTTCTGGAACGGTCAAGAGTTGGACGGAGTTCGTCAGGAGAGGATCGACTCTTATTTGCTGTGGCAGCATCCCAAACACCGTATCGGAGAGGAGCTCCTGGACCCGAAGTCAGGATTCGTCGAGCGTTCACCAGGGAACTTTTCCATGCTTTTGGCGATCGGACCAAAAGAGGGGCTCATCTGCAACGTCCACGGGGTTAGCTATCCCGTTCCGGCCACTATAGACCCCCGTGGCTTATTCGTCATCCTGGCTCGCGATAACGCCGAGCGGGACATAACCTTTCAGGTCTTGCAGGAGCAGGGGCAGCAGCTCTGGTCGGAGCACTCGAGAATGATTGGGGTCGGATTAAAGAGGCTGGTGGATTTGACCCGGAAGCATCAGATCATGGCCGGGGATCCTCAGGAACAGGAGAGATGGTCGCAGGCCTTGCGCAGGGTTCCTCACGTCCTTTCTTCCGCCCTGGCGCAACCGGCGATCTACCGTACCTCTGAGGGGGTACCGGCTACTCTGGATTCACTGCAGGGCCAGCGCCAAGTTTTGGGTGAAATCTTGTACACCGAAAAGGAGTGGAAGTATCCCCTGAGGGACGGGCGGACCGTCTTCGTTCTCTCCGCCGAGGAGCGTGAGCAGATCTGGGGTTTGCGATGCGCCGATGAAGAACTCGCTTCGAGCCAGGTCTATTTCGAGAAGAAGAGCCAATGGGAGAAACTCCCTTCCGAAATTCCCCGGGGGCCGGAGACGAGAAACGGTGTCGTCAAGGAGCTTACCACTCTAAAGGGGCAGATCGGATTAACCGATTACTATATCCAGAAGGGAAAGCTTTACCCTTTTAAGCGGGGAAAGCCACTGCCTGTGACTCCCTGGGACGAACTCCCCAGCGGTTGCTGGTTGATGGTAGAGAACGATCGATTCAAGGTCAACGATCTCTGGTCGGCCGTCTCCTGGCCGGGAATGGAGCGGTCCATGAAGGCCTTGTTGGAGAATGACCTTTTCCAGTTTTATTCAGAATTGGTGGAAAAGAGCCCGGCCTACAACACTCACATCCTGAGTTTTCTCGTTCACTTGCGAAAGCGTCGTGGACCTTGGAGTCGCCTGTTTGCCAAGATGGCTTTTAGGCGGCCAAAATTTGCTGGTTTATACGGTCATGGTAAGTCACCCACCCTGGAACAACAGTATTACTTGAGCCCGGACATACCTACTCGAAATATTCAGGGGTTCGACGTCGCGGTGCAGACCGGCAATCTATACAGTTTCGTGTCTATTCTTACCCGAGAGATGTACGTAAGCCCATTAGAAAAGGCACTCCTCAACGACCTGTCCTCGGCCGAATTTTGGAATTCCACAGAGCACTAAAGCCCACTCAAGGAGATTCCCCAACCAGCCCAAATTGAGCGGGATGAGTAATGCAAAAGAAAAATACCAGGACCTGCTGGAGAGTAAGCAACTTATCGTCATGGCGACCGTCAACGAAGACGGCAGTCCCCAAACCAGCCCCGTCTGGTTTCATTTCAAGGATGACGTGCTTCGAATCAATACCGCCAAAGGGCGACTCAAGGACCGGAATCTGCGGGCCCGTCCTCAGTTTTCCGGAACCATCGTGGATCCGGAGAACCCGTACCGCTACGTGGAGATTCGGGGCGAGGTCAGTGAGATCACTGAAGAGGGAGCGGTGGAAGACATCGACTTTCTAGCCCATCGCTACCTGGGGGTCGACCGGTATCCCTATCACAATGAAAAAGAAACCCGCGTCATCTACAAGATTCGACCTACCCGATACACCGGCATGGGATAGAAGGCTCTGCCACAGGAAGCTGAGCCAACGAGGAGTTCAGGGCATCGCTATCAGAGTCTAGATGCCCTCCGTACTCTGGCCTGCTTTCTGGTGGTCTGGCAGCACGTCTCCGACGATTACGTACCGGCCAGCACCGGAGGAGAGTGGATGGCTTGGGCCGCTCATTTTTCCGGGATCGGAGGTACAGGCGTGGTGGCTTTCTTCTGCATAAGCGGCTTTGTCATCTCCAGTTCCCTTCGGGGGCCCCGCAAGTCCGCTCTGAGGAATTTCACGCTCAGTCGGTTTCTCAGGCTCTACCCCATGTACTGGGTCTCGATCCCCCTGGGGGTCTACACCAGTTGGACGATTTTTGACCACTCAATCTCCCTTGAAGACGTGCTCAAGAACGTGTCCATGCTTCCCTCCTACCTGGGGGCGCCCCGAGTGATGGGGCTCTACTGGAGCCTGGAGGTCGAGCTTGCCTTCTATCTGGCCTGCGCAGCTCTCTACTCCTACTTCGGTCATCTCGGTCTTCGGGTGACCATGGGGGCTTCGGTTTTCTTCTCCGCCCTCCATCTCTCCGGATTTCCGGAAGTCGCCCGGTCTTATTACTTTCTTTCCTTAATGTTTTTCGTAGCCAGCCTGCGCAACTACATGGGAGAAACCCCGGCCGTTCGAGAGACGGTCAAGAAGCAGTTGCCGGGTTTGGGGCTCCTGGTGCTGGCCCCTCCCGTGGTGGCTGCGGTCAGGGCAGTCCTGCAGCCTGAGAATGCGTTCTATCATCGCTTCGGGATCGGGAGTCTGCTGGGCATCGCGCTTTTTTTCGGATTTCTGAATTGGCCCATGACCAATAACTGGCCGGCTCGCATCGGCCTTTATACTTATTCGATCTATCTCTTGCACCCGGTTATCTTCAAGCCGGTCCTCAAGCTCTGGGGCCAGGGCTACATCCCCAGTATGAGGCTGGAGGTTTTCGTACTCTTGAACTTCTTCCTCACCGTCCTGGTTTCCGTAATAACCTTCCGTCTGATCGAAAAACCCTGCATAGAACTGGGGAAAAGGCTCCGGCAGCCATGAGAGTTCTGGTACTCGGCGGAGGCTTGATCGGGCTGGGCATTGCCTGGCGAGCGGCTCAAAAGGGGATGTCCGTGCAACTGGTGGACGCCCCGGATCCCCGGGCGGCTTCCCGGGTGGGAGCCGGACTTTTGATCCGAGCCGGGGGGAGGATCTCCGCGCATCATCTGGCCTTGCGAACCGCTTCGGCAGAGCTGTTTCCTCGGCTGGTGCGAGAACTCGAAGAACTCACCGGATTGGACTGCGGCTACAATCCATGTGGGCTGTTGACGGTGGCTTTCGAGCCGGGTGCTCAGAATTCGGTGCAGGGCCTTGCCAACTGCCTGCGGGGGCTGGGGGTACCGGTGGAAACTCTCTCAGGCAGCGACTGCTTGAAACGAGAACAGGCTCTCTCCGAGAGGGTGGCGGCGGGGTTTTATAGCGATGATCATCAGGTGGACCCGGAAAAGCTGGGGGCGGCTCTGCGGGTGGCCTGCGACCGCAGCGGCGTGGAGCGCCTTCGGGGTCGCGTTGCTTCCCTGAGCGAGCGAGGTGGCAGGCTCCACGATGGGACCCGACTGCAGGCCGACCGGGTGGTGGTAGCGACCGGTGCCTGGCTGGGCGAGCTACTCCCGTTACCGGTGTTTCCAGTCAAGGGTGAGGTGATCCATCTACAGGGCGAGCCGAATCTTTTGCGGCACAACCTGACCCTCCGCAGGGAAGAACTCTATCTGGCCAATCGCGGTGACGGCCGCTACGTGGTGGGGTCCACCGAGGAGGCGGTGGGGTTCGAGGATTCGGTGACCGCCACCGGGACACTTTTTGAAAAGATCACCACCCTAGTGCCCGCCCTGAGCAAAGCCAATATCCTGGACTCCCGGGTGGGCTTTCGCCCCAAAGTCGGAGACGGATTGCCGCTGTTGGGAGAGTTCAACGGGTTGGTGGTGGCCGGAGCCCACTACCGAAACGGCATCCTGCTGACTCCTGTGACGGCCCGATTGGTCGCCGATTTTCTGGAGACCGACACGGTGTCGGAGTTGATGAAGCCGTTCGACCCCTGCCGAAATCTCACGAAGGGTTCTACCCGGCCCTGAGCAAAGCGAGGCCGATGGATTTTTCACTTTCAGAAGAGCAGCTTCAATTTCAGCAAGTCGCCCGGGATTTTGCCCGCAACGAGATCATACCCCAGGCCGAGCACTTTGACCGGACCTCGGAGTTTCCCCACGAGATCGTGAAGAAAGCCCGAGAGCTTGGCTTCACCTCCCTCAATATACCGGTGGAGGCAGGGGGGGCGGGGCTCGGGCCCCTGGAAGTCGCCATCGTGGCCGAGGAGTTGGCCTACGGTTGCGCCGGCATCGCCACCGCCATCACTTTAAACACTCTGGTCGGAGACGCCATCGAGATCGGAGGTTCCGAGGCTCAGAAAGAGCGAGGGTTCAAAGCGCTGGCCGAGGGCTTCGGTGCGTACTGCCTGACCGAGCCCGGGGCCGGGTCCGACGCGGCCGCCATCGCCACTCGCGCTCTCAAGGCCGATGACGGGGGATACCTCCTGACCGGCAGCAAGACCTGGATCAGCCACGCCCCCCAGGCCAATCTTTTGGTGGTTTTTGCCAAGACCGACCCGGAAGCAGGGCATCGCGGTATCAGTTGTTTTCTGGTGGATGCCTATGCCAAAGGAGTAGCGGTGGGTAACCCCCTGCCAAAGATGGGTCAAAAGGCTTCTTCCTGTGCCGAAGTGAGCTTCGACGAAGTCAAACTGTCGGCCGACGCCTTGATGGGTCCGGAGGGAGACGGCTTCAAGATCGCCATGAAGGTTTTCGATCGCTCTCGCCCCATGGTGGCCTCGGTCGCGGTCGGGGTCGCTCGCCGTTGTCTGGAGGAGTCGACCCGCTACGCCTGTCAACGAAAGAGCATGGGGGTTCCCATCGCCACCCACCAGGCGGTAGGCTTTAAGCTGGCCGAAATGGGTATGAAGACCGAGGCCGCTCGCCAGTTGGTGCGCCTGGCTGCCTGGAAGCTCCAATCCGGTAAGTCGAACACCCTGGAAGCCGCCTACGCCAAGGCCTTTGCCGCCGATACCGCCATGGAATGCGCGGTGGAAGCGGTGCAGGTTTTCGGTGGCTACGGATACAGCAAGGAGTACCCCGTAGAAAAACTGATGCGAGACGCCAAAGTCTTGCAGATCTATGAAGGTACCAGCGAGATTCAACGCGCCATCATGGTAAGAGAACTAACCCGAACTTTAGGAAGAGGCTAAGACCAAAATTATGACCAACGAATCCCTCATCAATCACTTGAACGAGCAAGGCTTGACGGCCGACGCCGGCCAGGTCGCCGTGGCCGACTACAGCGTGAGCTTTCAGGTGAACCCCCGCAGCACCCTCTTTGTGGTCAATCACCCCGCCAGCGCGGTGCTCCTGATCGCTCCTGAGAGCGACTACACCCAGTCAGCCGACCAACTCGGTGTTTCTGAGGAGAGCAAGATCGGCCACAGCGACTTCGACGATCGCTACGTGATCCGTGACCCTGAAGGCCGGGCCGGCAGCGTGCTAAAGCCGGAAGTTATCTCCGCGGTACAAGCGTTGGAGCCGTTCGTGGAGTTGGAGCTCAACAGCAAGCAGTATCGCCTGCTAAAGGAAGGCCTGGACGAGAAACAAGCCCTGGAAACCATCCGCGCACTGCAACAACTGGTGAAACTGACCTCCTGATTGCTTCTAGCCGAGGGGGGTGCCGGGGGCCAGCTCGTTGATCGGAGCGACCAGAGTCACCGGATCTCCCTGGCCACCGGCGGCCACCAACATGCCTTCGCTCACGATACCGAAGATCTTTCGCGGTTTCAGGTTGTCCAGGATGAAGATGGTCCGTCCGGTCATGTCTTCCGGGGTATAGTCCTTGCGGATGCCGGAGACGATGGTCCGGTCCTGGCGGGTGCCGTCGTCCACGGTGAGGCGCAACAGTTTGTCGGCGCCTTCCACGACTTCGGCCTTGACCACCTTGACCGCGATGATCCGGATCTTGGTCCAGTCCTCGTAGCCGATGTAGGCCGGGCCTTCCACTTTTGTTTCAACGTTTTTGTCTGCAGTTTTTTCCACTTTGGGTTCCTTTCGCTCGGACAGTTCTTGTTCTAAATTTTCTAGATCCAATTTGGGTAGGAGTATCTCTCCCTGGCCCAGCTTCCACGGGCCCGAGAGGGGGGCCCGGAAGTCGTCCCAGGTGAGCCTCTCCCAATCTCCGGGATAGCCCAACTGGGTGTAAAGACCCCGGGTCACTCCGGGCATAACGGGGCTCAAAAGACCCAGGACTTTGCGCAGAACCTGAAGAGAGACGGCGAAGAACGAATCCAGACGCGCGGCGTCTCCCTCGTTCTTGCCCTTATTAAGCTCCCAGGGCTTCTCCTCGTCGATCAATCGGTTGAGCGCCCGCACCAATTCCCAGATGTTCTCCAGTGCTTCTTTGAAGCGATAAGAGGCAAAGTCTTCCAGGACCCTTTCGAAACGGCTGTCGGCGTCTTTCATCAAGGCCTGATGCTCAGCCGATTCTCCCACCGCGGGGGAGATGGTACCCTGGCGGAAGCGGTTGCCCATGGTGATCAGGCGGTGGACCAGGTTGCCGAAGTCGTTGGCCAGGTCGTAGTTGTAGCGTTTGGCCAGGGCTTCCACTGAAAAATTGCCGTCGGAGCCGGTGGGGGCTTCCCTCAGCACAAAGTATCGGACCCCCGCGGCCTGCACCAGGCCCACCGCGTCGACCGGATTGAAGACGTTGCCGAGACTTTTGCTCATCTTGGCCCCGTCGAAGTTCCAGTAGCCGTGGACTAGACAAGATTTGGGCAGGGGGAGCCCGGCCGACTGCAAGAGGGCGGGCCAGACGATGGTATGAAACCAGGGGATGTCCTTGGCCATGATATGAGCCTGGCAGGGCCAGAAATTGGTTTCCGGTTGTCCTTCTAGAGGGTCCTTGCCGGCTGCTGCGTTGCCGCAGGCCAGCTCCACGTCGAAGCCGCTCCCGGTGATGTAACTGAAGAGAGCGTCGCCCCATACGTAGAACACGTGCTCAGGATCCCAGGGTAGAGGGATTCCCCAGTCGGTGGAGGAGCGACTGATGCAGAGATCCCGGAGCCCTTCCTTGATTCGGTTAAGCATCTCGTTTCGGCGGAAATCCGGTACGATGGCCTGGGGGTTCTCCCGGTGGTACTCCAGCAGAAAATCCTGGTACTTGGAAAGGCGAAAAAAGTAGGCGTCTTCGGTCAGAAACTTGAGCCTGGGGTCTTTCTCTGGCGATTCCGGTACCTCTGATTCATCGAGAAACCGGTTGTCGGTGGTGTGATACCACCCGGAGTACTCGGCTTTGTAGATATCACCAACCTCCCGGATTCGGGAAAAAACCGTCTGTACGGTGTGGCGGTGTGAGTCACCGGAAGTGCGAACAAACTCGTAGGGACCGATCTCTAGAAGATCCCAGGCTTCGTGGAACTGGGGGATCAGACGATCGCAAAACTCCTTGGGAGTGATACCTTCGGCGGCGGCTTTGTCGGCGATGTTTTGACTGTGCTCGTCGGAACCGGTGACCAGGCGGCTCTCTACCCCGTTTCGGCGGTGGTAGCGGGCCAGCACGTCGGCCAGTATGGTGGTGTAGCCGGTGCCCATGTGGGGGGGGGCGTTGACATAGTAGATCGGGGTCGTGACGTAGTACTTCGAATTCATAGAATCGGCCGTTCGATCCGCCCTGGCCTTTTTCCCGCCCTAGGAGCCTGTGGACATTTGGCATTGAATGCCAAATGTCCACAGGCTCCTAGTTCGCGTCAAGAGTTTGCAACAGTTGCCGGGCTGATTGGTTTTCCGGGGAGAGCGAAAGCACTCGCTCGAGATGGCTTCGAATGCGGCGTTTGATGAACCAGCCCTGAAGGCCGGAGAGATCGGGGTGGGCCTTGATCAGTGCCACGGCTCGATTGAATTGAATTTCAGGCTTTTGGGGGGCCCAGCGGACCGCCTGTTCGCTTGCCTCCAGGGCGGTAGGGAGGTCTCCCAGTTGAAAGGCGGCAAAGGCCTGGGCCTGCCAGGCTTGAGCGGCGTGGGGCACCAGTTCCACCGCGGCTCGAGTGTGCTCGATGACCCGGGGCCAGTCCAGGTCTTCGCTGGCCAATTGGCTCAGCAAGATATGGGCCTGGGCACTGGGAAGCTGTTGGACCAGGTATTCAAGTTCGGCCTGGGCGGCCCGGCGATCGTTCCACCTCATGTCGGTGAGCCACGGTTTGACCGCCACCAGTCCCTCCTCGGCCGGGCCCCGGGTGAAGACGAACCCGGAGTCGTCCCAGGCCACCATCTTCCAGTCCGAGCGCGCGTAGAGATAGTTGAGTAGGCCTTCGGTGGCTCCGCCTTCTTCTGGAAAATGCACCAGAACGGTCTGAACCTCAAACTTCTCCAGGATCGCTTCCCGCCGCTCGGAGGAGTTGAGAACAGCCTGGAAGTCCAGTACCAGTTCTTCTTCGAAAAGAGCCGTCATGCCGTGGATAAAGGGGCGAAATTTTTGAAAGGTCAGGTAGTTTCCGTATTCATACGAGTTGTATAACTGGCCCGGTAAGGTGGAGGCGATCTGCTGCAGGCGGGTCGGGTAGCGTGGGTAGAGGCGATCCATGCTTTCCCAGGACCGCAAGGGGTTGGTGTAGAGCATGAGCGAGGCTACCAGAATCAGGCCTCCGGTAAATCTCAATTTGCTCCAGCGGAGCTGGGGAAAGAACGGGATCAGGAGTGGGAAAGCCACTGGCAACAACTCGGCCACGGCGCGCTGGGAGCGGATCGCCATGATCAGAAAGACCAGGGAGATCACGAGGTAGAACCAGGGATGGGGCATTGCACGCTGCTGCCCGGTTCTGAAATGCACCAGCACGAGAACCGCTGCAACAACGAGAAAGGGACCGATGTTCTCCGCCAATTGCCAGGGCGAGAGGGGCCCCCACTCCAGCACCCCTCCGACTGCCGCCTGGTTGACGAAGTGGTCGTAGATGAAGGCGGGAAACATATGGCCGTGCGGTCTCAGCAGGCTGGCCAGGAAGACCACCGCCAGCGACTTGAAGCCTTCTTTGGGAGAGGTCCCTCCCAACAAAACCCACAGGAAGATCAGGACCCACCCGGCGATGACGCCCTGGTGAAGGTTGCTCCAGAGGCAAAAGGTGGCGCCCAGAGCCACCAACCGCGCCCCGGGACGGTGGTGGTAACGTAGGAGAAAGAACACGATCATGGCCAGTCCCAGATCTGAAAAGTGATAGCTTCTCAACAAGAACCGGCTTCGTACCGTCCATAGCCCGAGGGCGACCCACAACCCGGCAAACCAGGGAGCAGCTCCCATCAAGCGACAATTGATATACGAGATCGCGGTGATGGAACAAAGGAGGGTGCTCTTGCAAAGGACCAGGCCCCAGGTTCCGCCCAGGAGATAAAATCCATAGAAGAAAAAGGAACTGAGCCAGGCGTGGTCGGCGTAGCGGCCAAACGAGAGCACCGAGGTGGTACCCAGAAAGCTCTCGGACCAGGGGATTCCGTTGCCTTCCAGCGTGTATCGGGCCACCGTGAGATAGAACCAGAAATCGTAGTCTTGGAGGGGGGCCAGGGTCCAGACGAAAAGAGCGGCCAGCAGCACTGCCAGTCCCAGGAACTCCCGTTTCGAGAAGGATGTTTCAGGCGGTTTCCACATGGGGTCAGCCGCGTCGAAGTTCAGAGACGACCTTCTTTTGCACCATCATGGCCACCGCTACCAGATCCTGAACCGTACCGAGTCTCTCTTCCAGGGCCATGCTTACGGTCAACGCCTGATCGGGAAAAAAGGCCACGATTACCAGGACTGACTGCTTCACTTCAGGTTGGTCTTTGCGATACTGCTTCTGGCCGGGGTCGGAAAAAGAGATCCGCTGGCCTTCCAGATCCTTGACCGGCAACTCGGTGAAGGCAGGGGCCAGTAACGCCACCGCCCGGCCGCTGTCGAGCAACTCGGGTCGGGCCTCGCCGGCAGGTTCCACTTCTTCAAAGGGAACCACCGGCTTCTCCTTTTCTTCCATCACCTCGATGCGGGTCAGGAACGCTTCGGTTCCGATGCCGTCCAGGGACTTCTGTCTGGTGGCGGCACCCTTCATGGCCCGGTAGGCCTTCTCCGCGGCAAAGGAAGTGGTTCCACCGTAGGCCGCCACCTGCACAAAGATGTCTTCGCTGTCGTAGTAGCGACGCAGGGAGAACGGTGCCGGAACTTCGTCGGCTCGGACCACGATCTGTTGATCCACCGGCACGCTGCGGGGGCGGAGCAAGATGGAAGGGGCGTCGCTGGCATCGGTGGGGCCTAGCTCCGACCAGACCTCGGCTGTTTCCCGGTGCTGCCGGGCTTCCAGGGCCTTCATGGCTAGTGGGGAAAGGTCCGCAGGTAGAGGGGGATCGACGGAGGGCCAGGGGGGAAGATCCCAGCTCTTCGGCTCCACGGGTTTGTTGCCCACGAGATTGGGGGCGGCCTCGATTTCATCGAACGGTGGCGGGGTCAGGATGAAGAGCGGATCCGCCTTTTTATCCTCTTTTCTTAACCGGGCCTTGATGGTGGTCACATCCTTGATCTCTCCGGGGGAAGCCAGTTTCCAGGCTAGATCCTCACCGTAGAGGGTCTCGGCACTCGCTACTCCGGCCAGCAGGCAGACCATTATGAACAACTGCAAACAGCGCATAAATTCCCCCTCTTATACCCTGATCCGTATCTGCAATCAAACTGCTCCATAAAAAAAAGACAAAGCGTTTCCACTTTGTCGTCTTCTGCGCCTTGCCGCGTCTAGCCACCTGTCGCGGCGCCCGCCGTTTCCAGCACTCCAATGAGCTCATTGCTCAGGCGCCTCGTCATTATGGGCAAAGTTCCCAGAAATCATGTGACAATCATGTTAAACCTGGCACGGGAGAGTGGAGCCCATCGTCCGAAGGGGTCCTTATGAATCTACAATTTTTGGGTGCCGCTGGCACCGTAACCGGATCCAAGTTTTACCTCACCGACCAGAATCATAAGGTGTTGGTAGACGCCGGGATGTTCCAGGGGCCCAGGCGTTGGAGAGAACAAAACTGGAAGGCTCTTCCCCTGGACCCGGCAGAACTGTCGGCGGTGGTACTGACCCACGCCCACATCGACCACACCGGCTACTTGCCGAGGCTTGGTCGAGACGGGCTGAAAGCCCCGGTGCATTGCACCTGGGGGACCCGGGATCTGGCCAAGATATTGCTTCCGGATGCGGCTCGGCTGCAAGAGGAAGAAGCCCACTACCGAAACCGCAAGAAGAAGTCGAAGCACCATCCGGCTTTGCCGCTCTTTAATATCGTGGATGCCGAACAGGTTTTGGATATGCTGGTGGGTCACCGGTACGACACTCCCTTTGAGCCGGTCAGGGGGTGGAAGACCACCTATCGAGACGCCGGGCATATTTTGGGTTCCGCCTGGGTGGACATGAAGGTCGGAGACAAAAGGATCGTATTCAGCGGAGACCTGGGCCGGGTGGATGCCCCCATCCTACGAGACCCGGTGCGGCCGGAAGGGCGCTGCGACGTGCTCCTTCTGGAGTCCACCTACGGCAACCGGACCCACCCCGACACCGATAACCTGGAATCGCTCGCGGAGATCGTGATGGAAGTGGCCGGCCGCAAGGGGACGCTGGTCATCCCCGCCTTCGCGGTGGAACGGACTCAAGAGATCCTGTATCTTTTAGAGGAGCTGATCCGGCGCCAGGACATTCCTAAACTGCCGGTCTTCATCGATTCCCCCATGGCTGTGAAAGCAACCCGCTTGTTTGCCGAGTATCGGGAGTATTACGACGAAGAAGCGACCGCCCTGGTAAAGAGAGGTGAAAAGGTCTTTAATTATAAGAACCTTACCCTCTGCGAATCGGTGAAAGAGTCCAAAGCCATTCTACAGACCTCGGCTCCCAAGATCATCATTTCGGCCTCGGGAATGGCCACCGGCGGGCGGATCTTGCATCATTTGCGAAATTACCTCCCTCACCCTAAAAACCATGTTTTGATGGTGGGCTATCAGTCCGTGGGCACTCGCGGCTGGAGACTCTTGAGGGGAGAGAAAGAGATCAAGATCTTCGGAGACTTCGTGAAAGTCCGGGCCGGTGTGAGCAAACTGGAAGGGTTCAGCGGTCACGCCGACTGCAACGGGGTGCTGGATTGGTGCGACGGATTTTCCGAACCGCCGGGAGTGACCTATCTGGTTCACGGCGAGCCGGATGCCCTGGAGGCCCAGGCTGCCTCTTTGAGAGAGCGAGGCTGGAACGTGATCGTGCCGGAATACGCCCAGGAGTTCGAACTTTGGTAAACACGTACCGTTTTAGCGACCAATCTTGCTGGTAATATGCTGAGATGGAACTTTGGTTTAGCGAAGATTTTTCTGGAGGCAGTCGCTTCGGGGCTCGGGTGAGCCAGGTGCTGGCTTCCTACAAAAGTGACTATCAACAGATCGACATCCTCTCCACCGAGACGTTTGGACGGATGCTCGTGATCGACGGCAAGGTTCAGGCCTGCGAGATGGATGAGTTTATCTATCACGAGATGCTAGCCCACCCGGCTTTGCTGAGTCACCCGGCACCGAAGAAGGTTCTGGTGGCAGGTGGCGGAGACGGCGGTACGGTCAGGGAGTGTCTCAAACACGGCTGCGTGGAAAGTCTGACTCTGGTGGAGATCGATGCCAAGGTGATCGAACTCTGTCGGCAGCATATGCCCAGCCTGGCGGGACGGCTCACCGATCAGAGACTCACCATTGCTCCCGACGATGCCTCTCGGGTCATTCGGCAAGCCCGGGATCTGGATGTCATTCTGGTGGATTCGAGCGACCCGGTGGGCCCCTCGGAGTCCCTGTTTGAAGTTGAGTTTTTTGAAGAACTGCATTGTGCGCTCGCCCCCGGTGGCCTCACCTGCTTGCAGGCAGGCTCCCCTTTCCTGGGTCCTGACCAGGTGGCCCAGATGGTGGTGGATCTCAAGACCATTTTTCCGGTGGTTCATCTCCTCACCATTCCCGTGCCATCCTATCCCGGCGGCACCTGGTGTCTGGCTCTGGCCTTGAAAGCCGACTGGAACCCACGAGCCGACGGTGGAGAGATCTTGAGAAAGCGATTCCGAGAGAGGGGTTTGGAAGGGCAAACCAATTACCTGACGCCGAACATGTTGGGGCCCTGTTTTGAAGTGCCGGCCTTTCTGATGAAAGCCTACCAGCGGTATCGGGGTGCGGTACCGGCGTGAGCCGACCCTGGTTGCTGCTGGATAGAGATGATACTCTCTTAGACGATCCTGGTTATCTTTCAGATCCCGAGGTTATCCGATTTCTACCCGGTGCGGTGGAGGGGCTGCGCCATTTCCACCAACAGGGTTGGCCTCTGGTGGTGATCACCAATCAATCCGGCATCGGGCGAGGCTACTTCGGACTTGCCGAAGTGGAAGCGGTGCACCGGCGCCTCACTGAATTGCTAGGGAAAGAGGGAGTGGTGCTGGCTGGTATCTACCTCTGCCCCCACGCCCCCGGGGATGGCTGTGGTTGTCGAAAGCCCGGTCCGGCTCTGGCCCTGCAAGCCTCCTCGGAGCTGGGGCTCTCTTTGAAAAGTTCGGTGATGGTGGGAGACAAGGAGTCTGATCTGGAGTTGGGCCGTGCCATCGGCTCGTCCTACGTGGCCCAGATCGTGGCCAAGAGCGAGAAGAGTGAAAAAGCCGACGGGCATTTTGAAAGTTTGCTCGACCTGGCCAAGGAATTACTCAAGACTTGAACTGGGCTTCGGCGGTCTCTTTCACGATATCCAGGGCCCTTTGCACCGAGGCGACCGGCAGCAGCGGTGGGCCTCCAGCAGGATGAATCTTCCAGCCGTTTTCCTGCTTCTTTATGCGAATGTAAAAATGCTGTTCGACCGTGTCTTCGTGGGTGAAGACTTCCAGCAGCCCGATATTTTGTCGGGGGTCGAAAATGAACTGTTTAAACTGGACGCTAAACCGATCTTTTTCATCCCGGGGCGCCAGGTTGGTGGGGTCTAGTTGAGGGACGACGTGGTGTTTCACGAGCAAAACCTCCGGGTTCGAGGTAGGTTTGTGAACAAGTTTCCGGTAGGTGATCCGGTAAAACTCGTTCTGACCGGTCTCTTCCCACTTCCTTTCGTATTTGGTTGCAAAACTGGCTGGAATGACCTCCAACTCGGCCTTCATTCCGGTCAATTCAAAGGTGTTGGTCTCTAAGATTTCGTCTTTATACGGTACCGAGTCGGTCACGATGGTGAGGGTTCCATCGGCCACCAGTCTGGTATTGCAGAGGGTCAGGAAGGCGGGCTGGAATAGTCTAAACTTGGCGTGTCGATTCTTGGGCCAGGGACAGGGGTAGAGAGCCGTGATACCCAGGATACTCTGCTCGGGAAAGGCCCAGGCCAGGGCGGTTCTGGCGTCTTCCCAAAGAAGCCGGACATTGCGGAGCCCTTTCCTATGGCTCTGTGCACTGGCCCGCTTTATCGAGCCCCAGGTCATTTCTATTCCGATGAAGTTGAGATCAGAGCGGGATGCAGCACACCGCATCAGGTAGTCGCCGTTGCCAAACCCGATTTCGATTTGCAGGGGCGCCGCGTGCCCGAATTCCTCCGACCACTGGAGGGGCAAAGAACGGCCCCGCCAGGGCACGTATGCTCTCAGGGCCTGGACTTTGGCGGAGGGTAGACTCACCCGGCGATCCTTCCAACCAATCGGGTGATCTCCTCGCGGCCGGAGGTTTCCCCCCACTTCGAATTCGGTAAGAACAGAGTTAAAGGTATTTCGGAGAAGATCAGTGGATTTAGTAGATATTCAGAAAACTGTTGATGAGCGGAAAGTGGGACTTGATCAGGTGGGGGTCTGCGACTTGAAGTATCCGATCGTGGTACTGGACCGGACCAGCGGCCAGCAGCAAACCATTGCCAATGTGGCCCTTTCTGTATCCCTCGCCCCCGAAGTCAAGGGAACTCACATGAGTCGTTTCATAACGGTGATGAATAGCTACCGAGGAGACATCACCATGACCGCGATTCCCAAGATATTGAACGATCTCAAGAAAATTCTGGAGGCTGATGCGGCTCAAGTTTCCATGACCTTTCCTTATTTCATCGAAAAGACCGCACCGGTGAGCGGACACAAGGGCTATCTGGACTGCGAATGCACCTTTTTCGGTGAGTCTTGCGCAGACGGTCATAACTTCCGAATGACCGTCAAGGTTCAGGTGGCGAGCCTTTGCCCTTGCAGCAAGGCGATCAGCGACTACGGCGCTCATAACCAGCGGGGCATCGTGGAGATGAGTGTGAAGCTCGCCGAGATCGACGGGAAGTTGGCCAAGGTGTGGATCGAGGAGTTGTTTGAGATCGCTGAAAGTTCGGCCTCGGCTCCCCTTTATCCCATTTTGAAAAGAACCGACGAACGGCATGTCACTATGCAAGCCTATGAAAATCCCGCTTTCGTGGAAGACATCGTCCGCAACGTGGCGGTCAAACTGCGGGAGGACCAGCGAATCGCCTCCTATGAGGTCAAGGTTACGAACTTCGAAAGTATCCACGCCCACAACGCCTTTGCGGTGGCGCGTTCCTCCGGCTAAACGGTGTGGAAAGTTCCAGACCCGTGGGGTCAAAATGATCTGCGTTACCTCATCCAAATACCGCCGACCCGCTGCCGAAACTTTTACTTTTCGTTAACAATCACACCGGGACATGCACAAACCGAGAATCTGATCGTTGTTTACGCTTTTCATACAGCCGAAAGAACGGCACAAAGTAGGAGAAGTCAATGTCAAGCGCAGCTATCGGAAACACCCCGAACAACAATAGGATCAATCACCAACCGGTTCAGCCAAGGAACACCCCGGGCCCGAACCCTGCCTCGAGTCAAGGAAACTCAACCGCGCAGACCGATTCGATTTCCCTTTCCAACGATGCGGTTAACGGAAATTCGGCGAGCAACTCCTTTTTCAACCCGTTGCTTCACTGGGGGACAGACGCAGAGAGTCCGGCTGGTCCCTCCATTTCAGCGGAGAATGTGGAGACACACGCCGAGGCCGACGCGAGTGCGACCTCTAACACCGCAGAAGCGAGCGCGAGTGCGGGGGTCGAAGCGGATGTCAATGGGGTACCCATGGAGGCTGAGGCTTCGGCCGAAGCCTCAGCCAGTGCGGAGGCCGATGCTTCGGTCGAGGTAAACCCCGAAGAGGGCTCGATCAGTGCTCAGAGCAACCTCGATGTGGGTGCCGAAGCCAGTGCTGAGGCTAGCGTCACGAGCGAGTCCCAGATCGGAGACATGACTCATACCACAGAGCTCGGAGCCGGAGCGGATGCCGAAGTGGGAGTGTCGGCCAATACAGACCTGGAAGTAAATGATGAGAGTGTTTCCTACGAAAGCGAGGCCGAAGCCAAAGCTGCAGCGGGGGCTGAGATCACGTCTTCCCAAGAACTTGAGACCGATCTCGGTACGATTGGAACGGATAGCACGGTCAGAGCCGAAGTGGCCGCCGGAGTCGGCTCCTCGACCGAATTCGTAAGCACCGAAGACGAGCTGACCTTCGGGCTGAATGCCAACGTCGGCGCGGGTGCTACCGTGGGTGGCGAGGGAGGGATCAGCTACGAGTCGGAAAACGGGAGTAAGTTCTCTTTTACGGGAGGAGCTCAAGCTGGACCTCAAGCCGGTGCCGGGGGCGGAATCGGGTTTTCTAGAAAAGACGGAAAAACGTCCATTAATCTGGGAGGTAACGGCAAACTAGCCATCGCGGGCTTAGACTTCAACCTGGCAGCCACCGTGGCCGACGAGGACCTGGGAGCTGTAGCAGCCGTACCCGGCCATCTGGCTTCGGCCGCGACCGACAAAGTGGGCGACCTGGCCGACGCGGTGGGATTAGACCCGGTAGCCGACCTCGCTCACGGTGTGAGCGACAAGCTGGGTGGCGCGGCTGACGTGGTGGGTGAGCATGCCGGTGAAGTGGCCGGAGATGTGCTTGATTTCGGAGTGCGCACCTTCAACCACAACTATCAGACTGGAAAACAGGTCGTCGATAAAGCTGGCGATGTGGTCGGAGACATTGCGGATACGGCCGGAGACGTGGTCGGAAACGTGGCCGATACAGCTGGCGACGTGGTGGATAAAGCCGGTGACGCGGCCAGGAATGTAGGCAGCTTCCTGAATCCGTTCGACTGACACCGGAATTTTTTTGGAAGCTCCTGGTAGGGTTGGCCTATGAAAATCACAGCCAGCCCATCCACGGGCAGAACGCAAAATAGGGCGAGAGTTTCCTCTCACCCTATTTTGATCATTTCAGCTGGAAAGTTAGTAGCGCGAAGCTTTAGGACGGGCTTCGTTGACTACCAGTTTGCGACCGCCCAGTTCGTGGCCGTTCAGCGCGTCGATGGCGTTTTGGCCTTCTTCATTGTCGGCCATTTCTACGAAGCCGAAGCCCCGAGGACGACCGGTTTCCCGGTCGTTGACCATACGTACGGAGACGACGCTTCCGAACTCCTCAAAGGTTTCACGGAGTTCGTTTTCCGACAGTTTGTAAGACAGGTTTCCTACATAGAGATTCATTGAGTTATCCTCCACTCTGCACGTGGTAAATTTTGTAAACGTACAGACATCACACAACTTGGAAAAGGCGCGTCCCTGGCCTTGGAAACTTTCGAGAGCCAGGGAAATTGAAGGCGCAGCGATGTCAAGGAGAGGTGGAACGGTTGTTCACCGCGTTATGCGTGGCACGAGACTACAACATGTTCAAGCAAATTGCAACATGTTAGCCGAGGTTTATGAGCCCCAGCCGCCGCCGCCCGGGGTCTCCAAGATCACCGAGGAGCCGGCCTTCAGTTCGTGAGTGGAGGAGGCCTCTACATTTTGCCAATCGCCCTCAGGGGAGCACACCGTCTGGTTCCCCTCGCGGCCGGGCTGTCCACCCTGCAACCCGTATGGCCTGGTGGTGCGGCGCGTGGTCATGAACGTGACCTGAGCATCCTGCAGAAACAGGACCTCCTTGAGGGTGCCGTGGCCGCCACTGAACTTTCCGAGTCCCCCGGAGTCGTTTCGGATCTGATGGCGTATGACTCGGACCGGAAATTCTTCCTCCAGGACCTCCGTGGGTGTGGATAAGGTGTTGGTCATATGGACCTGGACTGCCGAAGCGGCCCTGGTGGGTCCACCAGGACTACCTCCCGCGCCCCCTCCGGAGGTTTCATAATGCACCCCGAACCGGGGGTCGGTAAAGCCAAAACTGAAGTTGTTCATGGTTCCAGCGGAGGCAGCGGGGACAAGCTCTTCTATGATCTCTGAGAAGGCGCCGAAGACCGCATCCACGATCCGCTGCGAGGTCTCCACGTTGCCGGCCGCCACGGCCTGCGGATAGCGCGCAGCCACCAGGCTTCCGGCCGGCGCCAGGACCTGGATGCAATCCAAGAAACCCTGGTTGAGGGGAAGCTTTTCCGGAAGGAGGCAGCGCACCACGTAGCAGACCGCCGCCCGGGTCACCGGCAGGGTGGCGTTGAATCCCGCGGCCACGCCGCCGGAGGTTCCGGCGAAGTCCGCGAGTAAACCCTGCGCGTGGGAGTAGGCGAGTCGCACCCGGATGGGGGCCAGGGTGGGGCCGATCTCGAGTTGTTCTTCCCACTCCCCGGCCGACCGCTGTGCAAAGAGAGCAGCCAGAGCTTTGCGGGTACCGGTTGCGGCGGCTTCGAAGAGCCGAGACTGCCCCTGGGCCCAGAGACTCCGGCTGCCCTGGGCCCAATCCCGGAAGATCCGTTGGAGGCCGAGCTTTCCGTGGTGGAGCGCCGCTTGCTGGGCCATCAGATCGCCTTCGCGATCGACCGGTGAGCGCATATTGGTGAGCAAGAGTTTGAGCAGGTCAGGGTTCCAAACTCCCTCTTTGGCGATGCGCAAGATGGGTATACGGATACCGTCTCCGTACACGTTGGGCTGGCTTGCCATGCTGCCCGGGGCCACTCCTCCTACGTCGGCGTGGTGGGCCCTGGCCGCCACCACCCCGAGGCAGAGGTCCTGATCAAAGACCGGCTCCATGAGGGTGATATCGGGCAGGTGGGTGCCGCCGTCGTAGGGGTCGTTGGCGATGAAGAGATCGCCCGGAGAAAACTGTTGCGTTTGCACCAGTCGCTTGATCTGATCCGGCATAGAACCCAGGTGAACCGGGATGTGGGCGGCCTGGGCCAGTAGTTCCCCGGAGGCGTTGAACAAGGCGCAGGAAAAGTCCAACCTCACTCTGATGTTGGGGCTGAAGGCGCTGCGAGCCAGAGCCGTCCCCATGATCTCGGCGACCCCTTCCAGCTGTTCCTGGAGTAGAGAGAGCTTGATGGGGTTCATCGGCTAGGCCCCCGGAAGCTCAGCAGCAGATGACGCTGCTCGCCGACCTCGGCCTTCCACCCCGGAGCCACAAAAAGCGTTGAGCCGGCCTGTAAGATCAAGGCCGGGCCCTGAAGCGAGGCTGGGGGTTGGGAATAGACCGCGACTTCCAGCGGTTCACCTTTCCAACGAACCGTGCAGCGGGCAGGCTCGCTGCTCGGACCCGGGGCCGGAAGTCTCAGACCACTTAGAGGGGGGCGGCGCGCCCGCAGCCGGAGCTGGACGGTTTCAACGGACTGGCTGCGACGGGTGAAGCCGAAGCGACTTTGATGAAGCTCGTGAAAATCCAGGTGGGGAGCAGAAACCAGAGTCTCTCCCTGCCCACGATAACGACGTTCCACCAGTTCAAACCAGTGCAGCTCCTGGTCCTGCTTAAACTCCGCCCGGGCCCTGGCTCGGAGTTGTTGAAAGTACTCCGTTTCTCGACCCTTCTCTCCTCGGAAACTGGGGGGAACGAGCAGGCTCCACTCTCTTTCCCAGGGGGCGGCTAGGGCTCCCCAGGCAGAAAGCACCCCGGCACAGGAAGGGACCAGGATTGTATCCATGGAGAGGCTTTCCGCGACCTGGCAGGCCAATAATGGGCCCGCGCCGCCGAAAGGGAAAAGGGTAAAGCGTGAGGGGTCACGGCCCTGACCTGCGGTTACCCGGCGTACCGCTTCGGCCAGATGGGCACAGGACAGCTCCAGGATTCCGGCGGCCACCTGGTCGGTCTCTAAACCCAGCGGTCCGGCCAGGGTGTCCAGGGCCTCTCCGGCTGCTTGCCGGCTCAAAACAAGCTCTTCATTTCCCAGAGAACCGGGCAAGAACCCGTTCCAGCAAAATGCATCGGTGACGGTAGGCAGGCGGCCGCCCCTCCCGTAGCAAGCCGGACCCGGGGTCGCACCCGCTGAGCGAGGGCCCACGCGCAACAGGCCGCCCGCATCGACCCTGGCGATGGAGCCTCCTCCCGCACCGATGGTGTGAATCTCCAGGGTGGGGGCCCGCAGGGGATAACCCTCGATCTTGGTCTGCCAGGCGTAGGGAAGTTCGCCCTCGGCGAGCATCGCCACGTCGGTGGAGGTGCCTCCCATATCCAGGGTGACCAGGTTTGGAAGGCCACACTCCAGCCCTACCTCCAGAGCGCCCCGGAGCCCGGCGGCCGGACCGGATAAAGCTAAGCGATGAGGCCGCTTCATGGCCTCTTCAGCGGTCAGCAAGCCCCCGGCCGAGTGGACGATGTGAAGCTCGGTGCGACTCAAGCGAGATTGCAGATTTTCCAGGTAACGCTGCACTCGGACCGAGAGAAAGGCGGCCAGGACGGTGGTGGTAGCGCGCTCGTATTCTCCACTCCCCGGGGCTACCCGGTGGGAAAGAAAAACCCGCTGACCGGCAAACCGTCTTTCCAGCGCAAGTTCGTGCTCAGGATTCAAACTTGCGTGCAGCAGGCAGACCGCCACCGCGTCGAAGTCGTTCTCGAGGAGGGGGATCTCGGCTGGAGACTTGAGGATTGAACCGTCGGATCCCACTCGTTCACTGACCTCCAGCACGTGCTCGCGCCTGACCAGGGGCTCGACTCGGGTCGGGCACAGGGAGTAAAGCTCCCGGCGCTCCCCCCGACCCAGCCAGAGCAAATCGCCGAAGCCTTCGGTGGTGATGAAACAGATTTTTCCCCCGGTTTTTTCCAGCAGGGAGTTGGTGGCTACCGTGGTGGCGTGATTGACCCCCCGGGGCGGGGCTCCGGGACACAATTGGTCGATCCCGTCGAGCACCGCCCGACTGGGGTCGTCAGGGGTGGAGGAGAGCTTTAGGGTGACCAGACCGCGAGACGGGGAGAAGAAGACAAAGTCGGTGAAGGTTCCACCCGTATCGCAGCCTATGTACACCATCAATGGAGCGGTTAGTCTAGGACGAAGGTGGGCACTCCGCCACCGCCGGCTGTCACGTTGCAGAGCGCGGTGGCCGACAGACGGGTTAGCAGACCCTCGATTTCACCAAAAAAGACGAAGGGGTCCAGGTCTACCGTGTACTCGCCCCACTGGATGGCTTGCTCTTCGCTGTTCCAACTGGGATAGGAGTCCCGAGCCACTTCCACCCTGGTCTGTACCAGATAGTAGGAAGATAAGGCTGTTTGAATGGCGTTGTCCCACTCTCGATCGTCGAGTTCCCAGCCCACGAAGATCCCTTTGCCGCCGTACTCGTCGTTCGGCTTCATCACCAGATCACGCCGGTTCTTACGGATAAAATAAAGCAGTTCGATGGGGTGCCCCTCGGGGTCGGTGGTCTTGGTGTCTTCCACTTTGCGGGTCCACGGCACGTGGGTGTAGACGGAGAAGAGCTGCTCCTCGGTCATTCCATCCTGGTACTTGGGATCGGTGATGAGAGCGAAGATGGCTTTCTTGTGCAGGTACTTGGAGCGGAAGGTATTGACCGCGCAGATGGTGCCGGCCTTGTAGGCCTCAAAGACTGCCTTGGCCTCCTCGAAACGCTCCAACAGTTCATTGGTCAGGAGGCGGCGGTAGACCAGGTTGATCTTTTGATCCCCTGCAAATAGCTCCCCGTCACCGTTGACTCGCAATTTGCGAGGGTCTGAGACCACGGTCTTGTAGCCCCGAGAGGTGAAGAACTGGCGCAGGATCTCAAACTCATGAATGGTGGGGAGATCGTCGTAGTCGATGATACCGATCACCGGGTCATCCTTGCCGCCCCAGCGACGATAGGTGTCGATCAGAGCGTTTAGAAGCGCATCGGAAGTGAAGAGCGGTGAGGTGGGATAAAATTTGGAGAACTCCTGCATGACGCTGGTTTGCATAAAGGCTTCGGACATCCGGTCGTTGTAGCCGATCCCGGCCGGCACCTCGGCGTTGTACTCCACGAAGCGTACCTTGCCACCAAGCAAGAAACTATCCAGACGACTGGTCACCGAGAGATCGGCATAGCCGGGGTCGACCGCCGCCAGCATTCGCTCTTGATCGGTCATGCCCAGGAAGTCTTGAAGCTCAGGCTCGGCCACGATACGAGGTGCCAATACGTTCATGGCGCCCACCACTCCCCGGACCGCAGAGGCCAACAGACCTAACTGTTCTCGCCCCACAAAGTTGGGGCGTAGAAAAGGGCAGAGCGGGCGGTCACCAAACATCACTCCCCGTGCCCGCAGGTCGGCCTGGAGCGACTGAGCAAACTCCTTGATGTCAGTTTTTTCCAGGATCGTGTTGTAAAAGGAGATGGCCTCCAGGCGGCTGCCTTCCCGGGCCGCAGCCGCCAGTGCTGCGTCGACTCCGTCTTTTTGTAGCTTTGTAAGCGTCATGGTTTGCCTTTCTTCTTTGATGCAGATTTATGATCGGTGACTTTGGCTGCCGACAGAGATGCCGGCATGAGCAAATTTTTTAAGAGATTAACGGCTCCATCCACCAACAGACTGAAGTCGTGTTCTCCCAGATTCCACCATTCCAGGGTGGGATCCGGGTTCAGGTCGATATACTCCACCTCGTCCCCGTCCCAACCGAAGTCGAAACTCGAGATGTCGAGATGGATCTCTCGTCTCAGCTTACGGGCTGCTGCAATCAGGGGTCTGGTGACGGAAGGGGGAAGGGCGCTGTTGGGGTAGAGCTGTCTGGTCAGGAGATCCATCTCCCGGACCAGGACCACTTCGCCCACGAAGTAGACCCGATAGATCCGTTCGGAGCGGGGAGGGCTGACCAGTTCCTGGAGACCGCTACCGGTTTCGTTGTAGCGCCGCCACAGGGTGCCCAGGTCGGTGATCAGCCCACCCTGTTCGCCGGAAAAGGCAAGGCTCTGGAGAATCGGATAGGGTCCACACTCCTCTAACGCCTTCTCCCAGGACACGGGATACTTCAAATTGACGAAACCCTCGTGGGGCAGTTTGGGAAAGGTTTCGCGAGCCGGAAAGAGGTAGGCGGCGGAGGTCTTGAATCCCGCCAGTCTGGCCAACTGGCGCACGGTGGCGCGGTTGTGCAAGCGCAGGGTTCGGGGCTCATTAAGAACCTTGGTGGAGCTGAACTGCCAGACCAGATAGAGGCTCTCATTGAGGAAAGGGAGGCGGCGAGAGAAAAGGTCCAGTACAACCGGGGTAGACCAGCCGCTGTTCTGGTAGTCCTCCAGGTTGAGAGCATCGACCGTGAGGAATCGGCAACAGCCACGCCGGTAGCTATTCAGCGCTTCCAATACCGCCTGAGGGAAGCTCTCGCGAGTTCCGTGGAGTATACCGATTTCAGCCATGCCGGGCGGTTCGTCTCCCCCTGGCTAGTCCCTTTGTTGAACCGAAGGAGCGTGCTATTAGCGTGTTAACATAACGGCAAGAAAATTTCACAGATTGTTAACAGTGACCCCCCGGAATTTGCCCATCTTACGTCCTGGCCTGGCTACTCTCAAGTTATGATTATTGTAACCCACTCCCAAGATGAAGATATTGCACCCGATTACGAACTGCTCCGAGCCCGGCGAAACGCCTCGGAAGAAAAGCCTTCCGGCAACGAGTTGGTGGATTTTCTAAACGTTATGGACGGCTGGATTTAGTGCCTAGGAGCGTGTCGGAGTAGTCTCCCATCGCAGAGGCCTCGTTCATTATTGTCCATGCGAATAGCTCATTTCACCCGAATATAGCCCAATATTAGGGCAAAATTTCACTATCCGCCTGAACAAAATGTCCTTCGCTCTGCTCGGTCCGACTACTCCGACATGCTCCTAGCGAGGACATCCGCTCTGGGCGTGACACTTTCAAGGCCATGCCCGAACTTACTCGTCAAGATTTCTATTTCGAATTACCCGAAGAGCTGATAGCCCAGGAGCCGGCCGAACCCCGAGATTCGGCCCGGCTTTTACACTTAAACAAGAAATCCGGCGAACTGGCTCATCACGTCTTTCATCAACTTCCGGAGCTGCTCGATGAGCAGATCTGCCTGGTAATCAACGACTCCAAGGTCATTCGAGCCCGACTCTGGGCGGAGAAAGAGTCGGGGGGCAGCGAAGAACTCTTTCTCTTGCGCCAGCTCCAACCTTCCCGCTGGGAAGTGCTGGGAGAGTGGAAGCAGGGCACCCACTGGAAGATTGGAGAGGTCTCGGCGACTTCACTGGGAGCCTGCCAGTCCGACACCACCCTGGTGGAGTTCGAAGACGAGATCTATCAGCACCTGGAGTCCTTAGGTGAAGTGCCCCTGCCTCCTTACGTGAAGTCCAAAAAGGGAGCCGGGGGCTATCAAACCGTCTACGCCCGGGAAGAGGGTTCGGTGGCTGCCCCCACGGCGGGGCTTCATTTTACCGAGGCGGTCCTACAAAAACTTGAACTCAACGGTGTGCAGCGGGAGTCGGTGACTCTGCACGTTGGTTACGGGACCTTCGCCGAGGTCAAACACGGGCCGCTCTCCTCTCACACCATGCATAGTGAGTGGTTTCATCTGTCCGAGGGGACGGCCGCCCGGCTGAACCAGGCCAAAAAAGAGGGGAAGACCATCCTGACGGTGGGCACCTCGGCGACCCGGGTGCTGGAGACTCAGAGCAAAGACGGAGTACTGCACTCCGGCTCGGGAGAGACCAGCCTTTTCATCTACCCACCCTACGAATGGCGATTCGTAGACGCCATGCTCACCAATTTTCACATGCCGGATCGAAGCCCTCTCATGCTGGTGGCCGCCCTGGCCGGTCGTGAAAATGTGCTGCGCGCGTACCGAGAAGCCATTCGCCAGGAGTATCGCTTCTACAGTTTCGGCGACAGCATGCTGGTGCTCTGAGTCTACCGATTCGGTTAATGTTCGCCTTCTTCAAGGGAAGAGCCGAGCTTTGAGGAAACCGGTTCGTTAGGCCATGATAAACGACATCATTCAAGGAATAGCAAAGGTGCTCAGGACCTATCCCACCGAGGAGCGCCGACGGCATATCCGGCACGTCTGTCGCTACGCTATTTACGCCTTGGAGAGGAAGAAGGCCAGGGAGGCGATCGTCATCGATATAGGCCCCCTGGGCCTGCGCATCCATACGGTCAACAAATACTATCCCGGACAGAAGCTGGAGTTGGTCTTTCGGGGAGTGCCCGGGGGCAAGCTGACCCGCCTGCCGTATCAAAAACTCGCCACCGTTCCAAACCGCCTACCATGCAAGGTGGCATGGTTCTTGCGGCAGGGCGATGCCTACGAGGCCGGCCTTGTTTATCAGGTCGAGGGTGCGGAATTGAAAAACACCTGGGTCCACACGGTCCTGGAAAAGACGGCCTCTGAGCAGGGCGCATTCGAGGAGAGGCGCAAGATGGTTCGAGCCAAAGCTCACATCGACGCTGAGATGCGCAATGACGAAGGGATCTCGGTGCAGGGGCTCCTGACCAATATCAGTCTGGGCGGAGCGCTCTTTCAAAGCAAACAGCACATGAACCCCGGTGCGAGCGTGACCATCTCGGTAA
The DNA here is from genome assembly GCA_041676625.1 of Vulcanimicrobiota bacterium. GTDB lineage: Bacteria > Vulcanimicrobiota > Xenobia > Xenobiales > JADMJV01 > JAEXNA01. The sequence continues at coordinate 38,458 of JBAYRN010000042.1, forward strand.
GAGCGCAGGCCAAGCTTCCGGCCTTGAGGGTCAGCGGAGATATTTTGCACCACCAGTTCGACGTGGTCTCCAATAGCAGTATCCACTGCGTTCGCTTCAAAGACTTACACGAGCAGTTGCTGGAGCAGTTGAAGCGGTACGTGACCGTTTTGCTGAAAACTCAGGGCAGCGGCTAATTTCCCCAATTCATTAATATCAAGTTCACATTTTTCTGCTAGAATTGAGCATGTTGTCTTCTGTAACAAATAGATAAACAGGAGCTTGCTCACATGCTATCAACCAAATATAAGCATGGTGGCTTTTCGCTGGCCGAGGTGATGATCGCGATCCTGGTGATCGTGATAGGCCTGGCGGGAGTGACGGCTGCCCTGGTCTACGGGATCAGAAACTCCACCCGGGGTAAATACATTTCCGAATCGACCCAGTTGGCCCGGACCTACCTGGAATACACTCAGAACACCGGCTTGCTCGATAGTTCCTCGCCCGGTGAGCCCTGGCCAACTTCCGAGAGCGGGATCAACGATGCCCCCCAAGATCGGAGCTTGCTCAACGCACCTCCCTTCGGTGGACTCTCCTTCATACCCGACCGGGTAGAGAAGTATCGTCGCAACATCCGGGTGGAACGCCTCGCCGACGACCCCGACAATCACCGCTATAACCTGGCCAGAGTTACGGTGAACATCTACTGGAACGATACCCAGGGGGAGCATCGTTCCGAACTCACGGGGGTGGTACGCCATGTCCGAAACTAAGAGATCCGCAGGCTTTACCCTGATCGAAGTCCTGGTTGTTTCGGGGATCACGCTGCTTCTTTTCGCGCTGGTGATTCAGGTTTATTTTGGTAGCCAGACTGCGGTGGGGCATACCGTAGACAAAGTGGAGGCGGTTCAGAACGCCCGGCATCTGGTAGACAAACTGACTCCGGTGGTCGCCGTGGCCTGCGACCCCAACCCGTTGGGAGCCCAGCCGGTGCGGGTCATTCTGCCGGAAGACGGGCCGGACCCAGATATGGCCTCGCCCACGGCGCTGGAGATCATCACCACCGAAGACCTGCTGGCCGAAGACTACGTGAAACGGCGGAACCAATTCGTGGAGCGGCGCGATCTCAGGGCGTTTCGTTTTCGGGCGGTCTTTGAGCCGGCCGAGCAACGCCTCGTGCTCCGGCAGATGAGCGCCACCGATCCCACGGAGTTTGACGATGACGTACCGCCCCGGATACTCGGCACCGCTTTACTGGGGTTGCAGTTTCTGCCGGCCATTTCCGATTCGAGCCTGATCAACGTGACGGTGCGAACCGAGCAGAAGATCAGCATCCGGGAAGCAGGGGAGGTCCGTGTGATCGAAACCTCGGCCGTTTTACCCGTACCTTCAGAAAGTTTGAGGTAGCAAGAAGATGAAGATTTCACAGCGCAAAAACCGGGGCTCCATTTTGATCCTGGCCTCCCTGTTCACCTTTCTAACCCTGCTTCTGGCCTTTACCCTTTTCAAGGTACTGCCGGTCGAGTACAACGCTGCCCAGAAGTCCCGAGTCGACATCGGCGGGCACTACGCCCTGGACGCGGGGGTCAAGGATGCCATCTCCTGGATCGAGAGCCGGCCCCAGGGCACGGTCTTTACCCAGGCTCTTTTGGATGGTTTCAACACCACCTTCGGCCAACAAGAACAACTGGTAGAAAACTGGACCTACACCACCAACATCCAATTGCTCGGTCTCGGCCACTTCGGCATCACTTCCGAGGCCTTTTATCGGGAGGATAAGGTGCGGGAGGTGAAGGTCCAGATCGTCCGGGAAGGGTTCGCTCATTACGCTCTCTTCATCGACAACTGGCGAGACGAGGAGAGACCGGACGATGTCATGATCTACGGCCTGGGCTCCAATACCGTCACCGGTCCTTTCCACACCAACGACTTCTTTGTGCTCAGCCACAAGACCGGGGATTTCTTCGAAGACGGTGGGGAGCCTTTTGTCTCCGGTCCTTACGCCCAGATGACCCACGCCCGTACCACCGAGGAGCAAGGCGAAGACGTCCCGGGGGAGGGCGACGGAAACGCTTATCTGGAAAGTGGAGCCACGGCTTTCAACCGCCTGCCCGAGGCGGTTCCCTTCGATGAGAACGGGTCCGTGGAACAGCGCTATCAACGCATCGTCGAGGGGGGGCGAGGAAACCTCACCCAGGTGAGCGATATCTACTTCCCCGATACCGCCCAAGATCGGGACGGAAACGACCTGCGGGAGAAATCTAGAGGGGACGAGCCGTTCTCCGGCCAGTTGGATCGGGGCGTTTATGTGGCCAGTGATGAGGCTGGAGACGTGAAGGGCGGAGTCTACGTGGTGGGCGACTCCAAGGTGACCCTGCAACTGGATGCCAACGGCAACCAGGTCCAGAAGATAGAGCAAGAGCACATCGAAATCGCTTACTTCGAGGTGGTCGAAGAGCAGGTCGAAAGACCTAACTACGTGCTCCAACAGACCACTGAACCACCGGAGTTTGTGAACGAGGTGGAGATGGTCGACCAGGTTCGCACCTTCATCTCTCACTACGAAACCACCGTGGTGGCGGGGGACGGGGTGACCACCACCGTGCAATCCCCGGTCTATGACCAGGAGATCGTTCAGGTACCACAGATCGTCTCGGTACCGTATGATCCCGATGTGCACGGGACCGGTCCCTGGACCATCTACGTGGAGGACCCGGACAACCCGATCATCTATATCACCAACCACCTCACCCCCCTCAGCGAAGAGGAGTACGATCAGGACAATCCCCTGCATCAATCGGTGCCCCAACCCGCCGGAGACCGAACCTACGAAGTCGTGGAGGTGACGGTCGACGCCGGCTATCAGGTTCCCCCCGGCTTCACCATCGAGGGAGGCTCGGCGTCGGTACCTAAAGACAGCACTGTATTCCTTGATTATGAAGAGGGCCTGGCCAGGGTTTTCAGCGGGAACCTCAACGGGGTCACTTTCGTGGATGGGAATATCGAATCGTTTAAGGGCACGGTCAAGGGGGCCGTGACCGATGGGCCCAATGGTCGCACCTTTTCCGGTCG
>JBAYRN010000043.1:0-40989 GCA_041676625.1 Vulcanimicrobiota bacterium
GAGGAACTGATCGAGTTGAGCCGTTACTATTGGGCTCACCGGGTGCAGCGCTCCAAGCTGGAAGATACCGCTTACCAGGCGGCAGGCCTGGAGGATGCTCTGGGCAAGGCTCTGGATCATTTGAGTTCGGGAGACCTGGCGTCCGCCCTGGAAGAGATGGAACAGGAAGAAGCCACCGACCCCTTCACCCTCTACTCCAAGAGTCTCATTCTAGAGGAAGCGGGACGCCCGGATCTGGCCTGCACGGTCCTGGAGCAAGCCCTGGAGCAAGCCCCCGAGGCTCCGGATCTCTGGCACCGCCTAGGCTGCTCACTTTTTGCCCTGGGCGACAGAGAAGCCTCGGAGCGGGCCTTTCGACGAGTGGTTGAGTATCACCCCGGCCACGGCCCGGCCTGGGGGCTTCTGGGCATGCACCGCCTGCTGAAGGCAGACTTCCGCAAGGCCGCCGAGTGCCTCGAACGAGCGGTGGAGATCTTGCCGGACAACCCGGTCTTCACCGCCCGCCTGGCCCAGGCTAGGGCCGCTTTTCCCCAGCAAGAGATCCGTTAACCTTTCTTTGTCTCCACTTCTTTTTCCAGGGCTGCCAGGTCTCGATCAGAAAGCTCTGTGACTTCCAGGATGAGGGCCCTGTCGCAACCGCGCGCAAGCATTCGCTGGGCCACCTGTAGGCGCTCCTCTTTCCGGCCCTTTTCTAGGCCCTCTTCTCGGCCCAGTCTCTCTATGCTGGTGATGTATCGCATTTTTCTCTCCTTTTCGAATTGCCGAAGCTTGAGCTTGAAGTTCTTCTCCTGGCTGGCTGAGAGCCGCAAGATCTGGTCGATGAAACTGTAGAACTCGACGATCTCCTTTCTCTTGAGGCCGAGTCCGTGGAGGGCGGTGACCAGGCTGTACTTTCTGTCTTCCCGGGCCTTCGTTCCCGGCTTGTGGAGATGGTTGTACAGGGTGGCTGCCACCAGGTGAGCGAAGGCGTACTCCGCTTTGGGAACCTTTCGTTTCTTCGCCATCTCATCTCCAATACTATAACCTAAGTTCTAGGATAGATGGCAATTGTGGCTCAGAATGTGTCCGGAACGATAAGAAAGTGTTTCCGGGAGATTGCTATTTTATGAACAAGGGCGGCACCCATCCCGTTGGAGGACCCCATTCCCCAGCAAGAATTTCTCCTATAACTCCGACTCCACCGGGTCCGGAGGGATCCGAACGTCCTGGTTGGTGTAGATCACTTCGTCGGTCTCGGTCTCCAGTCTGACGATCTCTTCTCCGGTGTCGGTTGTCAGGTCCTCGGTTATCACGGTGAGTTCTCCCTCGCCATCGGTGAGGTACACCTTTTCAGGCACGGGTTCCGTGATATCATCCATCGCTTCATCAAAGAACTGCTCTTGCGTGGGCTTGACCACGGTCGGATACTCGTTTTTGAGTTTGATCTCAACGACTTTCACGGTGCTCACCGGTGGTTTCTCCCGATACGGGATCATGGCGCCGGCCGCAGTTATCACCAGGGGGTCCTTCCTGGGATCGAGTTCGTCTTTCGCAGGAGAGGGCGTTGCCTGCAATTCCGGGGTGAGATTGGTCAGGGTTCCGTCGGGCCGCTTGCTGAGCACCACTTCTTTCTTGATCTGGCGGTGCATGGGACAGTCTCGGTTGGGCACGACCCCGGCTGAGAAGCTCTCACGATAGGTCTTGGGGCAGGTCGCTAGAGCGGGATAGGTGCTATCCCAACAGAGTTCCACCGAGGTCGGTTGGCCGAATTCCACCCCAGGGAGCGAGGCTCCAGGGTCTTTCCCCCGAAGCGCGTGTTCGGCGACCTGGCGAAAGACGTTGGCGGGCAAGGTGCCCCCGTAGACCCTTCCCATCGGCTTGTTGTCGTCGCGGCCGATCCAGACGCTGATGGTGTGGTGGGGGCTAAAGCCCACGAACCAGGCGTCGATGAAGCGGTCCGTGGTGCCGGTCTTCCCGGCGATATAGGTCCCGGGGATATTGGCTGCGGTGGCGGTCCCGCCAATCACCACTCGGCGCAGCATTTCACACATCAGGGTGGCGGTCTGGGTAGACATGGCCCGAGACTCGGATTGTTCGTCACTGAAGTCTTCGATGAGTCGACCCTCGGAATCGGTCACTTTCAAAAGCACGCCGTTTTCTTTCAGCACCCCACCGTTAGGCAGCACCGAAAAAGCGCGGGCCATCTCCAGGGGGGAGATCTCTCCGGCTCCTAGCGACAGGGAGATGACTTGAGGGAGCTCCGCCTCGATGCCCATCCGGTGAGCCAATCCGATCACCCGAGAGGGCCCCACGTGGGCCATCAGTTTGGCAGCCACCAGGTTGCGTGAAAACTGTAGTCCGGTGCGCAGTGGAATGGGTCCCATGAAGCGGCCATCCGAGTTGGCCGGTTTCCAGGGGTGGGTGTCGTAGTTGAAGACGGCTTCGGTATCGGCGATCTCGTGTTCAGGGGAGAAGCCGGCTTCCATAGCCGCAGCGTACACAAACATCTTGAAGGCAGAGCCGGGCTGGCGGCGGGCCTGCCAGGCTCGGTTGAACTGGTTGTCGGTGTCCCACTGGGTGCCTCCCACCATAGCCAGGACCTGTCCGGTCTTGTTGTCCAGCACCACCACCGCCCCGGCGTCTGCCCCCATCTGCCGTCCGGGCCCCTCCACTTCGGCGGTCAGCGATTTTTCAGCGGCTTGCTGCAGATCTATGTCCAGCGTGGTGTAGACGTGCAGCCCGCCTCGTCGGACGTAGTTCTCGGGAAAGTGTTCCGAAAGCTGCTTGACCGCGTAGGTGGTGAAGTAGGGGTACTTCAACATCCCATCGGAGAGCTTGAGGGAGTTGTTCTTAAACTGGTATGGGGCGGCCAACCGATTGGCCTGGAGGCGCTCGGCTTCGGTGATCAGCGAGTCCGCCTCCATAGCCAGTAAAACTTCATCCATCCTCTGGAGAGCGGCCTCTTTGTTGTCGATGGGGGAGAAGGCTGAAGGCGCCTGCACCAGGCCGGCCAGAAGAGCCGATTGCCACAGGTTTAGCTCGGACGGGTTGATGCGGAAGTAAACCCCGGCGGCTGCATCGATGCCGTACGCCCCCGCCCCGAAGTAGACCTCATTGAGGTAGAGTTCCAGAATCTTCTCTTTGCTCAAGGTTCGGTCGATCCGGTTGGCCAGGACGGCCTCCCGAATCTTTCTGGTGTAGGTGCGTTCGTTGGTCAGAAAGAGCCGGCGAGCCAACTGCATGGTCAGGGTGGAAGCCCCTTGCTCCACCTCGCCTCTCACTGCGTTTCCAAAGACCGCGCGCATGATCCCTCGATAGTCAACACCCCGATGTTCGAAGAAGCGGCGGTCCTCGATGGCTACGATAGCCTGCTGCATCGGTTTGGAGACCTGGTCGATGGTGACGGGGGTGCGGTTCTGGTCGAACAGGGTGGCCACCAGGGTGCCGTCTCGGGAGTAGATCTTGGTGGTTTGAGCCGGGTCGTATCCGGCCAGCTTTGTCACGTCGGGGAGTCCCGCAATCACGGTGCCCCAGAATGCCACGGCGCCCAGAAATAAGAGAGTGAGGGTTCCGGCTAAGAGGGCCATGAGGACCCTCATCTGTTTAGGGTTTTTGCGTAAAAAGTTTCGGTACGCCCTTACACTTTGTCTGATACGAAAGCTCGCTCGCTCCATGATTGTCCTCACCTCGGGGAAGTTGCTCTTAGCTTATCCCGAACCGGGTGGGATCCTGATACCGAACTGAATTGACCCAAGGCATCCTTCCGGGTGGTATCCTTCAAGGGGATCACTCGTCAAACGAGAAGCGCGAGGCATGAAAAAAGCGATTCTTGTCTTTCTCCTTTTCCTGACCACGCTGGCTAGCGCCCAGACCGAAGCTACCACCGACCTCATGACACCTGAGCTTCTCTGGAAGCTAGGGCGCCTGGGAGGCGTGGACGTGTCGGCCGATGGGAAGACCGCTGTCTACACGGTTCGTAACTACGAGTTGAAGGAGAATAGCGGAACCACCGATCTTTTCGTGCTGGACCTGGCCAGCGGAAACTCGCGCAAACTGTTGGAGAGTTGGGCATCGGTGGGAGACGTACAGTTTGGGCGGGGCCCCTTCGGAGAGCGCATCTTCATCATCGGGATGCAAGAAAAGGGTGAAGGCCACTCGCCTCAGGCCTGGGCTGTGAACCCCCAGGACGGATCGCTTTTGAAGATCACCGCCCTCAAAGACGGCATCGGCAACTTAAAGGTGTCTCCTACCGGCACTCACATCGCCTTTACCCGAGACATCAAGCTGGATAAAGAGGTCAAAGAGATTTACGAGGACCTGCCCAAATCTGACGCTCGAATCATCGACAAATTGATGTACCGCCACTGGAACGCCTGGCATGACTACAAGTACAGCCATCTGCACGTGGCCAGTTTAGGCACCAACGGAAAGGCCGGACAAGCTATCGACCTGATGGAGGGGATGAAGGTCGACTGCCCGGTCCCTCCCTTCGGTGGCTCTCAACAGTACGACTGGGCGCCCGGCGGGCAGCAGATCGCGTTTACCATGAAAGACGTGGAGAAGTGGGCCGAGTCTACCAACTCGGATGTCTACCTGGTGGACCTTGCCGACCCCAAAACTCACCACAATATCACCAAGAGCAATCCGGGCTACGACAACAACCCCACTTACTCTCCCGATGGCAAGTACCTGGCCTACCAGTCGATGGCCCGGGCGAGCTTCGAAGCGGACCGCAACCGAATCATGGTGTACGACCTCTCGAGCAAAGCCACGACAGAAGCAACGCGGGGGCTGGACCAGACCTCCCACGGAGCGACCTGGCTTCCTGACGGGAGCGGGCTTGCATTCGTTTCCGAGCAACGGGGAACCGAGCAGATCTTTCAGGTGAACCGATCCGGAAGCGGCTTGAAGCAGCTCTCCAAAGGTCGCTACAACTGGTCGCTCAACGCCGTTCTCCCCAACGGCAAGCAGGCACTGGCCTCCTTTTCCAGCATGGAAAGACCGCACGAACTGGCTCTTTTGAACCTGGCCAACGCCCAGACCCGCACTCTCACCCATATCAACGACAAGATCTTCGCCGGCCTCAAGCTTCCGAAGATCGAAGAGCGCTGGGTGGAGGCGACCGACGGCCAGAAGATCCACAACTGGGTGATCTATCCGCCGGATTTCGACCCGGCCCGGAAGTACCCGCTCCTCACCTACTGTCAGGGTGGCCCCCAGGGGCAGATCGGACAGAGCTTTTCCTACCGTTGGAATTTTCACCTGATGGCCGCCAACGGCTACATCGTGGTAGCCCCCAACCGGCGGGGCCTGCCCGGCTTTGGGCAAAAGTGGAACGACGACATTTCAGGCGATTGGGGCGGTCAGGCCATGCAAGACATCCTGAGTTCCACCGACGCGATGAGAAAAGAGCCTTTCGTGGACAACGATAAGGTGGCCGCCATCGGTGCGAGCTTCGGTGGATACACGGTGTACTGGCTTATGGGACACCACCAGGATCGCTTTGCCACTATGATCGCCCACTGCGGGGTGTTTAATCTGGACTCCATGTACGGTACCACCGAAGAGCTTTTCTTCGTCAATTGGGAGATGGGCGGCCCCTACTGGAAGGACGCCGCGACCCAAGCCCTCTATGACAAGTTCAGCCCTCATAAGTTCGTGGGGGAGTGGGACACCCCACTGCTGGTGATCCACGGCGAGAAAGACTTTCGGGTGCCTATCAATCAAGGGCTCGAAGCCTTCACCGCCGCTCAGGTGAAAGACATTCCCTCTCGCTTTCTCTACTTCCCGGAGGAAGGGCACTGGGTCTTGGGCCCTCAAAACGGTATCGTCTGGCATCGGGTGTTTTTCGAGTGGCTGGACCGCTACTGCAAAGAGCCTGACGTTACCGGGGATCCCGAGGAGGAGTAAAAGGATCGAGGACCCTCAATCCCGTGGAGCGAAAATCTTTAACGTTTCTGGTAACGACGGTCAAATTATGTTGGCTGGCGGAGGCTGCGATCAGGCTGTCCTTTACAGGCATCGCGTTGCCCTTGCTGCGCAAATCTGAGAGAAGCTGGGCCCAGCAATGGGCGGTATTGGAATCCAGTTTGAGCAGGGGAATTCGAATGACGCCCTTGTGAAACCAATCGAGGAGGGCCCGACGCCTCTTTCCTTCAGGTAGCATCAGAATACCGTACTTCATTTCTCCCAGGACAATCGGGTTGACGCAAATCTCTTTCTCATTTTCATTGAGCCATAAGACAACGCTCGTTTGAGGCTCGGACTTGGTGGGCTCACTCAGTACGTTGGCATCGACCAGATATTTCACAGTTGATCCGTGGACTCGGAAGGTATAGCCTCAAACCAATCCCTTGCCGGACAGCTTGAAAGCCAATTTGCGATACCAACTCCCGGTTCGAGCACGCGTCGGAGCAGGTATTCACCCTCAGCCACTCTTTCCACCGAAAACTGTTGTCCTGCCTCGATCCGGTCCAGGTCTCGTAACTCGGCGGGCAAAACGATCTGACCCTTGCTGGAAACTTTTGTCCTCATAAAAGTAAGATATCATCTTACCCTAGATGATTCAAGGGAGGGTTCCCTCGGGAACGGAGCTCTAGCTTTCCTTTCGGCCTTTCGCTAATCTGGTTTTCAGGCGCCGGCCGCGGGGGAAGGAGCGGCTGCGGTTTGGGGCGGGGGTGAGTCGGGAGGCGATTTCACCCACGCACAGCAGCTCCACTCGAGCCGGGATCTCGTCTCGAGACAGCACCGTCAGGGTAGGGATATTCGCACAGAGAAAGTCCCGCAACGGGCGCCGCAGTTCGGCAGAGGTCAATAGAATCTCGGGATGCCCCGCTTCGCGCAACGCCTCAACGGCCAGTTTAAAGGACTCGGCGAGTTTTCGCTCCTGCTCGAAATCCGGTTTGAGAACCCGGCTTTCTTGGTCCAGACAGCCCCGACAGAGTTCCTCCAGTCCGGCGCTCAGGACAGTGACCTTAAGTATGTTCCCTCCCTGGAGATGAGGGGCGCAGAGGGTTCCGGCCAGGCGCTTTCGTACGATCTCGGTGAGCTCCCAGGCGCTCAAGTTTTGGCCGTCATACTCCAACACGGTTTCCAGGATCGTGACGTGATCCCGGATGGAAATTCGCTCTTCCAGCAAGCGCACAAAAACCAGCTTGGCGAGCCTGGTGGCGGTGGGGGAGGCGGCGTAGAGATCGACCAGCGGTCCCTCTTCGCTCTTGAGAGACTTGAGCAGGCCTTCCACCAGGTAGCCGTAAGTGAAGAGTCTGCTCAGGTTGGCTGAAAGGGTTTCGGTGATGGCCATGCTGATCACGCTCTCGGGAGTGAAGAGCATACAGCCTTTGCTCTCGCACTCTTCTCTCAACGCGGGGACGACCCAGGCTGCCGGCATACCGTAGATGGGGTCCTGGGTGTGGATACCTCGAATATTCCGCTGGACGTGCTCTGGTCCGATGGCCAGCCAGAGCTTCGGATGCACCTCTCCCTCAAAGCAGACCTCGTCTCGAACCAGGATGCGAAAGAGGTTAGGGTCCATGTCCAGCTTGTCGGCGAAATGGATGCCTGGCAAGACGAAGCCTGTGCGATGGGCAAAAGCCAGGCGTAGACTGGAAACCCTCTCCAGCAGGGTCATCCCCTCCCCGGGTTCGACCAGACAGAGCAACGCCTTGCCGAGTTGAACCAGGATCTCGTAAGAACGGGATTGCTCATGGAAGTCCTGGCCGGTGGAGGGTCGCTTTTCCGGCTGTTTGCGAGTTCGAGTTGATTTGGGGCGATCGAGTTCGGCTATCACCGCCTCTACCAGATCGGCCTGAGCTGAATATTGGGATCGAACCAGGATCAGACATTCCATCACCGAGGCAAAGCTTTTCAGGGAATAGCCCTCCCGCAAAAGCCTTCGCAGAGTCCTCACGGTGCGGGTCTGCCCCAGGCTGACCTCTTCGTACGCACGGTGCAATTCCGGGCGATCAGCCCACAGCTTTTTCAGTCGAGCCTCAACCTGCCGGATGCTTAGAAAGCGCCAGGCGTTTCTCTTGAGAAGTGCAAAGAGTTCCGTCTCGTCGCTTCCCTGTACGCAACCGAGGTGCTCGTCTCCCCAGGTGAGTTCGCCGCCCGTCCCTTCGAGAAACGATACCGAAGGAAGAAGTACCCCCGTCTCCAGGGCAACGTCCCGGGCGACCGATTTCCACAGAGACAGAAACTTGTAACGCTCTTCGGGAGTGGTCGTGAGGGTCAGGACCTCTCGACCGGTGTCGCCGTCGGTCAACATCTTGTCCCACTGGAGGTTCTTTGTTATCTCTGAGAGGGCATCGCGAAACAGCCCATCCGAGGGCGTGCTGTTGCTGTTTTCCTGGCCGCTCGGCTCGGGTTCTGTCATGAACTTTTAGTTTAACACATGCTTACTCTTGTCCCAAGTCTTTTCAGCTCCGCTCCGAGGTGGCGCTCCAGAATGGTTCGGGCAATGACCTCGGCAGTGGGTGACTTGAGAATGGAGGAATGCGTCCCTTGGAGGTCTACAATTTCAATTTTCCCGAGAGCTACTTCGCCCCAGCCGGCATCTCTTAAGAGAATTCCTGAAAAATTGTTAGGGGGAGTTCGAAAGACCAGGATATTCCCTTCCATTGGCTTCGGTCGATAAGCGTTTCCAAGTCTTAGATTTAAGTCCAAAATTTCTTGATTTGGAGAGTTCCCGGGTTCGGGAACTGCTCGTAGAAATTCTGGAATAGGAACCCCTCTCAAGAACAGAAAATCGAGAAGGTTGCGCCAGGCTCCTCGCATCCCCGATAGCAACCCCGAGATTCCCCTGCGCCTTATAACCTGTATCGTGTGCCCCAAAATGTAGGTCCAGAACTGACGCCAGAACTCTAGCAGAGACAGCCTCCGCCAGTTATAGACCGTACCGTCTATGGCCACCACGAGTTTGATTTCAAGCCCTCTAAATTTAAGTTGACGAGCGACTTCATAGGCAAGTCGAGAATACAAAGAGTAGCCGACCAGGGAAAAGGGGCCGCGTGGGCACTGCTTCAGAAGAGCTTCAACCATGGATTCCGCGAGTTGCTCAAGGGTCGGGAAAGCGTCGCGTGGCTGGCGCAGTTCGATGACGGTCAGTTCCTCAGGAAAAAAATTGAGCAGATCCTGGGCCCAATTGATATCGCCTCCGATGGAGGGCACCAGCACCAGAGGGTCACTGGTCCCTTGGTTAAGGACCCTCAGCGTGTCGTCCTGGCCTCCGGAAAGATTGGCCAATAGCTCTCGAGGACTTGGATAGGTCCAGGTGGCGTCGCCGGCGACTGGAATCCCGAGCACTTCCGCCAGTTCGCTCATTAAGGAGAACCGCTGGACTGAGGAGATTCCGAGTTGCTCGAAGGGTGTTTCCGGAGCTACCATGCGTCTGCCGGACAGTACCGCGAGCCTTTCGCACAGGAATCGCTCCAAGGGGTCGGCAATGGGGGCGGCCGACCCTTCCGCCTCCCTGGAGCAGAACATCTCCGTGCAGGCGCCTCTTCGGACCTTTCCGCTGCTGGTTCGGGGAAGCTCGCCGGGGTTGACAAAAAAGATACATTGGATCCCCAGGTCGTGGTCTCTTCCGACCGCTTCTCTCACTGCTTGCTCTATGGCAGCCTTATCCCCCCGCCGAAGCTCCAGGGCCACCATCAGGGTCTCCCGGGTCCCGTCATCGCCGGCGAAAGCCACACTGGCTCCAGGTCCGATTCGAGGATCCGCCGCTTCCACAGTGAGTTCGATATCTTCGGGATGCACGTTGCGCCCATCCAGGATGATGAGGTCTTTTTTGCGCCCCACGACGTAGAGTTCTCCCTGATGAAGAAAGCCGAGATCACCGGTTCGAAGGGGAGCCGGAGAAGGCGAGTCTCCCCAGTGTCCGGTGGTGCGACTAGGTCCGTCCAGGGCGATCTCTCCTACCCGGTTCTCGGGCAGGCTCTGCCCGTCGTTCACAGATAAGATCGTGATGGATGTGCAGGGTGCTGGAGTCCCACAATTGACGTAGGGCAAACCTTCAGGGCTTTCTACCACAGAGCCCTCGTTCAGTGCCTCCCGGACGACCCGGATATGGGAACGCTTTCTGTCCGGTCCGGCCAGGGTGGCGCACAGCGTAAACTCCGCCAGTCCGTAAGCTGGCTTGAGGGCTTCCGGACGAAAACCGTAGGGCGCGAATCGCTTGGAGAAATCTTGCAAGGTCTTGAGGCGAACCGGTTCCGCGGCGCAGAAAGCGGTCTTCAGACAGGACAGATCGAGACTTCGGCAGTCCTCCTCGGAGATCTTACGGAGAGCTAGTTCATAGCCAAAGTTTGGCGCCCCTGTGGTGTGGGCTCTGAAGTCGGAAATCGCTTTCAGCCAGAGGGAAGGTTTCCAGAGAAAGGTGGATGGGTTCATGAGTATGCAGTGCCCACCGAGGTAGGTCGCCTGGAGAACTTTAGAGACCAGACCCATGTCGTGATAGACCGGCAGCCAACTGACCAGTGTCGCCCCCTCTGGTTGTTCGCAAACCTGCTGAATAACCCGATTGTTGGCCAGGATATTAGCATGGGTCACCATAACGCCGCGAGGAGAGCCGGTGGATCCTGACGTGTACTGCAGGTAGGCGAGTTCTTCCACGGTCGGTTCCACGGCGTCGTTTCGCTCCAGTTCAAGCTCGGAGGGGGCAAAGCACTCCAAACCCACCTCGTGAAACGACTCGCTCACCAAAAGCCTCGGGGAGCAGTCCGAGATCACTGCCTGCAAGTGGCGAAAACTCCGGGGACGGCGAAGAGGTTCGATCATCACGGGAATCGCCCCGGCATAGAGGCAGGCGTAAAAGGTCACCACAAACTCCAGGCCTGAGGGAAGGGCCAGCACGACCCTTTGGTGGGTGAGACCATGCCGGAAAAGATAGGCTGCTCTGGAGCGAACTCGCTGGAGCAACTCCTGATGAGTAAGACTTCCGGAGGCGAGCCCTTTACCGTTGATTTCGGTGTAGGCGATGCCCTCACTTCGCGCTCGGGCATTGAGCTCCAGTCGCGCAATGATCGATTGAGTGGCTCTTAGCATAGTCTCGTCAACCGGGCTCTCAAAGGATTCTTGTGCCTCAGCGTGGAGCTGAGCAGAACGGGGAACTCTTGATCCAACAACTCGACCTCGATCTGCTGACAAAAGAGGGCCAACAGAACCACGACTTCCACCAGAGCGGCCTTGCGGCCCAGACAGATGTGGTGTCCGCTACTAAAAGGCATGTAAGCCTCCTCCCTTTCCGCTTTCCGGTCCAGAAAACGCTCGGTCAGATAGCTGCAGGGGGACTCCCACAACTCCTTGTCGCGGTGGAGCAGATACGGAGAGACCACCACATCGGTTCCGGCTTTGATCGGCACCCCCAGGACGTCGATATCGACACTCGCTCGTCGTACCATGTGCCACACCGGGGGGTGGAGCCGAAGGGTTTCCTCTACCACCGCTTTGGTTTTAACAAGCTCTCCAATTTTCTCGAATTGAGGTTTCGAGCCGAGGACCGCCTCGGCTTCCCGGCGCAGCGCGTGGTAGGTTTCGGGTCTATGGTGAAGCTCCACCAGGCTCCAACTGAGAGTCAGAGCGGAGGTTTCACTTCCGGCAACCAGAAGGCTGACGATCTCGTCGCGCACCTCCTGCTCACTCAAACTACTCTCGGCTAACGCAGCCAGGATATTGTCGTCCTTCGACTCTGAACTTCGAGCCTTCCTGATCAAAGGCAAAGCGAAGCTGTCAAAAGCCTGGGCGATTTTCCGAAGGTTGCCCTGAAAGTCCGGCGAAATTCCGGGGCTTTCGCAAACCGACAAACCAGAAAGGGGGCCGATGGAGGCCACACTCAAACCGATAGCTCCAGCGATCGATTTGAAATCTTGTCCCAGTGGCCGACCGAAGGCGGTTCGGCAGATCACTTCCAGGGTCATGCGGTTGCACTCTCTGGCCAGATCGACTTCGATACCGTTTGGCCAGGCGGCTAACTTCTCTGCAAAGACCTCCAAGCTGTTTTCGAAGAACCGAGAGACAAACGGGGTACCGAACTGCCGGGCTAACACCTTCCGCCGCTCACTACCGGGTTTGTCCTCACTGGTGACGATGCCGTCTCCGAAAGCGAGTCGGAGGAGGTCCGCTCGCACAAATCGGCGATCTTTTAAGACAAAGCGGATTTGATCCGGTTGGCGAAAGATCACCGTTTCGCCACGGAAGGTCGCGATTCTCTCGGGTTGGCTTGAACCCGGAGTTTCGAGTAGTTTTCCTAAAACCTCGAGCACCCTGGCTCATACGGGGGAGTGGTGTGAGGACCCTCTTAAAGGCGATCCAGGAGTCAGGCCTCCTCCGGCACGTTTGAAACAAAAGTAAACGCATGTTTAAAAAACCTTAAGGGTCTCCAAAGTTGCCCCTTAGCTCCCTGGGTTAGGCTGGCGGCAAATGAGGTGTTTTAACCATTTTTGCATCATGCTGTTGCTCCTGGGTGGGAGCCTTGGACCGGGGTTGGCCGAGCCGGTAGAGCACGCGGAAGTTCGGGGACTGGCTGCCGCTCCGCCGGCCCTGGCCGAGAGCGAGCCTTCGCCCGAGGAGGCGGTGGTTCTCAGTTTATCGGAAGCGGTGGCCGCTGCCCTGGCGCAGAACCCTGATATAAGGGCCACCCGGGCCGCGGTGAAGGCGGCCGATTATCGAGTGGACCAGGCCGGTGCCGTGTACTCTCCGACGCTGGATTTCAACAACAACTTTACCCACAGCGAGTCCAGCCAGAGCTCAGGGGGAGTGGTCAGTAACGGGCTGCTCCTCTCCAGCCAGGGCCGCTCAGGCAACAGCAGAGACGTACTTTCTTCGTCTTTGAGTGCAAGAGCCACCCTCTTCGATGGCACCCGGGAGCCCACTTTACGCCGGGCCAAAGAGAACCTGACGGCGGCTGAGTTTGAAGCCGAGTCTACAGCCCAGGAGCTTATCCGAAAGGTCAGGGAGCTTTACTACCAGACTCTGCTGGATCAAGAACTCGTTCGTATCCAGCAGCAGCGGGTCGACAACGTCGAGCTTCGGCTCCAGCAGGCTCAGGGGTTCTACGAGGCCGGAACGGCGGCCCGCATCGAAGTGACGCAGGCGGAAGCTGAACTTGCCAGCGCCCAACTCGAAGCCATTCGTGCCGAGGCGCTTTTGCAGTTGGACTGGGTGCAGTTGAACGTCTTGATGGGAACGCCCGGTCAGCAAAGTTATCAGCTCCTGGCCGAGGAGCCGGGGAGCGTACCGGAATTGTCGGTGGAGGAGTTTATGGCGGTGGCCCTGGACGAGCGTCCGGAATTGCAGTCCGGCTGGGCTAGGATTCGGGCTCAGTTGGCTCAGGTAGATGCCAGCAGTGCGGCCCGCTGGCCCACTCTCTCGGCTTCGGCGGGTTATAACCTGAATGGTCAACCAACCCCCCTCGATCGCACCTGGAGCGCCGGGCTGATCTTGAGCTGGTCGCTGTACGACGGAGGCCTGAATCGAGCGCGGGCCGAGGAGGCCAAAGCGACGGCCGAACAACTGGCCGAGCAGTTGCAGTCGACCAGCAATCAGGTCTACCAGGAAGTGGCCACCGCCCTCACCGCCTGGCGAACCGCCGAGGCTCAGAAAACCACCGCGGATGCCGGGGTGAGGGCAGCCGAGCAGAACCGTTTCCTGGCCTCCGAACGGTACCGGGTCGGAGTCGGGAATTTTCTGGAGCTATCCGACGCGGAGGTGGCTCTGACCGAAGCCCTCATCGAGTCGGCCCGGGCGGGCAACGCCGCTCGCGCCGCTTCGGCTCAGTTGGCCCGGGCTGTCGGGCTGGTGGATATAAGTCAAGTCCGATTGGAGAAAGCATTGTGAAAAGAACAGGTTTATTCATCTTGATGGTCGGGTTGCTCAGCGGCGGGGCCTGGTGGTGGACCCATCGGCAAACCGCCCAGGAAAAGCCGGTCTATACCACCCGGGCGCTGCAAAAGGGTTCGGTCCGCTCCAAGGTGACTGCCACCGGAACCCTGCAGGCGGTGACCGAGGTGCTGGTGGGGAGTCAGGTCTCAGGCAACATCGAGCAGCTCTACGTGGGCTACAACTCGGCGGTGAAGAAGGGCCAGCCGCTGGCTCAACTGGATCCTAGCTCCTACCAGGCCAAAGTGACTCAGGCGGAAGCTTCGGTCAGCAACGCGGTGGCCAACCTTGAGAACGCCCGGGGCGATCTGGGCAACGCTTCGGCCAACGTGAAGTCGGCGGAAGCTGCCATCCTGGGGGCCCAGGCCAAACTGCAGCAAGCCCAGGCCGGAGTGCTTACCGCTCGAGCCTCCATCGATTCCGCCCTGGCGAGTTTGGAGAAAGCCAGGGCCAACCGGGACAACGCCCGGATCTCCAACGAGAGAAACAAGGAGCTGCGCAGCCGCGATCTCATCCCGCAGTCGGACCTGGACACCTCCGAGGCCAACTATCGGAGCGCCGAAGCGGATGTCTCTTCGGCCGAATCTTCCTACGCGGGGGCCCAGGCTGGGTTGACCTCGGCTGAGACCGTGGTGAGTTCGGCCCGGGCCGACGTGCAGGCGGCTCGGATCAAGAAAGACGCATCCGTCGAACTGCTGGCCGGAGCCCAGTCCAAGATCGGAGGGTTTCGGGCCCAGGTGACCCAGGCCCAGGCCAACCTCGACACCGCCACGATCGACCTCCAGCGCACCACCATCACCTCTCCCATCGACGGGATCGTGCTGGACGTGGCGATCACCGCGGGTCAAACCGTGGCCGCGCAACTGCAGGCACCAGACCTCTTCACCCTGGCCAAGAATCTGGACCAGATGCAGGTGGAGACCAGCGTGGACGAGGCCGATATCGGACGGGTGAAAGTCGGGACTCGAGCCGCGTTCACGGTGGATGCTTTTCCGGAGGAGCGGTTCGAGGGTCTCGTGGAGGAGGTGCGCCAGGCTCCGGTGGTCACCTCCAACGTGGTGACCTACACCGTCATCGTGAGCACCCGCAATCCCGACCTGATGCTCAAACCGGGGATGACCGCCACCGTGGAGATCTACGACCAGGAGCGTGACAACGTACTGCTGGTGCCCAATGAAGCTCTGCGCTTCAAGCCCTCGGAGGCAGAAAAGATGGACGAAAATCTGGTCTATACCCTGGATGGCTCCCGGCTGGTTTCCCACCCCATCAGCACCGGAGTGAGCGATGAAACGTTCAGCGAGATCCTGGAGAGTGAGCTACAGGAAGGTGCGGAGGTGGTGGTCTCCTCCAGTGATGCGGCTCGCAGGGCCCGACAATCGGCAACTCCGTCGCCTGCCGGCAGTAGAAATTCAGGCCGTCCGCCGAGGATGTTTCGCTGATGGCCGTCCTGCGAATTCATGAGTTGAAACGAACCTTCGGTAGTGGCGACACCGCCGTGCACGCACTACGGGGTGTCAGCTTTGAAGTGGAGGAGGGTGAGTTCATCGCCATCATGGGGCCGTCCGGTTCCGGAAAGTCTACCATGATGAACCAACTCGGCTGCCTGGACCGGCCGTCCGGGGGCAAGTATTGGGTGGACGGATTGGAAGTTTCCAAGATGGACGATGAAGAGCTGGCCGATCTCCGAAATCTCAAGATAGGCTTCATTTTTCAGGGCTTTCATCTGCTGCCTCGAACCAGCGCGGTGGAAAACGTGGAGTTGCCTCTTCTCTATCGGGGAATCCCCCAGAAGAAGCGTCGAGAGCTTTGCAAGGAGGCCTTGACGGCGGTGGGTTTAGCCCATCGTTTCGAGCACTACCCGGCTCAGCTCTCCGGCGGTGAGCAGCAGCGGGTGGCCATCGCCCGGGCTCTGGTCACCAAACCCAAGATCTTGCTGGCCGACGAACCCACGGGAAACCTGGATTCTGAGACCACTCTTTCGGTCATGAACATCTTGCAAGGGCTAAACGACCAGGGGTTGACCATCTTGCTGGTGACCCACGAACCGGAGATCGCCTGCTTTATGAAGCGTATCATACGCTTTAGAGATGGAGCGATTCAATCGGATGAACCGGTGCTCAGAAGGGAAAGAGCCTCGTGAAGATGATCGATGTCCTTCGCTTAGCTTTCCGGGCCCTGGCCCGCAACGCCATGCGCACCCTCTTGACCATGCTGGGGATGATCATCGGAGTGGCGGCGGTGATCACCATGCTGGCTCTGGGCAACGGGGCCAAGGCCTCGGTACAGGCAAGTATCGCCAGTCTGGGCACCAATACCCTGATGATCTCCTCTGGCTCGGTGAATAGGGGCGGGGTACGATCTGGTGCCTTCGGGAGTGAAAGCCTCACCGTGGAAGACGCCGAAGCCCTCCGCCAGGAGGCCGACGCGCTTATGGCGGTGGCCCCTCTGACCCAGAACAGCAGCCAACTCGTGTATCGAAACCAGAACTGGAACTCCAGCATCAGCGGCACCAACGCCGATTTCTTGATCGCTCGAAACTGGGAGTTGGAACGGGGGCGTTTCTTTTCCGACCGGGAGATTCGAGTGTCGGCCAAGGTGTGCGTGCTGGGTTCTAGCGTGGTGGAAAACCTGTTTGCCGGCGACGATCCTATCGGAAAGACGATCCGGATAGGAAGCGTACCGTGCGAGGTGATCGGCGTTCTGAAGACCAAGGGGGAGTCCGGTTTCGGGCAAAACCAGGACGACACCGTGCTGGTCCCTTACACCACCGCCATGAAGCGGATGTTCAGCTTGACCAGTCTGCGCACCATTCTGGCCTCCGCCAAAGACCAGGATTCGGTGGCCCTGGCCCAGCAGCAGATCACCGAGATCTTGCAGCGCCGCCATCGAAACACCCAGGAAGCGGACTTCACGGTGCGGAGCCAGGCGGAGTTTGCCGAGCGAGCAGCCGAGTCTTCCCAGGTGTTCACCGCTCTGCTAGCCGGGATCGCTTCGGTGTCGCTGTTGGTGGGAGGCATCGGAATCATGAACATCATGCTGGTCTCGGTCACCGAACGGATCAAGGAGATCGGGATCCGACTGGCGGTGGGGGCGAAAAAGCGAGATATTCGTTCCCAATTTCTGGTGGAGTCGATCGTGATGTCTTTAACGGGGGGTGGCCTGGGAGTCTTTTTCGCCCTTTTGGCCGCTCAGGTGGCCACCCGCTACTCCCAGTGGCCCATGCTGGTGGAGCCTGGGTCGGTGGTGCTGGCTTTCACCTTTTCCGCAGCGGTCGGGGTCTTTTTCGGCTACTACCCGGCGGTCAAAGCTTCTCGTCTCGATCCTATCCAAGCGCTCCGTTCGGAATAGGCCTATGCCCTGCGCTTCCAGCAACGGAAAGTGAGCTTTCCTCCCGATTCGTCGAAGCCGAAGACCAGGTCCTGGTCCTTGGCGTTTGTAAAGCTCGGCTGCTCCTCACCCGCACGGTTGAAAGCATAATGTCGCTGTTCGGAACCGGGCTCAGTACAAAGCGCGACCGTTGGGGAGTAGGGCTGGCAAAGAGCCGGAGAGTCTCCTGGATAGAGCAGCCTAACTCCTCGCCACTCTACGGTGGGGCCGGGAGGGTGTTTCATTTCAATGGACAGCGACTTGAGGTCGAAATAGAAGTCGTCGGAGTGACCGTCGGCCAGAATGACGCAGCCCATTCCGAATCGTGCTGCCGAAGTCTCGGCCAGGTCGAGTCGAGGACCTTGAAACGGTTTTCCTCTTAGTCGCACGTCGGTGCACTCCACCAGAACGACCGTTTCGTCTTTCTGCTGCCCCAAAAAGATCCGTTCATCGAGGGGGTAATGGACCAGTGGTAGGCCCATCTCCCGGTATTCCCAGACGACCTTGCCGGAGTCGGTCGTAAGGCAGGTGAATGAGCGGTGGGTAGATAGATAGAAGTGCTCACCTTCCAGGATGGCAACAGCTTCATTGGCCTTGAGTTCAAGACTCCAACGGGGAAAGGCCTCAGGTGGGGGGTCCGGCAGTTCTTTCAGCAATTGCTTCAAGCGCAGGTTGTCAGGGTCTTCTCTCACTCCCCTTCAATTCCCGGAAGTTACTGTAAACCCTTACGCCCTAAGGATATGGCCAGAAATAACTTTCTGGTTTCGGGCGTCGAGGCGCCCTTCTGGCAAGGTGCTTCGGGCGTGGTTTATCGGGAATAAATGAGAACGAAGCGACGCAGCCAGAAGGGATGGATCGGCGGCCAAAATCGGGAAGTTATTTCTGGCCATATCCTAAGCGTAAACTTCTTCAAAGGCGACTTTCAAGATGGTGTTCCACATGCGGTCGAAGCGCGATTCCGAATAAGCTTCGAAGGGGTCCGGCTTGGCCGCCAAACTGACTCCGAACTCCCTGGCCCCGTTGCGAAGGGTCCGTTGCCAGACCACGTTGCCGCATCGTTCAGAGAAGAGGGGCGACTCGGAGTCAATGATCTCGATGGTTTTGCCGAGATAAGAGTTCGCACTGGTTCTGATCCGAAGACCGGAGTCACTGTAGTCCATGATTCGAGCGGTTGCCACTCGAAAGCCAGATCCGAAAGTCACGTACACCGAGCAGTTACGGCGGGGTTCACTCCGCTTGTCGACTGCCACCTGTTCTTCTGTCAGGAGGTTGTTATTCACGTTTTGTCTCCTTTCCAAGACTCCCAGCCCGCAGCAAAATGGGCAGACCAAACCCAGGGTCACTAACATAAGGGGAAAACAGCCCCGGTCCGGTGGGCCGTCGAGAGAGTCTGCCGAGCATCCGGTTGCTCGGTAGACCTATTTCGCTAAGTCTAGCTTACCCTCGTGGTTGGAAACTAAACCTGAAAGGTTCACGGGACACTTCCCAGGAGCTTCACGATGTCGCCCAGGCTGGTCAGATCTTCAGCGGTGGCGTCGGGGAAGAACTCTTCCAAAACAGGTGCGGCGTAGGGTCCGGTGGCAACCCCCAGGCTGCGCGCACCTACACTCTTGGCGGCTTCCAGGTCCCGGGGAGTGTCGCCCACCACCCAGCAACGCTTGGGCTCAAACCGCTTGCCGTAATGGCGACAAGCACGCTCCAAAGCGACCCGAGCCAGTCGATTTCGATCGGCGCAATCCGAACCGAAGCCTCCTACCGGGAAATATCGGTTAAGGTCAAAGACACTAAGTTTTCTACGGGCCGTGCTCTCCAGATTTCCAGTCAGCAGTGCCATGGGGACTTCCCGCCTTAGAAGATACTCCAAAAGCTTCCGTACCCCCGGTAGCAAGACGCTGGCTTGCTTCAACTCCTCCTCACGCTCATCCAGGAGTCGGGCATACTTGCGCAGGATGAGCTGTTCGGTCTCCACCCATTCTCGCTTAGGAAAATTGATGACTCCGAAGGCCTCTCGTACGATCAAAGGATCAGTCTTACCCGCCGGGGCTACACCCTCCGGAAATGTGTGCCCGGTGATCTTGGTAAAGGCCACGGTCAGGCATTTCATGGAGACTTTTCCGCAGAGTAAGAGGGTCCCGTCGATGTCGAACAGGACCAGGTTTGAGCCGGTAGCCATTCGGATCAGTCACCACTTTCCAAAAATTCAGAGAAGAGTTGAGGCAACTCTTTGAGTGAGACCACCCGGAATCCCTCATCCTGGGCCTGGGCCCAGGCGTCCTGCAGGTTGTAGCCCCAGTCTGCAAGAGCGGTGCTAGCGCCGGTGGGTTTGACCTGGTGGAGATTTTCAAGCAGATCATCGATGAACAGAACCTTCGAGGGGGAAACCTTGAAGTGCTGAGAGATCCCTTGGATCTGGTCGGCCTTGTGTTCGGAGAATTCCTTGCCAAAGACCGGCCAGTAGCGGCCGGTGGAGTTCAGGAGGGCCTGGGCCGAGGCAGTATCTTTGGTGGTGGCCAGGGCGAGTCCCGAAAACTGCTCCTCCCATTTCTCCAGTACCTCCAGCAACTCGGGATAAGGCTGTTGCCAGGAGGCCCAGAGGGCAGGGTCGGTGTCGCGAATGTGGGCTCGCAGCATGTAAAACACTCGATCGAATTTGGCGGCGGAATCGGCCCGCCGGGAGCGCTCTTTTAGAAAGCTCTCGTACGGCATTTGAGCCAGATCTCGCTCCGGGTCTTCCTCCATCAAGGCAAGCAGAGTATAGAAGTCGTGCCCGGTGCGCGCTAGCGGCCGACCTCGCAGAAACCCGCGTTCAAACTCCCGCTGGTCCAGCCGACGCCCGGTCAGTTCCTCATAGGCCCTCCAGCCGGTCTGAAAGCACTCCCCGGCGGAGTCCCAGATCACGCCGTCAAAGTCGAGCGCCAGGACCCGTTTGGTCACGCGGGTAGCCCGGCCAGCGCCTCGATGGCCCGCTCGATCCGGCTGATGCATTCTTCTCGTCCCACCAGTAGGAGCAGATCGTAGAGCCCCGGCCCACCCCCTACTCCGGAGACGGCCAGACGGACCGGATGGATCAGGCGTCCCGCGCCACACTCGGCGGCCGCGGTCACGGCCTGGAGTTCGGCCTCCAGGGTAGCCACATCCCAGGCACATTCTTTCAGTCGGGTCTGGTAGGCCTTTAAGAGCCCGGGAGAGTCTTCTTTCCACCTTTTCTTAACGGATTTCTCGTCATATTCTGTGGGAGCCTGATAAAAGTACGCGCAGCCCTCCACGTAGTCGGGGTAGATGCTGGCTCTCTCCCGCATGACCTCGATGATAGCGGCCATCTTTTTCGGCTCCGGCTTGCTCAGATTGGCCTGCTCAAAAAACGGATCGAGTTGCT
The DNA here is from genome assembly GCA_041676625.1 of Vulcanimicrobiota bacterium. Classification (GTDB taxonomy): domain Bacteria; phylum Vulcanimicrobiota; class Xenobia; order Xenobiales; family JADMJV01; genus JAEXNA01. Next base: position 20,597 of record JBAYRN010000043.1, read on the forward strand.
GCGAGAGCGCCTCGCCGGGCATCTCTCGGAGGTGGAGAAAATTGATGTGCTTGAGCTTGGCCACATCGAATACCGAGGCCGATTTGCTGATGCGCTCGAGGGAAAAGGCATCGGCGATGGACTGGAGGTCGGGGTAATACTCTTTGTCGTCACCGGCACTCCAGCCCAACAGGGCCAGGAAGTTGACCAGCCCCTGGGCCGAATAACCGCCCTCCCGGTAGGACTCTACCGAGACATCGCCGTCTCGTTTGGAGAGTTTTTTCTTCTGCTCGTTGACGATCAAGGGAAGGTGGGCGTAGCGCGGAGGTTCCCACCCGAAGGCCCGGTTGAGGAGAATGTGCTTGGGGGTAGAACTGAGCCACTCTTCCCCCCGGATCACGTGGGTGATGCCCATCAGGTGGTCGTCCACCACGGCGGCTAGGTGATAGGTGGGGAAGCCGTCCTTTTTCATTAAGACCTGATCGTCCACCGTGGAGGTGTTGATGGAGACCGTGCCCCGCACGATGTCGTCAAAGACGACGTTCTCGTCGGCCGGTACCTTCAAGCGGTAGGCGTGAGGCTCACCCGCCTGGATGCGCTTTTGGGCCTCGGTCTTATCGTAGTCGCGATAGCGCCCGTCGTACCCCGGGTTCAGACCGGCCGCCTTCTGCTGCTCGCGCATCTCTTCGAGCTCTTCGGGAGTGGCAAAGCAGGGATAGGCCAGACCCTTCTCCACCAACTTGTCGACGTGCTCTCGGTAAATGGCCAGCCGCTCGCTCTGCACGTAGGGCCCCGCCTCGCCCGGACGGTGGGGGCCTTCGTCCGGCTCGATGCCTGCCCAGCGCAGGGACTCCAGGAGGTTTTCTACCGCGCCCTCCACCAGTCGGCTCTGGTCGGTGTCTTCGATGCGCAGCAAGAATTTACCGCCACTGGCTCGGGCAAAGGCCCAGTTGTACAAGGCTGTTCTCAGGCCGCCCACGTGAAGATAGCCGGTGGGGCTCGGGGCGAATCGTACTCGTGTCAAGGGAATTCTCCTATGGTTGCTATTCTATGGATTGAACTTCCCAGTAGTCCAGGTCGTTCCAAATCGTGAGTTTGTGGGAGTCGTCTTCGAGACTTTGCTCCCATTCGTCGCGCAAGTCTTCTTCCGCTTCGTCCAGAAGGTCCCGATCGGTTCGGAAGGTCACCCGGGCGGAGCGGTCTTCCACGTCATCTTCGCTACCGCCGGGTACCGTGTCCACCATTCCCAGACGAGCGAGTAGCCCGTACTCTTGCGAGCTGACCTGGAAGCTGAGGGTGGCCAGGGTCTCCATCTCGTCGTCCTCGTCGCTCTCCTCATCCTCAAGACCGAACCACTGCATTTCGATGGCTCGTGCCTCCAGATACTTCCCGTCTCCCAAATGGATCTGTTTCACTCGTCGAACCAACACTTCAGAACTCATACCGGCACCTCCACTTTCTCCAGAGCTTCGGCCACCACTTCTAATCCGACCCTGCCCGAGGCATCGGTCATAGAGTAGACCCGGTGACCCAGAGTGACGCTCGCTAATTCCTGGATATCTTCGGGAGTCACGTACTCTCGTCCCTCTAAGAAGGCCCTGGCCTGGGCTGCTCTGCGCAGGGCCAGCCCGCCCCGGGGAGAGACCCCGGTGACCCCGTTTCCAACCCCTCGGGTGTAGCGCACCAGATCGACCAGATAACCGAGCAGTACGTCGGAAACCTCGACCTGCTTGACTTGAGCCTGCAGGGATTTGATCTCCTCAGCACTGAGGACCGGTTGCAAAGACTCGATGGGGTGCTGAACAGCCTGGTCTTTCAAGATCGCGATTTCAGAATCTCGGGGTGGATAGCCCAGCGATGACTTGAGCAAAAACCGGTCCAACTGGGATTCGGGGAGAGGGTACGTCCCTTCTTGCTCGATGGGGTTCTGGGTGGCTACCACCAGAAACGGCTCGGGCAGGTGGTGGGTGACGCCGTCCACCGTGACCTGACGCTCTTCCATGGCTTCGAGAAGGGCGCTCTGGGTCTTGGGGGTGGCCCGGTTGACCTCGTCCATCAGGATGATCTGGTGGTGAAGCGGTCCGGCTCGAAACTCGAACGTGCCCTCTTTCTGGTTGTAGATCTGCACTCCGGTGAGGTCGGAGGGGAGCAAGTCCGGAGTACCCTGAATCCGAGCGAAATCGCAATCAAGGCTCCGAGCCAGGCTTTTCCCCAGGATGGTCTTGCCCACCCCGGGGGCATCTTCCAACAGGACATGCCCGCCCGCCAGTAGCGCGATGACCACGTGGTTGATGGCCGGACTGTCTCCCCGCACAACCTTGCGCACGTTGTCCAGAAGTCGACTAGCAGCGGACGCGAGAGAAGACAATGTCAAGAGGCTCTATCGACCCTTGGAGAGGTCTCGAAGAGGGGTCAGCTTCTTGCCTTCGGGTACGTACCGCTCGATGAAGGCCTCGCTACCGGGGAAAGCGTGAAGATCGATGTTGATGACTCGCCCTTCGTAGGCCACCACCGGCTTGCCGTCGTGGGGCAGAGGGGTGTGACCGATCACCACGCCTCGAACACCCATGCCATCGAGCATTTCGTCCATCTCTTCGGGCGTGAAGGGCACCGTGCGAGAGCCGGTACAGTAGTCGTAGCCCCAGATTTTTCGACTCCACAGAAAGGACTCTTTGGCCAGTTTGTATTGGTCGGCGGGCAGGTCGACGATCTCGTCGATGGGGAGCCAGAAGTGCTTGGGGTCGGGGGCGGTGTGGGCAAATAATCGGTTGTTGACCTTGACTCCGAGCCGCAGGTGCTGCCGCAGGAAGTCTCCCATCTCGGTATCCATGGCTTCCTGCCAGTCTTCCAGTTCGCCATAGCCCTCCACCGTGGCCTGGCCTCCCTGGACGTACCAGTTGAGAAACTTCAGGAGTCGCTCGATCTGGGTCTGTTCCAGACCCATGCCAGCGATGGCGTGACGCACGTGCCGGTTCTGGCCCACCGCATCCAGAAACTCCTTGAGTTGCTCCATTCCCAGGAAGCTAAAAACGGAGTGCGCTTCCAGCATCATCTCGTCATGATTTCCCAGAATGGTGTAAAGGTGCGAGTCGAAATCCTCGTTTTGTTCGTGCAGGGTCTGCAATTGGTGGTGGAGAGAGAAAAGGGTGTCGAGGATGCGCTTGGCCCCCATAACCCACTCCGACTGGGGGCCTTCCAGGGGCTCGTTGCGCCAGTCTACGTAGTCGCCGATCAAGATGAGATCGACTTGACTGGCCTCCGGGTTCCAGGCCACGGTGCCTGGCAGAATGAGGTCGTTCTCCCGCAGCAGCCTTTCCAGGCGATAGTAATCACCATGCAAATCTCCGATGGCTACCAGAAGTCGGGTATCCTTCTCTGCTTCGGAAGATCCCTCGGGAGTCTCTTCCTTTGATTCTTTCACTTCAGTATCCATCTAGGGTTCCTAAACATTCGTGGAGGCGTCAACTTCTGCTCAATATCCTAGCATCCCTTTCCTTTCCTTATCAGAGTCGAGGTTTTGAAGGATTATCATCTATTTGTACCAGGTTGCAAGGCCTCCCAGGCCCTTACTTGAAGGCCGCCTTCACCGCTTGAATCCACTCCTCAACCTTGCCGGTGAAGGCTTCAGGCAGATACTCCCAGCCAAAAAAGAGAGCGCAGCCCATCACCACCCAGCTGATCATCTTGATGGCCGCCTTTTTTTGGCGCCACTGGCGTAACTCTTCTTCGTCTTTGGCCATACGAGCGGCTCGCACGGCCCCGTCGAGGACGGATTGATGGCAACTTTGGCTGCAAAAAATCCCTTCAGGGTAAGAAGTCGCACAGAGATCGCAGAGCGGTATGGAGCAACTTGAACAGCGGCTCGTGGCTACCGTTTCCTGGTGATTGAGGCAGTGTGATTGCATGCTCGTCCTCCTGGTTTCGGAATTTCGTTTCCTGCTTGGCACACCCTTTCGGGCTGCTTCGAGTTTGCAGGTTCGTCCATATCAGGAGCGTAGCCGGAAATCCTCTGGGTCACCGTCAGAGGGTTTCCGGCTGCGCTCCTAGGAATAGACTTCACCGATTTGGAGGAAAGTAGTTGGCTGGGCCGTCATTCCTAGGCAGAATAAAAGAATATATCGCATCTAAGCTTCAGGGAGCGTTGGGGTTTAGTAGACACCTGCAGCTCTCTAGTCATCAAATTCAACTTTTGGAGCTTCAACGGGCGATCGCTGTAAGCGATTTCCGTAGTAGGAACCTCTTCGCTAATCCGCGTTATCAAGACCCGCGGCGCTTGAGTCTGAGCGAATTTTCCGTCTTTTCACAAAATGGAGAAGATGGCATCATTCAGGAGATTTTTAGACGGATTGGTACCACAAACCGAGAATTTGTCGAGTTCGGAGTTTGGAAGTCCGGGAACAATACCATAAACTTGCTACTTCCAGATTGGTCTGGTCTTTGGTTGGAAGAAAATGAGGACTCACTTTCAGGCATTCGAAAAGATTATGGAAGAGAGTTGAAGTCGGGTCAACTCCGACTGCAGTCGGCCCATATTACGGCTGAAAATATTCTGGACCTATTTAAAAAAAATAAGGTCACTTCTCAGTTTGACTTGCTCAGTATTGATGTCGATGGAAACGACTACTGGCTCTGGGAGTCGGTTTGTAGCGTCTACCAACCGCGTGTTGTGGTCATTGAATATAACGCCAAGTTCCTTCCGCAGGACGAATGGGTGATGGAGTATAATCCGGACCACGTCTGGGACCAAACCAGCTACTCGGGGGCCAGCCTCAAAGCATTGGAGTTGCTAGGGAGAAAGCTCTCCTACACGCTGGTGGGGTGCGACTTTACGGGCAATAACGCATTTTTTGTTAAGAATGAATTGGTTGGGGAAGAGACCTTTTATCCTCCGTTTATCTCGGAAACCCATTATGAAGCACCGAAGCATTTCCTGGTGATGGAGAGTGGTCATCCAAGCCGATTCGGGCCTTATGTTCAGCCGCTTGGCGCAGGGAGGGAAGGCCTTTGAGTGGGCCGTAGAAAGATTTTCATCGAAGCTCAGGGGCTGCTAGATCCCCATTTTAGTGGTGTTGGTCAGTATATTCTCGGTATTCTTCGCGGGTTGGATCAAGTGCTGGAGCAGATTTCGAGCCAAGGCGGAGAATGTCCGGAGGTTAAATTAATCCTCCCTTTCGATAAGCTGAGAAAGTTTCAGTCCTTCGGTTTTAAGAACCTGGGGTATCGGATCGTGCCTTTCACCTTCGACCTCATGTCTGCCCTCCTGCATTCTCACCGTCTCCCTCCCCTAGACCGGATCTGCGGCAGGGGAGTGTTCCTCTTCACACGTTTCACCACCAGCAAACTGAAATATTGCCCTTCGATGGTTGTGATTTACGATTTGTCCTATGAACTGCACCGGCAATACGTTGAGACCAGAAACGGTGCCTTTCTTCGCAAAGCAGTTCCAGAGAGTTTGAAAAGGGTTTCGCGGGTCATAACCATCTCTGAAAACGCTCGGAGCGAACTCATTCAGTTTTACGGGCTGGATCCGCGGTCTGTGAAGATTGCTTCACCGGCAGCGGATGCGGCCACATTTTATCGACGCAACCCGGATGAGATACGAAGGACCCGCGCGCACTATGAAATTCAGAGCGACTACATTTTGAGCCTTTCCAATTTGGAGCCAAGGAAAAACTTAGAAACCCTTGTGGACGTCTATGGTGCCTTACCCGGAGAGGTCCGCGATCGCCTTGGCTTGTTGCTGGTGGGAGAGCTGGGGTGGAAAGCCAATCGGCTGGCCGAAAAGGTCCTCACATGGGCTGAGCGTGGTCGTAACATAATGCGCCCTTCCACCTACGTGATCGACAAGCACAAGCCCGCTATTTACTCCGGAGCGGCGATGCTCGTCTATCCTAGCCACTATGAGGGTTTTGGTATTCCGCCTCTGGAAGCCCTGGCTTGTGGCACTCCGGTCATAACCTCCGACAACTCTTCTCTGCCTGAAGTGGTGGGTCGGACCGGGCGAATGGTGCCCAGTGAGCGACCGGATCTCCTTCAGAACGCTATCCTCGATACCTATACCAATCTGAGGGAAGAAACCACTAGGGTGAACGCTCTTGGGCCTGCTCAAGCCCGTCGTTTTTGTTGGCTAAAGAGTGCTCGGGTGTTTCTAGATGCGGCTCAGGAACTACAATGAGGACACTTAGAAGTGAGACGCTCACTGAGATTTGCCGCTTTCCAATCTGTTTCGAAAGTCGCGTGAGACTACTGGATCGCTGGGCGCACCACCGAGAGTGTTCCCCTCATCTGCGCCGATTGGCTCGTTTCCTTTTGGCTCTGGGCTTCGGTTGCATGAAATTTCAGAAACTTTTTAAGACTTGTCAAGAATTTAAGGTCGCAAGCGGTGAGTTTGTCGGGGGGAGGGATTTTGACCGAGCGCGTCCATCGGACACCCTTCACTATTTGCCGTTTGTCGACCGGCAGGGAACGGGGTGGCTAAGCCTGGGAGTAAAAGCGATAGTTTATCGTTACTCGGACCCTTTACAGGCTCGGGTGGAATGGCGTCATTGGCGCTTGGACTACCTCCTTGATGGGCAGAGGTCGACTGAACTGGTTCCTTGGGACGGAGGCTGGTTATGTCTCTTGTCTGTGCCTTATGGGCTGGGAGGTAGTCCACCGCACCGATTCATCGCATTCAACGATCGGTTAGCTCCTATCTCCGCTACCCAGTCTTTTTTCTTTCCTCGGTCTCGTGCTCATAGCCTGTGCTTAAGCACGAATGGAGAGGTTCTGATCGGGCTTGGGTCTTCCCTGGTTCAGGTGCCTGCTTGCCAGGTACGGGCACGGCTTGAGCCCTTGAACGAGGCCACGCTAGAGTTCCCGAGTGCCCGCACTTTGCGCGAACTCCAAACACTGAGGAAAGGATTTTCTTTTCCAGGTTTCTAAACACGACAAGATGGAATGTGACGTTTTGGTCGTGGGAGCCGGCCCAGTGGGCTTGATGCTCGGTTGTGAGTTGGCCCGGCGGGGTGTTTCTCACCGGATTGTTGAGAGTAAGCCCGCCCGTGAGGTGTATTGCAAGGCGCTGGGGGTGGCCCCTCGCAGCATGGAGATTTTTGACCAGTTAGGCGTCTTGGATGAGGTGAGGGCCCGAGGTTTTCATTTCAGGTCCATGAACCTGGTGGTGCCCGGGCAGCCGGTCCGCACCACACCCACCCAGAGTGAGGAGCTACCTTACGGCTACTTTTGTCTGGCTCAACCCGATACCGAAGTGGTCCTTGAGGAGTACTGGTCTCGTTTCGGAGGCCGGATTCAACGCGGCCAAGCGGTGACAGGGCTACAGCAGGACGCCGAGGGAGTTAGTGCGCAAACCGAGTCCGGGGAAGAGCTGAGAGCTCGCTATTTGGTTGGATGCGATGGCGCCCACAGCACGGTGCGCAAACTCTTACAGGCCCCTTTCGAGGGGGCGCGATTTCCCATGACCTTTTTGCTGGGTGATGTGCGACTGAATTGGGACAAGCCTCCCCGAGACAACTGGCAATTCGTGCAGTTGGAAAACGGTGAACTCCGAAACGTGGTCACCGTCATTGCCAATCCGACCGGTCCAAACCGCTACCGAATATCGGCCGCCATTCCGGACGATTTTGAGTGCCCCGAGCACCCTCCCCTGGACCTACTGAAAGAAGTGCTCGGTCCGGCTCTTCCTCCAGGAACCGAGATCTCGGATCTGCGTTGGAGTTCGCGTTACAATATCAGCCATCGGATCGCAGGCTTCTACCGAAAGGGGCGGGTGTTTCTGGCCGGAGATGCCGCCCACATCCATCCTCCCATCGGGGGCCTGGGTATGAACACCGGCCTGCAAGACGCCCACAACCTGGGTTGGAAGTTGGCCGGGGTGACCCAGGGCTATTTGTCGGAGAAGGTGCTCGAGAGCTATCAGGCCGAGAGGTTGCCCGTGGGCCATCAAGTGGTGGAGGTTACGGCGGCTCGAATGGAGCGAGCCACCGGCGGTCAGAGCGAGGTCCATGAACCCGCCCACTTCGATAGCCAACTCTTCATTCGCTATCAGCCCAATATCCTGGTGGCCGATCAGGGGGCTCCGGTGGGAGAACGGTTGCCCACTATCTCGGGCCTCAAGCGCCCTCACGTGAGGGGAGAGGTCCGAACTGCGGAACTGTTTCGAGACGGTCGGTTCAAGCTCATGCTCGACTCCTCCCTGGGTTGGAACGGTTCGTCACAAACCTCTCTGGGTCGGCACCTCACTTGCTATCAGGTCTGCGCCGAGCAAGAAGGGGCTCAAATGCATAACGCTTTTTGGGACAGCCAGGGTGATTGGCGAAAGCACTTTGGAATCCGGGCGGTACTGGTGCGCCCCGACGGAGTGATCGGCTGGCTGGGAGACGACCAGAAGGAGCTGCAAACCTGGCTGAACCAGATCGTGTAATGGCGGGAACGTGAAGGAGTTGAACCTTCCCATCGCCTTGCAGCGAAACAACAGTTTTGAAGACTGCGGAGGCCACCGGACCTCATCCGCTCCCAGAACCGGGTTTCTCTTTGCAGGGGCTGCGCCCTTGTAGGATGTCGATAGAGGACGAGCTTTCGGTTTCAAGAACGGCTTGCCAATGGACGCTGACTTCCAAGAAGAAGCTCTCCCGCATTTAGACGCCTTGTATCGCTTCGCTCTGCGTCTCACTCACAATGAAAAAGACGCCGAAGATCTGCTGCAGGATACATTTTTACGGGCCTATCGCTTCTGGGATAAGTATCAACAGGGTTCTAACTGCAAAGCCTGGCTTTTTCGGATCATGAAGAACCAGTTTTTGAATCAGGTCGATAAGCACAATCGAACCCCCGATCAGACTTCTCTCGACGACACCGAGGAATGGTACCTGTATGGCCAGCTTAAAGACAACGGAGCCGAAGCGATTCGCAACGACCCGGCCAAGATCTTTGAAATCAGAGACTGGGGTGAGCAGATCCAGGAGGCCGTCGATCGTTTGCCCGACGAATTTAAGGAGCCTCTGGTTCTTTACGACGGGGAAGGTCTCTCCTATCAGGAGATCGCGGAGTTACTCGAGTTGCCCATCGGAACGGTGCGTTCCCGCCTGAATCGGGCACGCAAAAAGCTCCAGAAAGACCTGGCACCGGTCATGCTGGAGCATAGTAAGGATATGGAAGCGAAGCTTAAATGATCGCTGCGTCTTTGGTGTTTTCTCGGATCACCTGGATGAAGTGAGCCATGACTTCCCGGGCCACCGGGAGAACCTCGTGCTTCAGGACCACGGTCACGGCTTCGTTACCGTTGCACTGCTCTTTCTCGGCGGCTTTCTGAATGGCATCGTTGGTCAGCCATTTGGTAGTGGGCAGTTTGTACGTCACTTCTACAAAGCTCTTGTTGCCCTTGCCGGCATCCGAGCTTTTTCGGACCACGACTTCATCCAACGCTTTGCTGTGAGGGCCACTCTTGATCTGCTTGGTGAGGGTTTTCTCTTCTCCTACCGCGGGGGCGGAGATCACCAAAAGGTTGCCATCGTCGTAAATCTTGCTCTTCTCGAAAGCGAAGGTTTTGGCACTGGGTACATCCAGAAACCGCAAGCCGCCCAGCTTGGTGGGAGAGCCTTCGGCTACATACTCCCCGTAGATCTCCGTAAGGAGGATATCGATCTCTTCTCCGATGCGAGCCAGGTTAAGCTCGGCTGTTGCGTTACTCGCCATGAAAAAATCCCTTCTAGTTATCGGCCTGCCGCGTTCTGAGTCAGGCGCGACATGTCCTTTTCCACCGCCAACCCGGTTTTAAACCCTACAGGGTTACAAATCGGGCTCGCTCGATCCCATCAAGACCGGCCACCTTGTCTTGAGCTGCGCTGCTGGGAAGTTCGTCGATGCTCATGACCATGATCGCGTTGGTGCGAGGCATGGCCCGACCCACCTGCATTTCGGCGATATTGACCCCCTCGCGACCCAGTAAGCTACCGACTCTGCCCACCACCCCGGGCTGGTCGGTCTGCCAGGTGATCAGCTTGTGCCCGGACAAGATCACCGACAGGCGCAAGTTGTCCAGAGCCACGACTCGCGGTTGGTCGTCCTCGAAGATGGCTCCGGTCGCCATCATTTTGCCCTTACTGGTGGAGAGCTTGAGGTCGACCACCGAAGAATATATGGCGGATTTGGCAGATTTGGTCTCCCGGACCTCCACCCCGCGCTCTTCGGCTACCAGTCCGGCGTTTACGAAGTTGACCGTCTCGGGGGAACCACAGGCCAGCACCCCTTTGACCGCGGCCTTGGTCAGCAGTCCCAGGTCGTACTCTGAAAGGTTGCCCTTGTAGACCACTTCGATCGACTGAACCTTGCCGCCTAGCAAGGAGTAGAGTAGACAGCCCATTCTTTCGCACAGGGTCACGTAGGGCTTCAACTCTTTCAAGACGGACGGAGGTACGTAGCTCAGGTTGACCGCTGAGCGAGGAGATTTGCCGTCCAACACATCGCGGATCTGTTCGGCCACATCGATGGCCACCCGCATTTGAGCCTCCTCCGTGGAGGCTGCCAGGTGGGGGGTCAGAACCAGGTTGCTCACTCCGCGCAGGGTCGAGTCGGCGGGCAAAGGCTCGGCTTCGAACACGTCGAAGGCGGCTCCGCCGAGGTGTTCTTGCAGGACCTCCACCAGAGCCTCCTCATCCACGATACCGCCCCGGGCGCAGTTGACCAAAAAGGCCCCCTTTTTCATCCGCAGGAGCCGAGCTTTGTCGAACAGGCCGACCGTCTCCTTGACCTTGGGCACGTGCAGGGTCACGAAATCGGATTCGGCGAGCAGGCTGTCCAACTCTCGAGGTTCGGCTCCGGATTGCTCCACGGCTTCGTCCGATACAAACGGGTCGTAGGCCAGTACTCGCATCTTAAAGCTGGTGGCCCGGGCGGCGACTTCGCGCCCGATACGGCCAAAGCCGACGATGCCGATGGTCTTGTTGTAGAGTTCGTTTCCGGTAAATAGCTTGCGGTCCCATTTGCCGGCGTTCATGGTGCCGTGGGCCTGGGGCACCTTGCGGGCCGCCGCCAGAATAAGGGCAATCGTGTGTTCAGCAGCACTGATGGTATTGCCCTGAGGTGAGTTGATGACCAGGATGCCCCGGGTGGTGGCCGCCTGCACGTCGATGTTGTCGACTCCCACTCCGGCCCGCCCGACCACCTTCAACTGGTCGGCAGCTTCCAAGATTTTTCGGGTCACGGTGGTCGCCGAGCGCACCATCAAGGCGTCAAATCCTTTGATCTTTACGCACAGCTCATCCTCCGAAAGCCCCGTTTCCACGTGCACGTCCAGGTGCTCTTTGAGTTCGGACAGCGCATCCTCGGTGATGGCATCGGCGATAAATACTTTTCCCATGGGGGCGGGGCTACGGTGGAGCTTCGACCGACTCCTTCATGGGGGTAGACACAACGGATTTGAGTGTGTATCATAACCTCCGCATGGAGCGGTGGCCGAGTGGCTTAAGGCGTGCGCCTGCTAAGCGTATGGGGGGCAACTCCCGCGTGGGTTCGAATCCCACCCGCTCCGCCAACCAAAAAAGGACCGATTTCGGTCCTTTTTTGGTTCCTCTTAGGCTTCTAACCCTCGGCCGGTACCATGACCACCCGGGGCAGCACGATTCGAAAACCGATGTCGTTTCGTTGATAGTCTTTATTGAAGCTGCTCCGGGATGAGGATCGACACTCCCAGGGAAAGCTCTTCCAGCTGCCCCCTCGCACGACTCGATCTTCACCAGTTTTGGGTCCGGTGGGTTCTACGATGAAGGCGTCGGGGTATTCTCCGAAGCGGTCCTCGCACCACTCGGACACGTTACCGTGCACGTCTAGAAGTCCAAAATAGTTGGCCGCTCCCAGGCTCCCAACGGGGATCGTTTCCCGGCGATATTCGCCTTTGCCCTCCAGGGCAAACGGCTTGCTAGCCTGATAGTTGGCCAGCGCGCTGTTCATGGTCTTGCCGAAGCAGAACGGGGTGTCGGTGCCAGCTCGGCAAGCAAATTCCCATTCGGCCTCGGTGGGCAAGCGGTAAAGCCGTCCGGTCATGCTGCTCAAACGGTTGCAGAACTCCTTGGCCTGAACCCAGGTGACTCGTTCGACCGGACGGTCAGGACCGGTGAAGGCCGAAGGATCCTCGGGCAGGTCCACGGAGATCTTGGGTGCGGCCGCTACGGCTTTCCACTGCTGCTGGGTGATCTCAAATCGAGAAATGAAAAACCCCCCGACCTGCACCGGGTGCTTCGGGCCCTCCGATTTTTCGTGGTAGGGCTCGTTCGGGTCACTACCCATTTCAAACACGCCCGGGGTGATCGCCACCATTTCGATGCGAACTCCACTCCCCAGCTCTTCGGAATAGGCCGTGGACTGCTCAGGTTTCTTGGTGATGATCCGGCCGTCTGGATCGACCTGGGTGTGGGAGAAGTCGATGGAGTACAGAGCGTCCGGGGGGGCGTTTTCTTTGGGGACATCGGGCAACCGGGCCCGTTTCCAGCCGATGAAGGTCAGGGCGATAAAGCAGAGTGCGCAAACCACGAAAAACGGTGGGCGAAGGTAGAGCGGCCGGGTATCCAGGGTGGACACGGTTTGGGGGGCTTCCTCGCCCGGCCCTCGGTAGGGTCCCAGGCGACCTGAGGCCCGTAGTTCAGCGGTGGCGCTAGAAGAGTCGGGGGCGGTCCCGAAGGCCGAGTCGCGTGGGCGGGTGATGTGATCAATGCACTGTTGAGAGCCCCACCGCTGTTCGGCTTCTTGAGCCAGCAGATGGCGAACCACTGTGCCTGAGCGACCGGAGAGCCGCTCGATGCGGGGTGGGTTTTTGAGCACCTGCTCGAGCAGTTCGTTGCCCTCACCAGAGTAAGGCAGTCGACCGCATTGGGCCAGATGCACGCAGATCCCCAGAGCCCAGGCATCCACCGATTTTCCGAACAAGCCCGCCCGGTAGTTTTCAGGAGGCAGATAGACCGGTTCGTCGCTGAAGCGGGTAAAACGAACGAGCCTCTCCTCCAGGGCGTGCAGGTCGACCCCTGAGAGTTTCCAGCCGTCGCTCGTCTTGAGTATGTTGTAGGGGCGAACACGACCGTGCACCTCGTCCTGGTTGTGGATCTGCAAGAGGGCCCTGGAAACCTGACAGACGACGTTTTCGGCGTCCTCGTAGCCCAGCAACCGGCCGGCCTCCACTTCCAAGGATAGGGTGGTTTGCACCGGTTCACCGGTCGAGTAGACCAGACCCGAGTGCTCGCCGTGGCGGATCACGCCTACCTGCTGCACACCAAAAACACTGCTGTTGTCGAGATTGCGTCCGGAAGTGCGCAGGGCGCTCCCAATGTCGTCCGGGTCCACTCGGTCGGCCGGACGGTAGATCGCGACCGAACAGACCCCAACCACCCGATCCAGGGCCAGGATTTCGCCTTTGAAGAGCGTGGAAAACGGGCATTGCTCGATCAACTCCACCACCCGCAGGCGATCGTTGATCTCCAGGCCCTTGAAGCTTTTGGGATCAAGACTCATTGGCAGGCTACTTGGCCTCTATAGGAGTACAAACCTTCTGCTACGAACCGAGCGCCCATGTATCTCGAAAAGATTGTTAGCCAGAAGCACTCCGACCCGGCCTTTCTGGAGGGCCGAGAAAAAGACTGGAACCAGCTCTTGCAAGAAGCGGGTGCGCCCCCTCAGCGAGGTTTTGTTGCCAACCTGCGCGGCTCTTTCCCCAGCATCATCGCCGAAATGAAGCGAGCTTCGCCCAGCAAAGGCTCCTTTGAGTTTCGGGGCAGGGTGGAGGAGCAGGTGGCTGGTTATGAGAGGGGAGGGGCTCGGGCCGTCTCGGTCCTGACCAACGGACCCTTCTTTCAAGGGGGGCTGGACGACCTGCAGGCGGCTCGCGGAGCGACCGAGTTGCCGCTCTTGCGAAAAGATTTTCTGACCGAAATGTGGGAGGTTGCGGAGGCGAAGTATCACGGTGCGGATGCGATTTTATTGATCGCCGCCATCCTGGAAGATCGGCGGCTCGAAGAGATGATCGAGCAAGCCCATCGTTATGAGTTGGAGGTTTTGCTGGAGATCCACGACGGCCAGGAACTGCAGCGCACCCTGCATCTGAACTCTGCTCCCGATGCGGTGGGCATAAACAACCGAAACCTGAACACTTTTGAAGTCACCCTGGAAACCACCGCACGGTTGGCGGAGAGACTCCCGAAGGAGATCTGCCGTGTTTCTGAAAGCGGCTTCGCAACCCGAAGTGACCTTACTCGGTTTGAGGGTGTTGTGGACGCCTTTTTGATCGGTGAAACACTGATGAAAAGTGCAGATCCGGAAGTTACGCTTCGAGGTTGGGTTAAAGGATAGTATGAGAAACTCGTTTATAGCCAGGTGGGTCGTAGCCCTGATGATCGCAGTATTCGGCGGGGCCCTGCCGGCACCGGCTCAGGAGGGGCAAGCCGGAGAAGAAGTTCGCGAACCGGTTCCGGTGAATGAACTCCCTCCACTGAACCTGCCTGAGCTACCCGGGGAGACCGACCGGCCTGGAGAGAGTCGAGAAGAGCGTCCCGATATCCCGACGCCCCCTCCACCTCGTCCTGAGCCCCAGGGACCGGCCGTGGTTAAGGCCGGCATCCAACCTACCGGGACGAGATTTTTTAAACTCTTCTACGACGGACAGCCGATCGGTTGGAGCATGTTCCGGATCAGTGGCCAGATGAAACTGGGAGAGACCGACGCTCTGATCTTGAACTCCAAGGGTGAGTTGCGGGTAGGATTCGACCAGATCGTGCCGTCCGAGTTTGAGTCCAGGCTGATGATCGATCGCACCACCCTGCGCCCCGGTTACTACAAGTGCGTACAATCCACCGGGCCGAACTCTTTCGAGGTGGAGTGCGTCTACGCCAACAGCATGGTGGCCCAGACCAATCAGACCGGAGACCACCGGGCGGTGCACTTCCACAACTTTGAAGGGTTGCCACCCCAACTCGTATTCAACAACCTCTGGGGTCACCTCGACACCTTCCCCGAGCACTACTGGTTGATGGTGCGCTCGGCGGTCAACGGGGGGCGGGTACCCACCTACGACCCGATTTTGCGGGGGCAGGGCGAGGTCATCGTGTACGAGCCCAAGAGCACTGAGTACGTGTACGGCGGCCGCACCTTGAAGGCCAAGACCTACGACCTCACCGATATTCACGGAGTCATGCTGGCCAGCGTGACGGTAGCCGCCGACTCCTACGAACTGTTGGAAGTGGAAGAGATCGGCTCGGGCCTCAAGATGCTGAAGACCGAGCCCGGCGTGAATGAGCGTATGAAGGATCTAAAAGGCGTTGATCTCACCGGTGCCCGCATCGTGGAGTCTAACGTGGTCTTCCCGGACCCTCAGCAGTTGACCGCCCTGGAGGCCGAGGTGGAACTGGACTTGAGGGGTGGACAGTTGGCCGACCACCGGATCGCCGGCTACCGCCAGTACTTCACCGGCGAGTTGCGCGAGGGCATCATGAAGGGACGAGTTTTTGTGCGCTCGGTGCCCCGGGAGATCCCTTTCGACACTCTCTATCCTCTGGATGACAAAGTCCCGGAGGAATACAAGAAGCACCTTGAAGCCGGTCCCGGTGTGGAGATGGAACACCCTCCGCTGGCCACCAAGGCCCGCGAGATCGCCTGGAAGAGTCCCACCACCTTCGACGCCGCCAAACGGTTGAACAGCTACGTTTACAACCTGGAGGAAGGGGTGTCGCTGCCCTCGGCGCGTTACGCCCTGGAAAGCGGTGTGGGAAATGCCGAGAGCAAAGCCCTCTTGCTGATCGCCATGAGCCGGGCGGTCAAGCTACCGGCCCGCCGCATCGGTGGGGTGGCTTTTCGCGACGGCAACTGGGTGCCTCACCACTGGGTGGAGATCTGGTTGGGTGAGCGCATCGGTTGGACGCCCTTCGACCCCACCACCGGAGAAGCCGGTCGGGTCGGGGCCGCCCACATAGCCCTGCTGGACTCCGGTGACGTTCAGAACATCGACATTCGAGTGACCGACTATGCCCCCCGAGCCACCAAGAAGGTCCCTTACATCGCCACCGAGCTGCAGTGGAGCATTGGAGAGAAGCGCACCTACGGCGTCTACATCGATGGTAAAAAGGTTGGTACCGAAACCGCCCGGGTGGGAGACATCGAGGTTGTCGAGGGTGAAGAGGTCTATCACTTCTCGGCCCAGAGCGATATCAGCACCGAAAAGGGTCGGCAGGTGACCAGAGCGGATCAGCTGCTGACCCCCCAGGCCCTGCCGCGAAGGATCGTGCTACACTATAACGATCCGCTGGAGACGGTGGTGACCACCTATGAATTCGCCGAGGATACCGTGGTGATCAAGCCAGGAAAAGCCGGCGACGAGGAGTTCGAAAGCAGCAGGGGTCGCGAATATCCCTTCGCCAAAGGCACCTACTTCACCGAGCCTCGATTGCTGACCCACTGGGCACTGTTGGCAGGCCAGGTGCCCCTGCGCCCCGATGCCGAGAAAGAGTTCCCTGTCCACTACTTCCTACCGGATAAGGGAGAGTCTCTGGAGATGACTCTACAGGTAGGGGAGAAGGAAGAAGTTAGCCTGGAGCCTCTGTTCAGTGTGGACCGACGGACGAAGGATGAACCTGAGGAAGGAGCCGAGCCCGTCGAAGAGGGAGAAGCTTCACCGCCAGGCGAGGAGTCCGAGTCGGGAGCTGCCGAGGAAGGCGCAGAGACATCTGCGGAGCCGGAAAAGGTAGTCGAACCGGAGCCGGAACCAGAAAAGCCTGCAAACCCGGAAGACCGCGCCATAACCGCCGATCCGCTGTCCACCTTACCCACTTCGTCTACCGCTAAGATCCAGATGGCACGACAGTTGATCACCGAAACCGGTCTGGAGTTCTGGATCAACGACCGCAACCAGATTATCAAGATCGAGATTCCTGATCAGGGTATCGAACTGATTTTGGAAAAAGTCGAAACCAGTCTGGAATAAGCACCCGTGTGTGGCCGCTACGCTTTAGTGTTGTCCGGCAAGATCGCCGATCTCCCTTTCGTGGAGATCTCCGACCAGCTAGAACTCGAGCTGCCCTGGGAGTGCTACAACGTCGCGCCGACCATGAAGGTACCGATCTTGGACTCTGACAACAGGCTGAAGTTTTCCACCTGGGGGTTGATCCCTCATTGGGCCAAGGAGCCACCGAAACGGCCCTTGATCAACGCCCGGGTGGAGACGGCGAGTGAGAAACCGAGTTTTCGAGACGCCTACCGGAGCCATCGTTGTGCCGTGCCCAGCTCAGGTTTCTTTGAGTGGACGGGAAGCAGCAAAGAACGGATGCCCCATTTTATCCCACCGGCCGGGGGAGACTTGCTGTGGTTTGCGGGTCTGGCTTGCTTACGGAAAGGGCCTCACCCCATCTTGAGCCACACCGTGCTGACCAGGTCTTCCGAAGAAACCAGGGTGGCCAGGCTGCACGACCGCTGCCCTGTGACCTTGAGCCAGGACTCTCTGGAACCCTGGCTGCAAGGTGAAGTGGGGTGGGAGGAACTGAAGGGGGGGGACCCCTTCGCCGAACCTTTCCGGGTAACCGGGCGGGTCAATAAGGCCGACCACGACAGCCCCGAAAATTTACAACCTCTGGAAGAAGTCTTATGAGATCACCCCAACCCGTCATTCGAGTCACTATGATGCCCCGGGACACCAACGGCTACGGTACTATTTTCGGAGGGGTGCTCCTGAGCTACATCGACCAGGCAGGTGCCATCGAGGCGGCCCGTCACGTCAAGCAAAAGTTGGTCACGGTGGCCATCAAGGAGGTGGTCTTCCACCATCCCGTCCATGTGGGCGACGTGGTCAGCTTCTTCGGCACCGTCAAACGGGAGGGACGCACCTCCATAACCGTGCACATCGAGGTCTTAGCCGCTCGAATGCTGGGGAGCAGCCAGGAAGAAGTCAAAGTGACCGAAGCCGAACTCACCTTCGTGGCCATCGACGATCAGGGCAACCCCGTGCCTTACCGGAAGGACTAAGGCTTTTTACAGGCCAAGAAACTGCTGAGGTTTGCCCTGCCAGGAGTCTTTACGCACCGCCTGGCCGTTGAGCGCCAGGCGGTTTTGCAGGGCCTGGGTCACGGCTTCGGGCTCCACGGGACCGGCGTATTCCAGGTGGTATTCGTGGTTTGGGGTTTGCTGAAAGGAGAACCCTACCAGAGGGAGTTCTTTGAGGGCATGGACCACGTCCAGCGAGGGGATCTCTCGACCTCGGCCGTCGTGGAGGGTGGGGTTGCTGCGCCCCTGTAGACCGCTCAGGTAGGGCTGGTTTCCCCGATATTCCAGGGCCGCGTAATCGCCTGTCCGATAGCGGAGTAAGGGCAAATACCTGTTTCGACCCCCGGTCACGGTGATCTCTCCTCTCTCGCCGGCGGGAAGGACCCGACCTTCCGGGTCCAGGATCTCTACGAAAAGATCCCCGCCCAAGAGGTCGTGCCCGGGGCCTTCGCCGCGGGCGGCTACAAACTTGGCCTCGGTCAAGGAGTAGACATCAAAAACCGGGCATCCGAACGCCTCGGTCAGGCGAGTTCGCAGCCCTTCGGTGAGTGCGGTGGCCGAGCTGAAGACCGCCCGGGGAGAGAGTTCCGGTGCGATCTCGGCTGCCACCGCCAGGGAGAAGGGGCAACCCGTGAGCACGGCCGGTGACAGTTCCTGCAGAAAAGTCGCCCGGTCGGTCCTTTCTCTCCAGGAGTTTTCGTGCAGGTTCAGCTTCAGGGTGGAGGCTTCACCCAGATAGCGAGAAAGGGAAGGATAGGTGAGAGTGTCCTCCTGACAGAAGAGGGCGGCCACCGCCACTTTCCCAGCCCCTCGGGGGAGCCGTGCACCGTGGTGGCTCATCATCTGCTCCATCAGCACCAGGGTCTTGGAACTCACCGCCGGGTCTGTGGGGATCTTGAGGGCCGTTCCGGTGGTTCCGGAAGTGCTGTAGACGGTGAGGTCCTCCAGTCCGAGGTCGTCGGGGACCAACAATTCCGGATGTTCGGCCAACTGGCTTCGTGAGATGGGAGGTATGTCGGAAAAATTGGTAGGGGCGTCGCCCATCTCTCGGTAGTAGGGAACTCGGGCGTAGAGCCGCTGGACCAGTCCGGGGACCCACTCGGGCAGTTCGCCCTCTCTCCAAAAGAGATGAGGGGTCCTGGCAAACTCCTTGACTTCGGCCAGATGCCTGTGGTCTAACAGGTCCGAAGAGGTGAAGTTGTAGCGGGGTGCTCGGGGGTGCTCTAACAGAAACTCCTGATGCCTTCGGGCGTTGTCGGAGAACAAAACTTCACTCATGGTTGTAGACCGAGGCGGCCCGCCTCTCTGCCTCCAGGCGATCCATCTCCTCACGCAGCAATCGCGCTCGCTCCTGGGCCAACTGAGCCTGGCGAACCACTTCGTCGCGCTTCACCGTGTTCAGCGCGTCTAACTTGTTTTCGGCCATTTTCTGGCTCTCCCCCCTGGGGAGAACGCCGGCAACCGCCATCAGGACTCGAGAGAGTTCTTCGCGTCGATCGGGGTCCTGCACCAGCGACTCGGCCCTTACCAGAGTGGATAAGGCGTCCAGTCCCGACTCCAGCCAACCAAAAAGGCGGTCGGCAGTGAGGTGCTCCTGCAGGCCAGGGTGAGAGGCCAACCAGCACCCCACCAGGATGGTGCGCAATCGATTGCGCTCATTCTTGATGGCAGCGGAGGAGCTGTATCTAAACTTCTTAAGCTTCAGCTCCGGGATCACCGGTCGGCCCAACTCCCGACAAAGATCGGCCACCACGGCTTGCACGCAGACCTCCCCCTGACCGTTCGGCTGGGTCGGTTCGGCCAGAAAGATCGGTGGGCACTCAGCCAGATGGCGAGTCAGTTCTTGAATCGCGGGAATGTTTAGGGGCGCCTGAGCACCCAAAGCCAGAAAGTTATTACGGGCCAAATCCTTATCACCTCACGTCGACGTCTTCGTCCTGGGCGGTCTCTTCCATGATCGAATCCAGTGAGGGGACCTCGATCTCTGCTGCAGAGTCGTCCTCCAGGGCCGCGAGTTCAGCGTAGTCGGAGTAGTCCAGGCCTCCTCGGCGCAGTTCCTCCCACTCGTCGATCCGGCGTTTCTGAAGATACTCGCGAATGGTGTCGGCTTGTTTCAAGGAGATCGATTTAAAGGCCAATCCGTAGCCCCAGGGGGAGGCCGGTTCGGGATGTTGCTGGTGGCGTACCGTGGCCCCGAAGGACTCTGAGGGGAAATCGCGGTTTTCGGCCACCTTGACCTCCACCTCGGCGCCTGCTCGGATGGGCTTGGAGAGTTCAATGAAGAGCCCGCCCAACCCCATATTTTTGATCTGACAGGGTATCACCGTGCCGCCCAGATTGACCGATGCCGTCAACCGGCAGTTGACCCGGTAGTCGTGGCGTTGCTCGCGGATGTTGTACGGTCGAAA
>JBAYRN010000044.1:0-40853 GCA_041676625.1 Vulcanimicrobiota bacterium
GCTTTTTCGGCTTCGGTCCCGGCGTACAGTTTACGAATCTCTACCGGGCTGGGCATGGCGTAGTAGCCTCCGACTGGATACATCATTTGCGCTTCCTCCAAGGAAAAGTGGTCTATCTGTACCTTAAGACAGAGTGCTTAAATTTTTCTGACAACCTGGTATTGGAAGCCCGAAAATCTCCTTGCCAAAGCGGATGCCATGGTGTAACCTTGGTTCGTCGTCACGGTTCCCGATACCGTTGACCACATCAGACAGGTCTAGATCCTCTTTCAGATTGGCTCTCTTCTCTTTCCGTAGTGGCCAATTTTCGTTCCCGGGCGTTATTATCAAGGAGGATCATTATGAATCTTTATGTTGGAAATCTCTCTTATAGCCTTACGGAAAAGGATCTCACCGAAACTTTTCAAGAGTATGGCAACGTCTCATCGGTAAGAATTATCACCGATCGCGATACCGGCAGAACCCGGGGCTTCGCATTTGTTGAAATGGAAGAAAAAGCGGCTGGAATGGCCGCCATCGAAAATCTCAACGACAAAGAGCTTGAGGGCAGGCGCCTCGTCGTCAATGAGGCCAAGCCGAAGCGTCAAAACTACTAATTATAGTAGCATATCATTCTATTACAGTGGGCCACCGGCGGTGGTCCACCGTCGTATTGGAGAGAAAATTGGCAAATAAATCCAGGGTCACCGGCCAGAAAAAAGCTAAAGAGCAAAAACGCAGAGAAAAAGCACAACGCAAAAAAGAGCAAAAAGAGATTCGAAAACTCGAGAAGGGGACCGAAGAAGAGGAAGAACTCAAACCGCTGAGCGGTCCCGTCTATTTCACTGACTTTGAGGATGAAGACATCAGAATCTGAGGACCTACAGGTCGAAGCCACGGGGCAGGCGAAAACGGCCCGGGTGGAAAGTATGGCCCAATCAGAGCAGCCGGACCGCCGTTCCGCGGAGCGGCGAAAATCCAGGGTCAACAAGTTGGTCCACAGCAAGATCGAGACCGATAGCGGTGAATTTCAGAGTTTTATGTACCTGGTCGACATCAGCCCGGGTGGGCTTCGCGCCAATCTCGACCACCATCTCGAACCGAACTCCAAACTCCGAATCCGATTTCCTTTAAAGCCTTACCTCCAGGATGAGCTGGAGGCGGACCTTCCTTGCCGAGTGGTATGGAACCGGGACCTGGTGGGAGGAACCTTCGTCCACGGTTTCGAGTTTCAAGACCTGAGCCCCTCAACCCGAGAACTCGTGGAACGGCTGTTTGTAGCCTTTAGCCCGGAGGGTAAGCGACAGCGATTTCGACTCAGGCACGTTTTAAACGTCGCGTACCTGGCGGACCAGATCTGGGTGTCCAGGGTGGCTTTCGACATCTCCCCCGAAGGCCTCGGTTTGTCGATGGCAGAGCTTCCTCAATCCGACCAAACGTTCCAATTTCGTATCTATCTCGAGGACCGGGACAAGTTCGATCCGGTGGAGGTTTCGGGCCGGGTAACCTACCTGGTGGAGATCGAAGAGGAGCCCTGCCGAGTGGGCATCCAGTTCATTGACCCGGACCCGGAAGCGGTCCAGCGAATCCAGAAGTTCATCGATAGCAGAGCCCGCTAAGTTTCGGTTGCAGCCACTTGCAACCCGCTTGCAACGGCCCCCTTCTAAAGTGCGATCCATAAGAATCGCTTTATATAGATAGGGGAAATCACATGTATTTAAACCGTTGGCTGCCGAATCACGCATCGTTCAGACCCGACCACACGGCACTCATCTGCGCCGATACCGACAAACGTCTGAGCTACGCCGAACTGTATGGAGAAACGCTGGCGGTTTGCCAGGCCCTGAAGCGTCAGGGTGTAGGCAAAGGCGATCGGGTCGCCCTCTTTGCCCAAAACGATCTCCGCTTTTTTCCTCTGTTTTTTGCCGCCGCGCGCCTGGGGGCCATTACCGTGCCGTTGAACTGGAGACTATCCCCGGCCGAACTGGAAGGCATCCTTGCCGACTGCGATCCCAAAGTGATGTACGTGGACGGGCGCTTCCCTCCGGAAGCCGTACCTCATCACGAAAATACCGTGCATCTCGACTGTCTGTTCAAAGAGAGCGCCTGCGAGGAGGATGTTCCCGCAGTCGATCTTCCGGAGGATGCACCGGTCGCCATTTTCTACACTGGAGGGACCACCGGTACCCCCAAAGGAGCCATCCTGACCCACAAGTCCATCCACTGGAACGCCGTGAATACGACCTGTGGCTGGAGCCTCTCTCCGGATGATATCGCCCCGGTCTTCACTCCCCTCTTCCACACCGGCGGGCTCAACGTGTTTGCCACTCCCATGCTCATGCTGGGGGGAACCACCATCCTGAGTCGCAGTTTCGACCCCGAACAAGCTCTGAACCTGATCGAAAAAGAGCGCTGCACGATCCTTTTTCTGGTTCCAACCATGTACCACATGGTGAAAGAAAGCCCCACCTTCAACCCCGATAAACTGCGCCGGCTCAAAATCATGATCTCCGGCGGGGCGCCCTGCCCGCGCCCTCTCTTCGAGGCCTACTGGAGCCACGGGCTCCCTCTTCGGCAAGGCTACGGACTGACCGAGGCCGGCCCCAACAACTTCGGGATCGAGCAAAAACAAGCCGAAGCCCGGGTGACCACGGTGGGCAAACCGCTGGCTTTTGTGGACCTGGATCTTTTCACCGAAGACGGCAAACGGGCCGCAGTGGGTGAAGTCGGAGAAATCCGGATCAAAGGGCCCCACGTCATGGCCGGCTACTGGAACCGCTCCCAGGCCACTGCCGAGGTGTTTGCCGACGGCTGGCTTCGTACCGGAGACCTGGCCGTCAAAGACCAGGATGGATACTTCACCATCTGTGGTCGACAAAAAGACATGTTCATCTCGGGAGGCGAAAACGTCTTCCCCTCCGAGATCGAGGAAGTACTCCTGGCCCACCCGCTGGTCGCAGAAGCGGCGGTGGTCGGGATAGCCAACGACAAATGGGGCGAGGTGGGACGTGCTCATCTGGTGGTGCGTGAAGGCCCTCCTTCGGACTTCAGCGATGACTTGAAAAAGTTTTGCCGCGAACGCCTGGCCGGGTACAAAATCCCGAAGGAGTTTCGAGTGGAACAAGCCCTGCCCAAAAGTGCAGCCGGAAAAGTCTTGAAGCAGGAGTTGGTGCTGCGATGAGGGCGGTCATGGAAAAGCCCAAGACAATAAGCCTCCAGGTCGAACCACTTTCGGGCGGAGACCCGGTCGCCGCACCGCTCATCCCGAGTTCTCGTCGCTACCTGGTGGAGTTTCTTCTCTTCACCACCTATCTAGTCTTTGGAATCAGTTGGCTCGCCTACGCTCCGCTGCTTCCCGAACTCTCGGCAGAGTACGGATTCGACAAGGCGAAAGGCGGGCTCTTGATCTCTTTGGTGTCGTTGGCCAAAGCCTTCGTCCCTCTCTTTGCCGGAGCCATGGCCGCCCGATTCGGGCTGCACCGGGCCTTATTGGTGGGTGCAGCTTTCTCGGGTCTGGCCGTGGCTCTCCCCTTCTTGCCCGACATCACAGCTCTCATGGCCGGGCGCTTTCTGTTCGGTGTGGGGGGCGCCATCATCGTAACTCTCATGGGACCTCTGGTCATGACCTGGTTCCCCAAGAAAGAGCTTCCCATGGTCACCGGCCTGAACAACGTGGCCGTGAACACCGGGATCACCGTGGCTTTATTCGCCACCCTGCCTGCGGCCCAGCATGTGGGCTGGAAAAATACTCTCGTTCTGTTCGGTGCGCTGTGTGCGATGTTGGCGGTACTATGGGGCGTTTTCGGCGCCGAGGGCCCCATCAAGCGAGAGGTCAAGACCAACACCGTAGAGCAAAAGCCCTCCATCATGGAAATGCTCAAGCGCTCGGAAACCTACTGGCTGGGGCTGGCCTTCACCGGCCCTCTCTCCCTCTATCTGGCTCTCAATAGCTGGCTACCGAGTCACTATGAAACGGCTTTTGGCCTGGAAAGGGCGGCCGCTTCGCAATTGACCGGCCTATTCAACCTGGTGGGTATTCCGGTGGCTATCCTGGGGGGATATCTCTGCTCGAAGTTCGGTAAGAGGCGCCCACTGATCATCCTGGCCGGGATCCTGATGCCGCTCTCCAGTTACTTGCTGGTCAACTCGCCGGTCGCCGAGATACGGCTGACCAGCGCCGTGGTCCTGGGAGCCAGTCTCTTTCTCTACGTAGCCCCCTTGTTTACCATCCCCATGGAGTTGCCCAACATCGACGCCCCCCGGGTGGCCCTGATGATGGGATGCGTCTTCAGTCTGGCCTACATCGTTTCCACCATAAGCCCCTGGCTGACCGGTTACCTGTATGACGCCTACGGCAGCTACGCCTACGGACTGAGCCTGTTCTGTGTGATGTCCGGCCTGCTGGCAATCGGAGGCTTTATGCTGCCGGAAACCGGGCAGGCGGCAGAATAGACCCGCAACCAACTCCGGCCAAAGATGTTTATCCAAGAGTTTTCCGGGAATGATTCAAGCTGGAAAGTGCAGAGGTGATACCATGGCAGTCAGCCCTACAACCGAGGTCCTGAACAAAGTCGAACAATTGGCCGCCGAGGCCGGGATTCAGGGAGAGCATAATCTGTTGCGCGGGGAGTTCGTGGTCCTGTTCGGACTACCCGGCGATCGCACCCAGGAAGTCTACGTGAGCGACACCTCGGCCGACCCTGAGGTCAAAGTGATCTCCGTACGTTCTACCTGTCTGGTAGTGGATAAGGGGATCTTCAAAGGGATCAACAAACCCATGGCCCTCGAACTGCTGCAGTTGAATGAAAAACTCAACTTCGCCCGGTATGGTATCCAGGAGGACCAGGAGAGTTACATCATCGTGGCTAGCTACGACATGCTCCTCAACGGCCTGGACGCAAAAAGCCTGGCCTTTGCCCTCGAGTGCGTGGCCCTCACGGCCGACAGCTACGAGGAGAAATTTGGCCAGGATGTTTTCTAAGGGGTAAAACTGTTCCCACCCCGAAGGCTCCGCCATGAAAAACTTAACCCTGACGCTTCTTTCCTTTCTGGCGATCACGGCTACCAGCCTGGCCGATGTCTATATCTACAACACAACCGATGAACGGATGACCTACCAGGTCCAGTTGCCCAACGGTGACACCCAGGATGGTGTGGTCAAAGAGAACACCGGTTACTACCCGGCGACCACCACGATCAGTACCAAAGATGGGGGCATCACGAACATCACGGTGAAGAGTGAATCTGGTGAATCGGCGGTCCAATTGAAAGCGCCCTACACCCGCTGCTACCTGATCGGCAAGAAGGACGGCGGGCTGCAGTTGAAGCCGATCTCCTGGAGCATGGACAACGGCCAGACCCACAAGCGTGAACTCACCCTGTACAACGCCACCGGAACGACCCAGACTTTCTCCTTGATCGACGAAAAGGAAATGCGAACCCTCACCATCGAGCCTGGAAGCGAAGTGACTGTTCCGGCCAAATACGGATTTGGAGGTTCCAGCGGGTTTCATCACCTCAAGTGGGCCGACGGGCATCGACTGGACAACTCGGTCAGTGCCGGCTCTTACCACATCCTTTATCTGGACAAACGCAGCCCCGGGAAAGTTCAGGTCGATGACTACGGATTGTTGACCGTTCCACGCAATATCGTCATGCCCTGAGCGGAGTAGGAAACAGAATCGGGTAAGATGAACCTCTGAGCGGAGGTGGTTATTCCCTACCACAGCTTCAGCAAGCTTTCGCTGTCCAAGAAACTGATCGCTTTCGCCCTTTTCGTTTCGGGCGTGAGTCTACTCCTCAGCGCCATCGGTTTTGCAGGGTCCCAATATCTGAATTTCAAGCTATCTTCCCGCCAAAAACTCCAGGCGGTGGCCGCCGTGTTTGCGCACCAGAACAGCGCGGCTCTCTCCTTCCAAGACGCGGAAGCCGCCACCGAGAGCCTTTTCATTCTGGAATCCATGAAGCCGGTGCTGTGGGCTGGTATCTATGACACCGAAGGAGCCCGGCTGGCCGCCTTCGAGCGGGGCTCCGGCGAACCGGCCCCCAACGTTTACTCCCCCCAACAGGTTTTCCCCGAAGAGCATCTGGTGGCGGTGGAACCGGTGCGATGGAAGGGGGAACTGCTCGGCTGGTTCGTGATACGCACCGACGAGAGTGAATTCTACCGAAACATGACAGATTTCGGGGTCTTTGCCTCGATCTTACTGTTGCTGGCACTCACCGTCAGTTGGGTGATGGCGGTGCGACTGCAAAAGACCGTGCTGAAACCGATCCGGACCCTGGCCGCCGCCGCTCAAAAGGTCTCATCTCAGCAAGATTACTCGGTCCGGGTGGAGACCGACGCCCGGGACGAAACGGGTCTTCTCTTCGACACCTTCAACAAGATGCTGGGCCGGATCGAGACCAGCAATCGAGAACTCGCAGAGGCTCGCGATCAAGCCCTGGAAGCGAGCAGCACCAAGAGCATGTTCCTGGCCAACATGAGCCACGAGATCCGCACTCCTATGAACGGCATCATCGGCATGACCAGGCTGGCTCTCAATACTGAACTCAACCATGTGCAAAGAGACTACCTCACCATGGTCTCCGAGTCTGCCGACGCGCTCCTTTGCATCATCAATGACATTCTTGATTTCTCCAAGATCGAAGCGGGTCTACTAGAGTTGGATCCTCACCCCTTCAATCTGCGCTCGGTGGTTGATCAGGTGATGAAATCCCTGGCGGTCAGGGCTCACCAAAAGCACCTGGAGTTGCTCTTTAAGGTCTCCCCCGAAGTCCCCAGCAACCTGATCATGGACTCTACTCGGATCCGCCAAATTCTCATCAACCTGGTGGGTAACGCCATCAAGTTTACACCCGATGGTGAAGTGGCTCTGCAGATCACAGCCGATGAGATTCAGGGGAACAAGATCCGACTCCACATCGCCGTTTCCGACACCGGTATCGGGATCCCTAAGGACAAGCAATCGGCGATTTTTGGATCCTTTGCCCAGGCAGACACCTCGACCACCAGAGAATTCGGGGGGACCGGCCTGGGACTCTCCATCTCCTCTTTCCTGGTCGATCTCATGAACGGACGAATCTGGGTAGAGAGTGAACCCGGCCAGGGCTCCACGTTTCACGTGGTTCTGGAAGGCCAAATCAACAGTGCGGCCGACAGCAAGCTGCCCCCCCAGAGTATCCTTCGGGGCAAATCGGCTCTGGTGGTGGACGACAACGCCACCAACCGGCGATTGCTGGATGAGTTGTTGAAGCGCTGGGGGGTGATCCCGACTCTCGCGGAAAGTGGAGGCGAGGCGATTCGGATGGTCCGAGAAGCGAGCCTTCCCTTCGACTTTTTGCTGCTGGATGTCAATATGCCCGGTATGGATGGATTCACCGTGGCTGAAAAGCTGGGAGGCGAGTCCCCCATTACCCTGATGCTGAGCTCCTCCGACCTCAGTAGTGACACCGCTCGCTGCCGAGAACTCGGAATCGACTACTACATGACCAAACCCATCGGTGAAAATGAATTGGCCGGTGCGCTCCGGCAATTAGCTGGTGAAGAGCGACGTCAGAGTTCTCGAAGCGCAGAGGCGCTCGCCACCCCTCAGCTCAGCGGCTTACGGGTCCTCCTGGCCGAGGACAACCCGGTGAATCAAGCCCTGGCGATCGCCTTGTTGGAGCAAATGAGCCTGGACGTGACCGTGGTCGGAAACGGAGCAGAGGCTGTGAAAATGGTGCGCCGGAATCGGTTCGACTTTGTACTGATGGACGTGCAGATGCCCGAAATGGACGGCTTCCAGGCCACTCAAAAAATCCGTGAACTGGAGCCTGATAAAGCCAAAATTCCCATCATCGCCCTGACCGCTCACGCCATCAAAGGCGACCGGGAGCGCTGCCTGGAGGCCGGGATGGACGAGTACGTGAGTAAGCCGATCGACCCGGAGATTCTCAAGCTCACGATCCTGGGCCTGGGCCTTCAGGGCCCCGAGGGAGCGGAGAGACCTCCGGTTGAAGAGAATCGTGAATCACCCGAACCCGGGCCGGAAAGCTCCAACGGTACGGCCCTCGTCACGATCGATCGCGAAGGATTTTTGAAGCGCGCGGGTGGCTCGGCAAAGGTTGTGGAGATGGTCAAGTCCCAACTCTTGAAACAGTTGGAACCGGCCGGAGCGCGGTTAAAAAAGGCGGTGGCTGAATCGGATGCCTCGGAGGTGAAAGCCGCCGCCCACGCCTTTCGAGGAATGGTAGCCAATCTGGGGGCCCCCGAATTGACCGAGCTACTGCGGGCCGTCGAAGAGGCGGCTGCGGCCGAGCAGAGGATCCCTACCGTCCTGCAACTCGATGAAATCGATCGAATCACGGCCGCATTTCGGAACGCCGTGGAAGCTCTCCATGTTTAAACTGAACCATCCTCGGAATAAGGTGTCGATGCGTTTTCATGCTGCGATATTGAGTCTGTTGCTCTTTACCTTGAGCGTCCCGGTGATTGCACTGCCGGGTCCCCAGGCGATCCCGATGCCGGTCGTCAAATCGTCGGCCCCTTCCAAACACGGCCGGGTTCTCAACAAAAAAGAGCCCGGTCAGGCGGTGGATCTCCATTCGAATCTGGTCCGGGGTCGGATCAATATCGTGGTCTTTTTTGCCGATTGGTGACCATGCAACGAAGGTCTCCAGTTGGCGACCCTGGCGGAAAGAAACTCTCAAATCGTGGTGCTCAAAATCGACATAAGCGAACCGGATTCTCCGGTGGCCCGACAGTACGGAATCAAAACTATCCCGTACTTTGAGATCTACGATGAAAACGGTCGGGAAGT
Organism: Vulcanimicrobiota bacterium; assembly: GCA_041676625.1. Lineage (GTDB taxonomy): Bacteria > Vulcanimicrobiota > Xenobia > Xenobiales > JADMJV01 > JAEXNA01. The sequence goes on from JBAYRN010000044.1 coordinate 8,781, forward strand.
GGCCCGGGGAGATGAAGCCGTCGAGTGGCTGGAGCAAGCCATGCAAGAAGTTGATCTGAGTCCGGTCAAGTAGGGAGTGCGTATAGGGTGCAGCAGTTAGCGAAATATCTTCTCCATATCGCCTGCTTCATCTTCTGCTGCGGGGCGGCCCTGGCTCAGGACGACGATCTTTTAGACCTCGATCTCGAGCAACTCATGAAGCTCGACGTCATCCAGGTGACCATTCCGGGTGCCCACTGGCACTGGGAAAACGACTGGATGGTCGGCTACCAATACATGATCAGTCACTGGAAGGGGCACCAGAACGGAACGGACACCCTTTCCGATCAGGAAGTCCTCGCCCAATTTCCGGTAACCCACGAGCGAATGACCATGCACATGCACATGCTGATGTTTATGTATGGAAACACCGATGAACTCACCTTCATGGCCATGGTCCCCTGGATGGAGATGGACATGCCCCACCTGACTCGGCAGAACACCACCTTTACCACTCGGGCCCAGGGGTTGGGAGACATCCAGCTTTCTGCGATCATCCCGGTCTTCGACTCCTATCCCCACCGGATCCAACTGGAGACCGGGTTGTCCGCCCCCACCGGTCGCATCGGTGTGACCGACGCAAACGGCAGGCCCGGTCATCTGGAGTACGCCATGCAACTGGGGTCAGGTACCTTCGACTTGCGCCCCAAGGTCACGTACCTCGGTCAGACCGATTCCCTCTCCTGGGGAGCCCAGGTCCGGGGAGTTTTTCGAGTCGGGCGAAACGGCGAAGGCTACGCGCTGGGCAATGAATACGGCCTGACCACCTGGATCTCTCCGGCCATCACTGAAGAGTTCAGTCCCTCCCTGCGCCTGGACGCTATGTCCTGGGGCAACGTGAGAGGGATCGATCCCAACATCAGCTTGTCAAATCCGGCCGCCATGCCCGGCTTACAGGGTGGGGAGCGGATCGATCTTCTTCTCGGACTAAACTACGCCGCCGGGGTCGATGACGAGGGGCACGGCCATCGATTTTCCATTGAAGGCGGTATTCCCATCTACCAAAACTTGCAAGGACCCCAATTGAAGCTGGATTATAAAGTTGGGGGGGCCTGGCAATGGACGTTCTGAAACCTCGAAACCTGCTGCTCGCCCTGGTCTCGGCGCTGCTGCTCGCCCAGCCTGCCCTGGCTTCCAGGGAGTACCAACTGAAGGCTGCCTTTATCTACAATTTCATCAAGTTCGTGGAATGGCCCAGTACCCCGGACACCATCAAGGTGGGTATTCTGGGCACCGATCCGTTCGCTGGAGAGCTCAACAAGCTGGAGTCTAAGAAAGTTGGCAACCGCTCCATCCAGGTCACCCAGCTCAAGTCACTGGCCGATGCCAGGCACTGCCAGGTGGTCTTCACCAGCGACGCCGCTCAGGCCAAGAAACTGGTTGCCGAATTGGCCGGAGAACCGGTCCTCACGGTCAGCGACGCGGCCGGCTTCTCCGAGCAAGGCGGCTGCATCACCCTGATGAGTTCCCGCAACCGAATCCGTTTCGCCATCAACACCAAAACCCTCAAAGATTCGAGACTCAAAGCCAGCTCCAAGCTATTGGGGCTCGCTGAAAAACTGTACAGCATGGAGAGCTTGGAAGTCGTGGCCCGGGCTATTTAGCTCGTCGGCTGTTCTTCTTTACAGGTCAAGCGCAAGATCAGGTAGCCGGTGGTGCCCGCCAGCACCGAGGCGGTCAGGATGCCCGCCTTGGCTTGGCTGATCAAGGCCTGGTCGTTGAAGGCCAGGTGAGTGACGAAAAGCGACATGGTGAACCCGACTCCGCCCAGGGTCGCCGCACCCACGATGTGACTCCAACCCAGGCCCTCGGGAAGGCGCGATAGCCCGCTCTTCACCACCAGAGCCACCGCGCCCACGATGCCGATCAATTTGCCTAAAACAAGGCCCAGGATGACGCCCAGGGCCAGAGGATTACCCAACTGGCTCACCGCCTCCTGGTCGAGTGTGACACCGGCATTGGCCAATGCGAAAAGAGGAAGAATAAAAAACGACACCAGGGGATGCAATCCATTCTCCAGTTTCTGTAACGGGGTGTCGGCGTCGTCTACGGCGAGGCGGATCTCCTCAAGCAACTGCCTTTGCTCGGCCTTGAGCAAGGGGGCTTTAATGGGATCGATGATTCCGAACTCTTCGACCTTTGTGCCCACCTTCTCCACGAACTCCCCCTCGCTGATCTCGGGATGAGCGGGAATGCAGAAAGCAGCCAGGATCCCGGCGATGGTGGCGTGCACTCCCGAGAAAGAGAAGGCCAGCCATAGCCAGCCTATCCCCACCAGTGCATAGAAGTAACTGCTGCGAACGCCGGCGGTGTTGGCCAGCATGAGAATCAGCAAGGCGGCAGCCGCGATCAACAGGCTGGCGTAGGAGATGTCAGAGGTATAGAAGACCGCGATCACCAGCACGGCTCCGAGATCGTCGGCGATAGCCACGGCCGTGAGGAAGACTTTCAAGGCCACGGGCACGCGTCGCCCTAGAAGGGAGAGGATACCGAGCGCAAAGGCGATATCCGTGGCCATGGGGATCCCCCAGCCTCGGAAGGAGTCGCTACCCGGGGGATTTAGCAGCGCGAAGATGGAGGCAGGAACGACCATCCCTCCCACCGCCGCCACCACAGGCAGCAGGGCATCGCGGCGATTGGAGAGTCGGCCGGCCATGACCTCGCGCTTGATCTCCAAGCCCACCACGAAAAAGAACATCGTCATCAGGCCGTCACTGATCCAGTGGTGAAGAGTTTTATCCAAACTCTGACCCGCCACGGATAAGGACAGGTGGGTATGCCACAGGGCGTGATACGAGTCGGCATACGGCGAGTTCGCCCAAATCATCGCCACCAGTGCCGCCAGACCCAGGACCAGACCGGCGGTGGTTTCCCCATGAATGAATCGGCTCAGGGGTCGCAAGACTATGTCGATGGGACGCCTTCGACTCATTGTTCTAGCTCTCGGCATGCTATCACAAAAATCCTTCACTCAGGAGATGTCTTCCCGGAACGCAGGCTGGCTTCGGGATGAGCCGAAGAGAGGCGCCGTGAGGTCGAAAGAGTTTTGGGGAATGACCGGCTATCAGTGGACGGTCCTTTTCGCCGCTTGGCTTGGGTGGGGGTTTGATGCCTTTGACGCGCTCTTGTTTAACTACGTCGCCTCCTCTTGCGTGCCCGATCTTTTGGGCCTTGACCCCGCGCTGCCGGAGACCAGACAGATCACCCTTTACTGGACGGGGGCACTCACTTCGCTTCTGCTGGTGGGCTGGGCCATCGGCGGGATCGTTTTCGGCAAATTAGCCGATCGGGTCGGACGCAGTCGTACCCTCATCTTGACCATCCTGGTCTACAGCCTGGGCACGGCGCTCTGCGCCTTCGCCCCCAACTTATGGGTGCTGGCGGTCTGTCGTTTCATCACCAGTCTCGGGATCGGCGGGGAGTGGGCGGCGGGGGCGGCCATGGTGGCCGAAGTCGTCCCCGAAAAGCGCCGACTCGAAGCGGGCGCCCTACTCTACACCGCCGCTCCGCTGGGGATCTTCCTGGCCGGTTTTTCCAGCGATCTTATCTCGGTCCGCCTAATGCCCGATAACCCCCATGCCTGGCGCTACGTCTTTCTGCTCGGTCTCGTTCCCGCTGCCTTGGCGCTGATCATACGGCGCTTCCTACGTGAACCTGAAATTTGGAAGACCGCCCTTGACAAGGCGCCCGAATCTAGTTTTGCCCAACTCTTCAGCCCCGCCATGCGTCGCCGCACCTTCAGCGGGACCAGTATGGCGATCACCGCGCTTTTGGCCTGGTGGAGTTGCAACGCCTTTCTCCCCCTGGTCACTGGTGTCTTCGCCGAGGAGTCAGGAATCTCTCAAGGTCTAGCAGGTGAAGCCCTCAAATCCTTTATCGCCAACACCAAAGTCACCGCCATTCACCTCTTCAATGCCGGAGGACTGCTCGGGACCCTGGCCAGTGTTCCCCTGGCACGCAACCTGGGTCGCCGCCCCACCTTCGCCCTCTACTTTCTCGTCTCCGGGCTTTCTATCGGAGCCACCTTCGGACTGAACCTGCCTATCGCCGTTCACCTGGGGATGTTCTTTTTCATCGGACTGACCGGCTACGGAGCACTCGGCAGCTTCACATACTATCTGCCCGAACTCTTTCCCACCCACCTGCGCGCCACCGGCTCAGGATTCTGCTACAACGTCGGCCGCTTCCTCACCGCCCTGGGACCTTTTTACGTCGCCTCAGTAGCCTCCCAGGGGGCCAGGGGATCCCAAGCGATCAGTGCGGTCATGCCTCTGGTCGGCCTGATCCCCCTGACCGCGTTACTCCTTTTGCCCTGGATCGTGGAGACCAAAGGGGCCGAGTTGACCGAGTCCGGACTGAAAAGTTCACCTTGATGGCTACAGGTTAAATTGAAGAATCCAGGCTCCTAGGATTCTTTACCGCCGAACCGGAAGGCGACCCGATGGAATACATCGATTGGTACTACCGACGGAGCGGCTGCACGTCGTGCAATAAAGCTCAAGAATTTCTCGAACAGAACGAACTTAAACCGCTCACCGAGGTTAACTGCAAGAAGTTCCCACTCGATTCCGAGCAACTCAGAGAGCGCCTCTCCGAGGTGGACCGGGTCGTGGTGACCAGAGGCAAGAAACTGCTAGAACTCGACCCGAAAGGCGATCAGGAAGAGATACTGACTGTGGCGATCGGAAGATCCGGCAACCTGCGAGCGCCTTCGGTTCGCAAGGGCCGGTTGTTGATCGTGGGGTTTAACCATGAAGCCTATTCGTTACTGAAAAGTCTGTGAGGGCGCGCTATGAAGATTGCGCTAACCAGTTCTCGACCGTGAGCCCATCAACCCGCCGAAATTCCCGTTCGTTATCGGTCACGATGATATAGCCAAGGGCCAGTGCTTGGGCCGCAATCAGGAGGTCGTTTCCTCCTATTGGCTGGCCCTTGCTCTCGAGTCTCGTTCGGGCCAGGGCATAGTAGTCGTCGACGGGTTGCTTCAACGGCAGCACATCGAGCACCGATAAGACAGACTCAACCTGTCGCGTCAATCTGCTTGAGCCTTTTTTCGCCGCTCCATAGCGCAACTCAGCAGCTACAACGAGGCTTGTGCAAACGGCGGCCTCTCCTACCTGGCCAATCTTGAGAGCAACAGTCCCTTGAGGGTTCCGAATCAAATGCGACAGAATATTCGTATCGAGTAGAAACCTCACAGGTCAACAGAATCTAAACTCAATTCGTCAATGACCGGAAACTCGTCTTCGATCGGTGACAGTGTGGCTAACAGGGCGAGTAGCGACCGTGGCCGGGCAGGCTCGATGATCAACCGCGTGCCCTCACGAAAGATCATAGCGTCTTCCCCCGGAAGTTCCATCTCCCGGGGGATTCGAACAGCTTGATTCCGGCCGTTGCGGAACAATTTAACGTGGCGCGGCTGGTCCATGGCTCGACCTTAGCATAGGCCATGGCATATGTCTACAGATTCAGCCTGTCCGCTACAGCCCCGGAGCCTCAGTTCGCAAGAGATACTCTGGTATCTTTTCCAGAACCTGGGGCTTCAGGATATACTGTTCACAGACCAGACTGACCCGCGGTGCTCCGCACACCTTGACCTTCTCCACGGAATGCCGGACCGCGCCCGGAAACTCCACCAGGGTGTTTTCCAGGGGTGAAACCCGGGCCACCGGAATACCCATCAGATAAAAGCTGAGCCGTCCCCCCACCAGATCCGAAGGTACTCTGAGATACAGCACCGAGGTCTTTATGGGAAACGGAACTTCGGTCAGTTCTCCCAGGCTGCAGTCGGCGTGAGCGGCCACGTGTTGGCCCAAAGAGATCACCAGGGGATTGATAAAAAAAGCGTTGCAGCGCCCGTCCAGGCTCTTTTCCAGATAAGGACGCAAGGCCGGCATCTCTCGACACGTTCGAAGGATCGAGGAACGACGAAAAACGATCGTGTAGCCGTAGGTCCCTGTTTGCCCTGTATTGAGCGCCTCGGGAGCCAGGTAAGGAGAGTTCAGCACCTCACTTTGGAGAGCCGACAACTCACCCGGAGTCAAGAGGTTCCTGGTCAAGCGATATGGTCTGATCCAATCTAGCAAAACGTAACTCTTCAGGGCCTACCCGACCTGTACTACCCGATTGGCGAGGCGCGTTCCTGGGCGGGCGCTGGCGACTTCTCCTTCTCCATCTCCACTTGAATCGCACCTTCGGATTCGTGCCGATGGCCCTCTTCCGAAGCCCACACTCGAACCTTCAGGTAGCCCCGGGGGGTCACAGAGAATTCCACCCCTCCATCCGGGCCCAGGTCGAACTCCCCCTGGCCTCGCAAGGTGTTCTCCTCCAGGGTGAGCTTCCAGCTTGTATCGCCTTTGCGCAAAGTCAGACTTTGGGGGCTGATCTCGGTACAGGTGGCTCCTTCCACTTCGGTACCGATAAAGCTCATGCCGTAGAAGCTTCGGCGATGAGCGATGCTCTCGGGTTTTTGACATTCCGTCTCGATCAGACCCAAATATTCAGCCGCCTGAATGACCCAGCCAAAGGCGACAAAAATAGCCACGCTCGACTCATACCCTATTTCGTCGACGAAAACCACCTCACCCGGGGGCCATAGGAAGTATTTCGGAACGTTCCGGGGGTTCTGACGCCCTCCGGAGAGAGAGTGCGCAACGGCAATCTGGGCATCAGCTTCAGCCCCGATTTTAGTGAAGCTGAGATAACGAAAGTTTTGTTAAACCTCAAGGCCGTTCAGTAGAGTTCAAACTCCACTCGATGAGATGATCGCAGTGGCAGCGCTGCTCGGCCGAGCACTGGCAGACCAGGTAGATGGTCTGTTCTCGACCCCGTTCAGCCAACGACTTCAAAAGCTCCTGACCTTTAGCAGAAAGCTCGAAACGCTCCGCGAAGCGAACCTCCTGGAAGGCCTGGTTGTGATCACCGCATGATTTACTCAGCTCTTTGAGTTCTCGAACAAGCTCCATGGGGGGTGAAAGCTCGGGAAGATAAGCTGTGATCAACTCCTTGCGTAGAAAGCGTGGATAGTAACGCATCACAACCAGGATCTCTCCATCCTCGAGAGTTACTCGTCCCGACTTGACGTCGGCCACCGAAGCACGCACCAGCACTCACACCCGCTTCGTAAAAATCACTCGCTAAACCTGGTGTACAGGGAAAGCAGCCGGGAAAGCGCAATGGGGTCGGTATGCTGGCCAAGATCCGCACCACCGTACCCAGACCCCAGCCAGACCTGCTGGTCAGGTCTGAACTGCTGGAGCGTTTGCAGCGCCCCATCGTCGTGCTACACGCTCCTGCGGGGTATGGAAAAACCCAACTCCTGGCCGCCTGGCTCGAGCAGCATCAAGAGCGACGCACAGTTGGATACCTGGCGCTCTCACGACTGGGTGAAACCGCTTCGAGCTTGCTGGAGCTTATGTACGTGGCGCTCGCTCGTGGAGAGCAGTTTCAACAAAGCGGTCTGTGGCAGGAGCAAGCCGATGGATTGCTGGAGATCCTCTACTCCCTCGGACCCGTCACCCTGGTGGTCGACGACGTGCACTACCTGGAAGCAGAAACCTCCCAGGCCGATGATTGCGCGCTGCTGCTCAGCTATCTCCTGGACTATCGGCCTCCCGAGTGTAGCTGGATATTCAGCGGGCGGAGCAAACCGCGGCTCGCTGACCTGGAACTCAAGAGCGCCATGGGAGAGGTGGAAACCCTCGGCCCCGGAGCGCTCTCCTTGACCAGAGAGCAACTCGAAGAGATGGCCCCCGGCCGGGGGGAAGAACTCCACCGGCTCACCTCGGGCTGGCCCATGGCCTGCACCGTCTTGCTAAAATCCGACCCTGCTCACTGGAGTGAGCAGCGAGAGCGGTTGGGCCAAAGTCTCTTGAAGCTGGCCACCGCCTCTCTGGGAGCCGAGGCGGTGGATGCCCTGACGGTACTGGGCCTGGTGGGATGGGCCGATCGGAGCTCACTGGAAAGGCACCAACTGTGGGACGTGCTGGAGCCGCTCACTTCCGAGCAAGCGCTGGTCCAGCGGTCCGAGGATGACCGGCTGTCCCTTCACCCTATGTTCTGCGACCACTACCGAGAAGAGGCCGGCGCGGCCCAACGAAACCGGGCCGCGGCTTTGTTGAGCGAGGGAGAGCGAGCCTGGGAAGCGCTGGAATTTTTGAGCGAGCAAGAAGAGCTCACTGAGCATCTGCTGCAACAGGGCGGTACGTTGTTGAAGTCAGGACGTTATCGACTCCTGGAAAAGCTGCTGGAACGAGCGCAATGGCACCCGCAATTGGCCGTCTTAAGAGGCCGGCTCAAGTGGTATCAGGGAGACCCGGCCGCAGCGCTGGAGTGCTTTCAGCAGAGTGCCCAGGCGGCTCTGGCCCAGGGCCAGAACCGCTGGGCGTACCAGGCTTGGAGGGCGGCAGGCCAGCTCTACATCGACGCCGTCTGTCCCACCGAAGCGGTGGATTTCTTGAAGAAGGCCTATCGCGCGCTGGGTCCCGGCGAGCACCAGGAAAAGGCTGAAGTCCTGGAGCTTCTCGCCGAAAACGCGGTCAACCTCGGCCAAGCTGCGCTGGCCCGACGATACCGCGGGTTGGCCCGGCGGTGGGTTCTGCAAAAGCCCGAGGACCTGGCCATCACCGCTCGGCTGTTGCTCCGCTCCGGCAAACTGACCGAGGCCCGGGGGGCAGCCCAGGTGGCCCGGGAGCAGGCAACCCGGGAGGAAGGTCCCCTGGAGGGCCATCGCGATCCCCGGCTGGTGTTGAGCTATCTGCTGGTCCTGGAGGGACTGCCGGAGAAAGCCCTGACTCTGGCCGACGAGGTCCTGCTGGAGGCCGAAGAGAGTGAGGACCGCCGCACCCAGTCGGCCGCTCTCACTCGCAAGGCTCACGCCTGCTTGCTGTTGGAAAAGGGGCCGCTCACTTCAAAAGACGTCCACTCCCTTGCTCTCTACACCCAGGCAGACAGCCTGGCCAAGACCCTGGGGGTGGCTCGACTGCGGGCCGAGCCTCTCATGGGTATAGCGCTCTATCATATCCACACGGGTAATACACCGAGGGCCTACGAGGCCTGTCGCGAGGGCGTGGAGATAGCCCGGCAAAGTGGCGACGAATGGCTCAGCAGCTGGCTTCGTTTTGTGCGAGCGGTGGCTGCCCTGAGCGGCCAGCATCCTTCTGGACAGGAACTCCTGGAAGCCTGTCGGCTCGATTTCAAGCACTGCCGAGATCGCTTTGGCTTTGCCCTCTGCGACGTGTGGCAAGCGGTACACGGCAAACCCGCCTCGGCACTGCTGGCTCGTCACCTCGAGGAGTTCACTTTTCTCCGGGAGAGAGCCTCGCTCTTTGCCCCTCCTCCGGCAGAGGTGGTGAAGCTCTCACCTGCCCACAGAGAGGAGGAGGCCCCCCGCCGCCTGCAGGTGTTCTGCCTGGGCCCCTTGAGCATCTTGCGCGACGGCGAAGCCATACCCGGCAAATCGTTTAAACGAAAGAAAGCCCGGGAGCTCTTCGTCTTGCTATTGGCCTCCCCCGACACTTTCTTCCACCGGGAGGAGCTGGCCGCTCAACTCTGGCCCGAGGCCGGACAAAAGGCGGCCCTGCGAGATTTCCGAGTAGCTCTACACGCTCTGTCCGAAGCCCTGGAACCGGGGCGTCCGAAAAACACCACGGCTTTTTGTATCGAGCGCCAGGAGGAGCGCTATCGGCTGCTGTCCGACAAGCTCAATCTCGATACCTCACGGTTTGAATTGCTAGCGGAGAGCGAAGAGCCTGAGAACTGGGAAAAGGCGGTGCGGCTCTACCGGGGTCCCTTCTGTGAAGACTACCCCTATCTAGAGATCCTGGCGCCCATCCGCCGCCGATACGACGAGCTTTATATGGGGGTGGCCGAACGACTCGCCGAATCCTATTTAGCTCAGGGCAAGGCTCCGGCAGCGGGAGAGCTGGCCCAGAAAGTCCTGGCCTGTGACCCGACCTGGGAGCCGGCTTACCGAGTACTGATGAAGAGTCAGCACCAACTGGGTCACGAACACCTCTTACCCCGCACCTTCACCCGCTGCTTGGAAACCCTGGAAGAAGAACTGGGAGTAGAGCCGGGAGAAGAGACCTTCGAACTGGCCAGGGAGCTACTGGGGGACGGTTTGGCTACCCTGTTGTAGCAGGTTCTGCCGGGTCTTTTTACAAAGACTGGACGGATGAAAACCTTCTATTTATGCTTCTTTTTCTTGACTGGCCTTGCCTTGGCCCAGCCTGACTATCAGACCCAAACCGAGCGACTCAGCCCGGAACTCGAGTCGTTGTACCGCTGGTTTCACGCCCATCCTGAGGAATCTTACAAGGAAGAGAAGACCTCCGAGCGCCTGGCCGCAGAGCTGGAAAAGCTGGGGCTTGAGGTGCACACCGGCATCGGTGGTCACGGTCTCATGGCGATCCTGAAAAGCGGACGAGAAGGCCCGGTTGTTCTCTATCGCGCCGACATGGACGGGCTTCCGGTAACCGAGGCGACCGGGTTGCCATACGCCAGCCAGAACCCGGGGGTCATGCACGCCTGCGGACATGACATTCATATGACCTGCGCGATCGGTACCCTGAGCGTGATGAGCCGCCTCAAGGATCATTGGCGAGGGACCATCGTCTTCGTGGGCCAACCCGCCGAAGAGATGGGAGCGGGCGCCGGTGTCATGATGGCGGACCCCAGATTTGCTCAGGTCCTGGATAGCGTGGGGCGCCCGGAAGCGGCCCTCGCGCTGCACGACTACCCCAGCATCCCGGCTGGTTCGGCGGCGCTGACCTCGGGCTTTGTCACCGCCAACGTGGACTCGGTGGACATCACCATGCTCGGTCGGGGCGGCCACGGGGCAGCCCCCGAAACCACCATAGACCCGGTGGTCATGGGGGCGGAGGTGGTGACCGCGCTACAGACCATCGTCTCTCGCAGTCTGACCCCGGGCACTCGGGCGGTGGTGACCGTCGGGCGATTTGAAGCCGGGACGAAACGAAACATCATTCCCCCCGAAGCTCGCCTGGAGTTGACCATCCGCTCTTACGAAGAAGAGACCCGGCAAAAGATCCTGAGTGAACTCGAACGGATCGCCCGGGGTGTGGCCCAGGCCCACGGGGCACCGGAACCGGTGTTCTACCATCACGCCGACGCTTACACCCCTGCCAGCTTCAACGATCCTACCACCGCCGAGCGACTGCGGCCGGTTTTTGTGGAAGTGTTGGGAGAGGACAATCTCCGGGAGCTTCCGCCCAGCATGGTGGGGGAAGACTTTTCCCGCTATTCCAAAGACCTGAAGATCCCTGGAGTGATGTTCTTGCTTGGAGCCGCCAATCCGCAAGCCTTCGTCGAAGGCAAAGAGTTGCCGCCACTTCATTCGGACAAGTTTGCTCCCGACTACCCCTTGACTCTCAAGACCGGGGTCAACCTGACGGTGGCTTCACTCCTTGAACTCCTGAAGTAACGCCAGGAAAATAGGTTTGAGTTTTCTCTTTTTTAGACTGAAAGAGCTTTATGCTCCCCCACCCTACTGGGCTCGACAGTTCCGCGAGCGGCTTATCGAAAGCGGGTACCACGAGGAGCGACTACGCCCCCTGCAGGGCGAATTCAGCGACCCTCGGCAGTCGTTGGTGGCTATGCTCTACAACTGTTCCAAATCGAAAGAGCCATGCGCGGTCCTGGCCCGCCTGTGGCTGATGTCTCAAAAGGTCGCTCCTCAAGAACTTGAACCGATTCTGGGTAAGAAGTTGCTGGAGTTTCTGGGAGACTGGGGCCTGCTGGTGGAGCACGACGGTGGGTTGGGCGGCAGCGTCGACATCCACCCTTGCCTGGGGCGATACTTCCTGACCGATCGAGCGATCGGACTCCAACGGGATCTGCAGTCGGTTTATCACCTGGGCGGAGACAGCTACGCCCTGGCCTGGCTGGCCCCCCGGCTCCCCTTTCAAAGGGGCCTGGACCTGGCCACCGGGTCCGGGGTCCACGCAGTGCTTGCCGCCGAGCATACAGCCGAGGTTCATGCGGTGGATATCTCCCAACGTGCCCTGGACTTTGCCACCTTCAACGCGACCCTCAACGAGACCCGGACGATCACTTTCCATCTAGGAGATATTTACGAAGTCTTACCTGAGACCCAATTCGACTTCGTTCTATCCAACCTGCCCTGGGTACCAACCCCGGACGAGCCGATGGAGTTGTATCGGAGCGGGGGCTTAGACGGCGAGGTGCTTATCCGACGTATGGTCCAGGGGCTTCCCGGGAGATTGCAGGTAGGTGGTTGGATGGCAAGTTACATCGAGTATCCCAAGTACGCTCACGACACCTATCTCGAACGCGTGAAAGGCTGGTTAGGAGACGGTTCTTGGGGCATTGTCTTGATGAATCTAAGACACTTCACCAACGCAGGATACATCATGCCCCACGTGGTTTCTCATTCTCCGCCGGACCTCTCCTCCGAGTTCGCTTCCTGGATGGCTTCCTACGAAGGGGCCGGGATTCAGGGCATGGGCTGGGCCATGCTCTATGTCAAACGGCTGGAGCATGGAGAGAGTTGGAGTGTCGTGGTGGAAGCTGATTTTCCGCTAACCCCTCAACACTGGGTCGGAGAATGGCTACAAGAATTAGCCAGGGCGCACGAAGAGCCCCCCGCTTTGCACGGTGTAGCCCGCCTGCACCAGGATCTTTGCCTTCTCCACGATCCCTGCAACGATACCTGGAGAGCCGAATGGCCGACGCGGTGTTTGAAACCCGTGGAGCTAGCCTCGGACGACGGAGCGCAACTCTTCCAACTCTCCAAAGGGGAGCCCCTGGATGCCCCTCGACTTTCCCACCTGAGAAAGCTTGGGCTCTTCGCGGGATCCTGAATTTATGGAAAATGGCAACCTGAAAAAATGATCCTACCGCGATAGATCGAAAGCTCATCGGTGGGGTGTTCGATCTGACCGTCGATTTTGATTTCATACCGGCTCCGCTGGCGATCTTCGATTCAGACTTCAGTCCGAAATCGGTCAACCACGCCTACCGGACAACCTTCGGCCCGCAAGTTCTCGACGCCCATCGCAGCTGGCTCGAAAAGCATCGAAGCGGAGACCATATCAGCCGCCTCGATTGCGGGGATTTGCTGGTGTCTTTCGATGCTGAAACCCAATCCATGCGGGAGCGTGCGGCGCTTTCCAGTCAGGCTATGGCTCTCTCCCAGGTGGGGGCATGGCGATATCATTTACTCAGCGGCCGGCTGGAGTTTTCTCCGGAGATCTATCAGGTGTTCAGTTTTCCCCCGGAGCAGGAGATCAACGCCCAATCATTCGCCCCCGTTTTCAGTAAAGAAACCTTGGAAATACTCAATAAGCACTGTGACGCCACCATCCAGACCGGTGAAGAGTTTCACATTGAGCTACCCTTTAACTCTCCCCTCGATGGAAAATGCCGGTGGATTCGAAGCATCGGCCGAGCAGAGTACGCCGATGGTGTTTGCATCGCCCTTTCAGGCGCGGTCCAAGACATCACCGAAAAGCGCGAGACCGCCGAAAGCCTGGCCGAATTGGTCCGAAAGTTCGGATTTGCCCAGCAGTCCTCCGGGTTCGGGGTCTGGGACTATCATCCCGAATCCAAGGTGTTGCATTGGGACGACGCCCTCTTCGCCCTGTACGACGTGGACAAAACCGGCTTTCAAGCCGGCTTTCAAGACTGGGCGAACTGTGTCTTACCGGACGACCTGGCGGCTACGGTGGCCCAACTACAGGATGCCGTTCGGGGTAATTCTGAGTTTGATACGGAGTTTCGTATCGTTCTGAAAGACGGGCGGATCCGATGGCTGAAGGCCACCGCTCACGCCACTCGAGATGCAGAAGGTCGGGCCCTGCGGATGGTTGGTTTCAATTACGACATCACCAACATCAAGAAAGTCGAAGAGGAGCTCCGGGCTTCCAACGTGCAACTGGAAGCCAGCAACCACCGGCTGGAAGAACTGGCCGCCTCCTCGATGGCCGCCAGCCGGGCCAAGAGTTCGTTTCTGGCCAATATGAGTCACGAGATCCGGACCCCCATGAACGGAGTGCTGGGACTGACCACTGTGCTACTAGAGACGGAGCTTACTCCCCAGCAGAGGGACTCGGTCGACATCATTCGCAAGAGTGCCGAGGCCCTCCTCATCTTGATCAACGATCTCCTGGACTTTTCTAAGGTAGAATCCGGAACCGTCCGGTTAGACCCTGAAGAGGTTGATATTCGCGATGCCGTGGACGATCTGGTGGAGTTCCTGGCCTTGGAAGCGCAGCGCAAAGGTCTCGATTTCTTCTATCGAGTCAATGCCAACGTTCCGCGCCTGGTCAAGCTCGACCCGGGTCGCTTGAGACAGGTCCTGATCAACCTCGTCGGCAACGCTGTCAAATTTACCCAGGAAGGCTCGGTCACCCTACTGTTGGATTCCGAGCAAGGAGAGCTCCTCTTCAAAGTCCGCGACACCGGCCCCGGCATTGAGCCGGCCGAGCAGTGCAAAATCTTTGAACCTTTCACCCGGGGCAAGGCCCTGACCAGCGCGGGAGGTACCGGTCTGGGGTTGGCCATCTGCAAGAGGTTGGCCGTCCTTATGGGAGGCAAGCTTCTGATGGAGAGCCGCCCCGGTGCGGGTACTTCGTTCTTGTTGAAAATCCCCAGCATCCCGGTGGAGCAGGACCACACCTCCAGGCCGCTGCAAGGAATGAGGGTCGCCATCACCGGCGGAAAGCCGAAAGAGCGGCGAACGCTATTGCAGAACCTCAGGTTTCTTGGGGCAGAGGTCACAGACCAGCAAGCCGATATCGAGATCCTGTTCCAGGGGGCCACCTCTGTTTTTCCGGAGGCAGTCCGGTTTCTGGTGGTGCTCGCCTGCGACGCCGCCAAATACGCCGATGTGACCAATCAGGGGTTTCGAGGCGTGGTGACCAGGCCGTTCCGCCGGCGCCCCCTGGAGTCCCTCCTGTCCAGCGCGCACGAGGCAATAGCGGAGGTTGGAGACCCGAGAGAGTCGGTCCCCACCTACACCGACCGATATCGCGTGCTGCTGGTGGAAGACAATCTCGTAAATCAAGAAGTGGCGGCCAAAATGCTGGCCAAGATCGGGTGTTCCTACGACACGGTGAGCAACGGCGAGGATGCCCTGGCTGTATTGAACGAGCAGAAGTACGATCTGATCCTCATGGATCTGCAGATGCCCCGGATGGACGGATTTGAGGCCACGGTCAAACTCAAAACCGAGTCGAGCTACAACCTGAACACCGACACTCCGGTGGTGGCGCTCACGGCCCACGCCACCAAAGAGCATCAGGAGCGGTGCTTCGACGTGGGGATGGCCGACTACCTGACCAAGCCGCTGCGGCTCAACGACCTTCGACGGGTCTTTCAGAAATGGATGCCGGTCCATGGCGAACCAGCCAGAGCGGTTCAGGCTGAAACCAGTAGATAATACCAACGGGCAGGACTCTCCCGCCTCTGCGTGAACCGCCGGTCGTTATGTTAAACGCCGGTATCGTAGGCCTACCCAACGTGGGCAAATCCACGCTCTTCAATGCTCTGACTTCCTCCTTCTCAGCCGAGAGTGCGAACTATCCGTTCTGCACCATCGAGCCTAACACCGGGGTGGTCAAGGTCAACGACCCCCGACTTTATGTGCTCAAAGAGATCGCCCAGACCCAGAAAGTTATCCCGGCGGTCTTTGAGTTCGTGGATATCGCCGGTCTGGTCAAAGGAGCCTCCAAAGGCGAAGGACTGGGCAACCAGTTTCTGGCCAACATTCGGGAGGTGGATGCGGTGGTGCACATGGTGCGTTGCTTCGAGGACGAGAACATCCAGCACGTGGAAGGCTCGGTGGACCCGGTGCGAGACGTGGAAACCATCATGATTGAGCTCTGCCTGGCCGACGCCGCTTCCATCGAAAAGCGCATGCCCCGGCTGAAGAAAGCTGTTATGGCGCGCGACGCCGAAGGCATCGCCGAGAAAGAGCTTTACGAGAGAATTCTGCCGATCGTGGAAGAGGGCCACACCATCAAGATGGCCGACTTCAACGAAGAAGAGCAAAACATTCTGAAACGCTCCGGTCTCTTGTGCGTGAAACCGATCCTTTACGTTGGCAACGTGGCCGAAGAAGATCTGGCCGATCCCAGCGCCAACCCCCACTACCGGGCGCTTTCGGAGTTGGCCGCTTCGGAGGGACGACCGATCGTGCCGATCTCGGCTCAGATCGAGGCCGAACTCCAAAGTCTGGAAGAGGAAAAAGAGAAACAAGACTATCTGGAAAGCTTGGGGGTGGAATCTTCGGGGGTCGACCAACTGATCCAGGGCGCGTTTGCCTTATTGGGGTTGGAAACCTACTTCACCGCCGGGGAAAAAGAAGTCCGCGCCTGGCCCTTCAAAGCTGGCTCAAAGGCTCCCCAGTGCGCCGGAATCATCCACACCGACTTCGAAAAAGGTTTCATTCGTGCCGAAGTGACGGCCTACGACGACTACGTACGATTAAACGGCGAGAAGGGCGCTCGAGAAGAAGGCGTGCTGCGCCTGGAAGGCAAGGAGTACGTGGTGAAAGACGGGGATGTCATGCATTTCCGATTCAACGTCTGATGTGCGGGATCGCTGGAGCCTTCGATCTGGAGGCCCGGCGGGATTTCTCAGCACAAAGACTATCGCTCATGGGTGCCGCCATCCGGCACCGGGGCCCGGACGAATCCGGTTCCTTCCTCAGAGGTGGAGTGGCGCTTCACAATCAACGGCTCTCCATCGTGGATCTCCAATCCGGTGGTCAACCGATCTACAACGAAGATCGAACCGTGGTGGCCGTTTTTAACGGAGAGATCTTCAACCACCTGGAGCTTCGCCAGGAACTCGAAAAAAAGGGCCACCAGTTTCGCTCCTCCACCGACACCGAGGTCCTGGTGCACCTGTGGGAGGAGCACGGGCGTTCGCTGGTGGATCATCTGGAGGGTCAGTTTGCCCTGGCCATCTACGACAGCAACAAGCACTCTCTCTTTCTAGCCAGAGATCCTTTTGGTGTCTGCCCGCTCTTTATCCACCGAACCGCCGACGGCTGGCTGCTCTTCGCTTCGGAGATCAAGGCTCTGCTGGCCTCGGGGCTTCTGAAAGCTGAATTGGACCCTCGCGGGGTGGATCACATCTTCACTTTTTTTGCCATGGGTACCCGACGAACGATGTTTTCCGGGGTGGAGTCACTTCCCCAGGGCCACGCCCTGCTGATAGCGCGGGACGGATCGACAGAAGAGTTTCAGTTCTTCGATCACGACTTTCCGGAGCAAGGCCGGGAGCGCGGCGGAGACCCCGATCAGTTGGCTGGCGAGTTCGGTGAGCTTCTGCAGTGCTCGGTGGAGCTTCGACTGCGCGCCGACGTGCCGGTGGTCAGCTACCTCTCGGGCGGGGTCGACAGCAGCCTGGTGGCCCGTCTGGCCGGCGACGTGTTGGCCGGACGAGGCCAGAAGCTAGAGACCTTTACCATCCAGATACCAAACCCCAGGCTCGATGAAACAGAACTGGCCTTACGAACCGCGCAGTTACTCGGGACTCACCCCCTGACCATAACCTGCGGAGATAAGGAGATCGCCGAGACCTACCCGGCCCTCATCGCCAGCGCCGAAACTCCGGTCATCGACACCTCCTCGGCCGCCTTGCACCGCCTGGCCGGCAAGGTCAGAGAGTGTGGATACAAGGTCACCCTGACCGGTGAAGGAGCCGACGAAGCGCTGGCCGGCTATCCCTGGCACAAGTATTCCAAGCTCTTTCGATTCTTGGACCGGATCGGACTCCAGAATCGCTGGCGCAAGAGATTCACCGGACGCGCAGGCCGGGGGCGTCTGCCCTGGGAGTTTTATCAGCAGCGCTACCAACGCCTGGGCGGCTATCACGCTATGAGCGATCTCTATGTTTTTTGCGGTCTCTCCGGTTCTCGTCTCTTTCACAACGACTTTCTGGATCAGATTCATCGGGCCGGACTCGATGCTACCGCCGATGTGGAATTGCCCCTGGAGAAGATGAAACAGTGGGATCCCCTCAACCGCTCCCTCTACCTGGGCTACAAGATCATGCTGGCCGGTCTACTCATGACCCACAAAGGCGATCGACCGGCTCTGGCCCACGGAGTGGAGGCTCGTTTCCCCTTTTTGGATCGAGAGCTGATCAGGTTCTGCAACAGTCTGGCCCCCGACCTCAAGCTTCGGGGCTTTCAACAGGACAAGTTCTTGCTCCGGAGGTTTGCCCTGAACCACCTCGACCCACAGGTGGCCAGGCGCCCCAAGCATATCTTCCGGGCCGCCTACGCCGGGAGTTTTCTGAACCCGACACAACCTTACGTGGAGCAACTCCTTTCCGAGGAAAGCCTGAAGAAAACCGGCCTCTTCGATGAACCCACGGTCCGGCACTTTCAGCAGGTCCTGTCCAGGCCGCACTTACGCTGGGGCCCCCATATGCTCAAGGAGGTCGGTATGGTTGGGGTCATCTCCACCCAACTCTGGCATCACTTGTTTCTAGGCAGTGACCTTTGCGAACTTTCCCCCTGGAGCCCACCCAGCCAGATCAGCGCCCAAACACAGCCCGAACAAAAATTATCATAGAGAACGTAATTTCGATCTATATTCCCTAAAGGAATTGTTTCGCCCATCTAAAATTTTACCTGATGGAATGGCTAGCAAATCCAGAAATCTGGATCGCATTGATAACTCTGACGGTTCTTGAAATCGTCCTCGGCATCGACAACATCATCTTTATCTCCATCATCGCCGCCAAGCTGCCCAAAGAGGAGCAGCCGCGAGCCCGCAAGTTAGGCCTTCTTATGGCCATGGGCACACGGATTTTGCTGCTGCTCACTCTGAGTGAGATCGTTCGACTCACCAATCCACTTTTTACGGTTCCCTATTGGGGCAAGTCGTTTTCCGGGAGAGATCTCATCCTCTTCTGCGGCGGTCTGTTCCTACTCTACAAGTCGACCCATGAGATCCACGAGAAGATGGAGGGAAGCGATCACGATCAGGATGGGACGGCCGAGCACGCCACTGCAAACAGTTTCGGAAAGGTCCTGCTCTCCATCGCTGTTCTGGATATCGTGTTCAGCCTGGATTCGGTGATAACCGCGGTGGGAATGGTCAAGGACGTCGAGGTCATGATCGCGGCGATCGTCATCGCCGTGGGCACCATGATGCTGGCCGCCGAGTCGATCGCCGAGTTCGTCGAGGAGCACCCCACCGTGAAAATGCTGGCCCTCTCGTTCTTGCTCCTGATCGGCCTGAGCCTGGTAGGCGAAGGTCTCGGCCACCATATACCCAAGGCCTACATCTACTTCTCCATGGGCTTCTCGGCCTTCGTGGAGTTTTTGAACCTCAGAGCCAAGAAAAAGCGGGATCCCGTGCGCATCCACCAACCTCGACTGTCGGACATCGAAAGGGCTGAACGAATTTCCCAAGACCAGGTCTAAGGCTGCAACCCGTCTGCAACAATCGCGCCCTAGATTCAGGGCATGGAAACTCTACAACCTTCTTTCACCAAGATATCCCGCTGGAACAGTATCATCAGCGGCCGGGAAACCGTGGAAATCGGTCGAACACCCAAAGAGGTCGTCTATCGGAGAGACCTCCTGACCCTCTACCGTTTCGAGCGAGAAACTCCGGCCACTTGCGAGCACCCGATTCTCATTTCCTACTCTCTGATCAACCGGCCGGCGGTCATGGATCTGCTGCCCGGACGGAGCGTCGTGGAGAAACTGCTGGAAGCCGGCTTCGAGGTCTACCTCATCGATTGGGGGGTACCCACCGCCCTGGACTATCATGCGGGGCTCGACACCTACATCAACCTTTATCTTCGAATCGCCCTGAAAGAGACGCTGAAGCACTCCGGTCGCTCCGAACTCCACCTCTTCGGTTACTGCATGGGCGGCACCCTGGCCGCCATCGCCACCGCGCTTCGGCCCCGTGGCGTCCGCAGCCTGGCGCTGTTGGGCACGCCTCTGAACTTTCGATCCGAGGAACTCCTCTACCGCTGGAGCGCCGACCCAAGCATCAACAAACCGGAACAGTTGGTGGAGGCCTGGCGAGTCGCCCCGGCCTGGAACTTTGAGTCGTTCTCTCTCTTGACCCTAGAGCGCAAGCCGGAGATGCTGAAGGCCCTCTACAACCGCCTTGAAGACGAAGGGTTCGTGGAGTCCTACATGGCCATGGAGCGCTGGGTGGGAGACAATATCCCCATGGCCGCCTCCGTCTTCCAGGAGTTCGTCCGAGGCTGCTTTCTCAACAACGACCTCATTGAAGGCCGGATGGAAGTGGGAGGCAGACGGGTCGACCTGAAATCTATTACGCTCCCCGTTCTTGGCATCATCGGCGAGGCCGATCACCTGGTCCCCCCGGAAACCACCGGGATCGACCACGATCTTTTCCCCAACGGAGAGTTCCTCCGCTTTCCTTCCGGCCACGTGGGCCTTTCCGTCAGCAGCAAATCCCACAGCGCCCTCTGGCCTCAGGTCTGCAACTGGCTCTGCAACCAGGACGCAACCGAAAACAAATAGACTAACCTTAGTCACAAATCTGGAGAATACAAATGATCAACGGAACCGCAGAACAATTTCAAAAATTTGTCACCGATTATAACAACATGATGATGGACGGTTGGTCCAGTTGGACCAAGCAGACCATCCAGTCGGATGCCTTCACCTCCGCTTCCGGAGCCTTCATGGACTGGTCGCTGGCCACCCACAAAATGATGAGCGAACTCTCGGGTCAGGTTATGGAAAGCCTGGATGTCCCCAAGCGCTCGGACCTGGCTCGGGTTTCTGCTCAAGTCCAGTCCGTGGAGAGTCGGTTGCTGGATCAGCAGGACAGTCAGGAAGAGTTGCGGGAGCTTCTCATGACCATCATCCAGAAGATCGATAACCTGCCCGCCCCGGTACCTGCTCCAGAGCAGGCCACCACGGTCGAGCCGGCAACGGAAAAGAAGCCTGGCACCAGCAAGGCCTCGGCCACCGGCAAGGTGCGAAAAACCCCCAAGAAAGAGAGCCGCTAGAGCATGAAGAGCGTAGAGATGAATCCCCTCGGGTTTGCCATGGATTCCTGGGTCAAGAGCCTGGGCTCCCTGTGCTGGGCCCAGGATCAAACCGACCAGCTCGTCTCCTCCTGGATGTCCCAGGGCAAACTGGCCCGGGAGCACGGCTGCGAAGTGGCTCGCCAACTGGCCGAGCAGGCCAAACGAAATCAGGTTGAACTGCAAAAGTTCATCCACAACAGTGTGGCCCTCTCCATGGAGACCATGCAGACGCAGCATCAGAAACAGATGTCAGAAATGAAAGATCAGGTCGTTCAGATGGGGCGATTGATGGATGAGCTATCCCGCAAGGTGGAAACGAAATAGAAGGATCAGGATGCTCGTGCTGCAAATCGCGCGGCGTGGAGACCTACTCGCTTAGCTTTTTACCGGTGGCCGCCACCCCCGAGGCGGCCACCGAACTTTCAGCCATGGCCCGGCGAACTTTCGCCGAGACCTTCCGTCACTACGCAGCAGACGATCTGGAGAGCTATCTGGGTGAGCGGCTCAGCCCGGCCGCCCTGGCCACCGAGCTTCAAGCTAGCGAAAACTACTTCTACTTCATCCTCTGCAACGAAGTCCGAGTAGGCTATCTCAAATGGATCTATCCCTCCACCAAGTACCTGGATGTACTACCGGGCAACTGGCAAAACCCATTTCTCCTGGAACGGCTCTACTTCTTGCCCGAGCATCTGGGCCGGGGGCTGGGCTCGGTAGCCCTGGCCTTTATAGAATCCTGGGCCAAACACCAGGCCGGAGCCGACATCCTTTACTTGAGCGTGTGGGATCGCAACTATCGGGCCCAGGCTTTTTATCAAAAGCACGGCTTTCAGACCATGGCCTCCTTCGAGTATCCGGTGGGAGAAGAGATCGACCACGAACTTCTCTACGCCAAGCGTTTGAATTCGAGAGCCACTGTCAAAACAGCATCTCCATAAACTTCCGACGCACCTCGGGGCCAGTCTCTCGAAAGGTCTCAAAACGAACCGTCTGGTCCGGATGGTCCGGGTCAAACTCGATCCCCCAGAGCGGCTTCAAGGAGGTGGGCAGCATAGCGTATCGCCCATCACCGATCAGGTTGGAGCGCTCCGGTCCCCGAATGATGAACCCTTCGGAGAGGTGTGCGAAACGATGGAGCGAGCTGTACAACGGGGTACCCTGCAGAGCGGCAAAGTCTCGTTCCAGCACCACCAGTTCCGCTGCGTTCCCCTCAAACACTTCGGCCGGACCCAGCAACCTGGTCCTCACCCCGTCGGTATAGACCTCCTCGCCGTGGATGTAGGTGACTCTCCATAAAAGCTGATTTCCCAGCGTCGGCTTGACCACGTAGCGCTCCACCGAGTGGCCCCGCGAATCCCAGAGCCCCCGGGCCGTATCCAGAGCCTGGAACTGGCGGTAGCCTCCGTGGGTCAAGAGCAAAAAGAGCCAGCCTAGGGCCAGCGCAGCCCAGCGGCGCTGCTGACGGACCAGAAAAGCCACCAGAAACGCTGTCATACCCAGGGTGGTGAGCGGCTCCACCACCGGGGTGAGATTCCAGGCCAGACGAGCCTCAGAAAACGGCCAGAGCAATTGCGTCCCGTAGCTGGTGCAGGCGTCGAGCAGACCTGCCCCGGCAAACCCGCACAAACAGGCCAGATAAAGCTGCAGCCGAGAAAGCCTTCCCCGCATCGGCAAATACAAAATCAGTGTAGCCAGCAGCGCCCCCACCGGAATAAAGAGAAACGAGTGGCTAAACTGGCGGTGGAACTCCAGTTGAAAAAGCGGATCGTCCGCACGACTCAACAACACATCGAGATCCGGCAACAACGCTGCCACGAAACCCGCACAAGCAGCCGGCCTTGAAGAGAAAAGCGTGCCCGCGGTGGCGGCACCCACCAGACCGTGAGTCAAAGGATCCACGAAACAGCCTTCCGCCGGTCGTTTTACTCCCCCTTTTTTTGAGAAACCCTCGGTGGTCACCGCTTCGCCCTGCTCTACGGAGTGGAGCCGACGGGCGCGGTCCAATCTGATGCGCCTCAGAATAAATTTCCTCAGGACCGGGTAGAACGGAATCCTAAACTATAGAAATGAAAGTGACCAGAATGTTGAGAAGAGCCGCATGCATAGCTATGTTGGCGCTGGCCGCCACGCTCTCGGCGGGGGCCGACGACCTTAGAAACCTGATTGAGAAGCGGGAAGATTTTCTTTCCCAGCAACAGCTTCAGACGGTGGTGGAATATCTAAAGCAACACCCAGCGGCCGCCAACGCCGAAATCACTCGTCTGTACGGCACCGGTACCAATACTCCACTAAACGAAGCGCTATCCCTGGGTGACGTGGGGCTGGTTTCGGTGCTGCTGGAACACGGAGCCGACCCCAACAAAGCCAGTGGACAGATCCAGGCCAGCCCTCTTCAGTGGGCGCTGAACGACACCATCGACCCGGCCAAGATCGCCGAATCGGTCGCCCTCCTGATCGCCAAAGGGGCGGACCCGAACCTCAGCGATCAGCGAGACAGCACCTCGCTCGATACCTGGGCGGCCCGTCGCTCCTGGTGCCAGGATCCATCCTACGTCCGGATTGGAGTGATGCTGCTGGAGGCCGGGGCCCTGATTGAAGGAGACCCAAACGCCCCTGGCACCCCACTCATGGTAGCGACCATCAATAGCAACCCCGTGGCGGTTAAAATGCTACTGGACCAGGGTGCCGATCCGGACCGCGAAGCTCTCCTCGGCACGGCTCGATCATTAGCGGAGAATGAAGCTCAAAACGGTACACCCGAAGCGAGCCAGGTTCTAGCGCTCATCAAAAAGCACTGACCCACTTCTTGCCGTCCCTGTCCACCACCCGGCAAACTTCAGAGCGCTCAGCATAACTCTGCAACTCCGGTATCTGCAGTCCGGTCTCTGCCTGCAAGTCCGGCAGGATGGCCTGCAGCGCCACCTCGTCCTCTCCCTGAAGCCTCTCCCGGAGACTCTCGTCCACGATCTCCTGGGTGGTAGGTTCGGAACGAAATTTCGGACTCGAGGCTTCCCGCCAATCTCGCCGCAGGCCGGCATAGAGCCTGCCTCCTACCCGCTCCCGCACGACAGCAGGATGGTAACGCAGTATAGAGGTAGCCACCCGATACGGCACCCGGGCGACCTCCTGGATGTGGAGCCCCAGCACGCGGAACGGTACTGAGTTATGAAAGCTCTGAGAGAAGTACTGTTCGATGAACTTACCGAGCTTGATCTGTTCGGGAGTCAAGGACTCACAACGGGGAACCGTTTCATCTCCCGCTGCGAGAACCATTTCCCTATCGGAGTGAGCGGTACCCGGCATAAGATCTAGAAACAACTCGGCTGAACACCGAAGCTTGATGAATCGTCGATAGAATGTCTCCCGGATCAACTCCACCCGGGCCGAGCCTCCCTGGGTACTGAGAAACTTCTGTAGTTGTTCGCAGGCAGACTTGAAAGCTTCCACCTCCTCTGGACTGTGGGAGTGAAAGACAAAATCTTCCCCCAGGATGGTCGCCCTGGAAAGCTCCAGCCACTCCTCGAAGAGCCGGAAGAGGCCATCCGGTGAGAAGGCTTCCCACCCCAGCTCGGCGTGAAGCTTAGCGACATAGTCCGCAAGCTTCATGACCGGGTCCCTTCGAGCTGTCTGGATCGCTTCAAAGACGGTCTGGCAAAGCTCCAAAAGAAGTGGATGGAGGTGCTGTTGGTGAAATCGACCGGACAGCAGGAGCGCTCTCAAGACTCGTTTCCCTTGAATCTCGATCTGCCGCACCGCCTGCCTGGTCAACTGATAATCTTCGGTGATTTCGTCTCGGCTTTGACAGGGGGTCTGGATCAACCCCAAACGGCGTTGGACGATATCCCAATCCCGCTCGGAGCCTCGCCAAATTTCACTCAGGATTCGTGGAAGCTGCTTCCAGAGTTTCGGCGAAGAGTCACTATCCAGCGTTTTGGGTTCAAAGGCTGCGGTCCGATTGGATCGCCCCCACTCCCGAGGTTCGGAGCGTCGCTCGACCGAATCCCCGTGAAAATTCTCGCTCAAAGTGCGATACGCCCATTCGATCCGCTCCAACCGATCCAGGGCCAGGCTCTGAAATGCTACCCCGAGCCGGGCCAGGCCGGCCGGTGAATACTTCTCTTTCGCGGATTGATAGGCTCTCTGAATCTGGGTCTGGTCGGCATCTGGCGGCACCCCGAGCAAAAAGAAGGCATCCTCTCGCTGCCCGGCGGCCTCCAACAGGCGAGCCTGGACCTCCCTCTCGGAAAGCCCCATCGTGCGTCCGATCCGGACCAACTCGCGCCTTTCCGATTCCACCAACTCATCGTCTGCCATGGCGATCCGCAGAGCCGCCGAAAAGAGCAGGTCCCGGGCCGACTCCGGGAGTCTCTCGAGGGTGTCCCGGAGGTGAGCCTCGGGTAGTTCTTCGACCGTGAAGCGGACCATGGCTTTCTGGATTCCAGCCAATCGCTCCGCAGAGAGAGACAACTGGTCGGCAAAAAACGACAGAACCAATTCCATCTCTTGCTCCAGGATCTTGTGGTCGGCTCGAACCACCGACATCAGGATGATCAGGGCGGCTTCATCCGCCTCGGCGGGAAAGGCTTTCATCGAGCTCAGCGCTCCTTATAAAGCTTGGCCAGATCGTTTCGAAGGTCTTGGATCTCAAGCAAGATCGACTGGTTGCTCATCTGGACCTGGGCCAGCAGCGCGTAATACATGGTAGCCAGAAATCGTACATCCACCGGGACCAGTTGATCGCCTGCCTCCCGAGCCTCGGTCAGCATCCGGCCCAACTCCTCGTGAAGCTCCACAAAGCCGTCTCGCAGCGCCGGGTCGGCTCGGAACCCCTCTATCCTCCAACCCACGTCGGGCCACCACTGCTCGTCGCTGTTCATCTTTGTAGAGTTAATCAGGTAAAGCGCGGGGCCCTGCCCACATTCAGGATCCAAAAGTTTACATTCTAGAAACGAATCCTTCAGGTAATCTTCGTGGCATTCCACTCCGGGCTGGCATAATCCTAACTATGAACCACCTAGTCCTTAATGAAATTGAAATCAGAATTGTCCACAACCGCCGTCGTCGCCGTCGCATCCTCTCGAAACGCCGGGGCTAATATCTCGCAATTTAACATAACTGTAACGGTCACAGCCTACTAAAGAGGTAGACTAACGTTATGCTAATCCGTGGGAAAACTCTGGCCGTAAACAACACGCCGGGTTCGGGCGCCAGGCCCGGACCCGTTTCTCAGCCCGTGTATGAGATCGCCCGGACCTTGCCCTCGGACACCTGGGAGCAGACGGAAGTCATCCGGGACCGCGACCCCCTCTTCGTCCAACGCGATTTCCACCCCCGCAGCAAGCACCGCGATCCAAGAGTCATCGAAGCCTTCGGAACCGACACTCCCCATTCCGGGGATGCGCTGCTCCACTACGCGGGATCGCCCCGGGGAGAAGGGGGAAAGACTCCCGTCTTGCTGGTCCACGGAGCCAACAAGAACGGTCACTTCTTCTGGGATCCCAAAGAAGACGGTTCGGACAAAGGGCTGGCCCAGCGCCTGCGAGACGAAGGCCACGATGTCTACGCCCTGACCTTCGCCCACAATCAAGACGACAACTTCGTGTGGGCCGAGCAGATCGCCAACGCGCTGGCCGAAATCAAAAAAGATACCGGGGCCGATAAGGTGGACCTGGTGGCTCACTCCAAAGGCGGAGTGGCCGCCCGCATCTACACCTCCGAGGTTCGCAAGGAGGGTGTCGAATCCACCCCTTATCAAGACGATGTGCGCCGGATGGTCCTGGTGGGAGCACCCAACAAAGGGGTCGACTATACCTTCCGCCATCCCTCGGCCAACTACGCCCTGCTCAATAAGTCGGATGAGCCGTTTCTGAACGCTCCAGTTTCCTGGGAAAAGATGGGAACCTGGCCGTTTTCCAAAGACGTGAGTAAGATGGGGTACAGCGCTGACAGTCCGGACTACTTTCCCGGCCAGCGTCAGCTTTTGGCGGACCTTTCTAGAGACTACCCGTTGAGCGTGATGGAGCCTGATTGGTACACCACTTATCACGGCGGAACCGGATTCAACAGCGTATCCAAAGGGATCCGTTTCTACGTGGAGCAGGGCGAAAACGTGATCGCCCGCCTCAATGAGAATCCGCCCGACGCGGAGGTCGAAGTGGCAGTGCTGGCGGGCAATCGAGCCAACATTCCGGGCATCCTCAACGAATACACCGGCCCGTCCGACGGGCTCGTCTTCGTGGAGTCGGCCCTCAGCATGCCGGTCGGCACCAACCTGGTAGCCCAGGACGTCCTGCCCCTCCACCACAAAGCCCTGATCTCCGAAGAAGCCGGGCAAGACTGGATCGTAAAAGCGGTCGAAAACGATAGACCGAAAGCCGGAGCCGATATCCAGCAGGTCCTCAACGCGGCCACTTCCGACTGGAAATCGGACAAAGTCCAGCAGCAGGCGATCGAACAGATCGCGAGCCTGGCTCAGAAGTCCGACCAACCGGACCACCCCATCCTGCCGATGGTGTAATCGGCCCCGGCACGCTGATCCACCTCTCCGACGGGCCTCAGTTGCTTCGCTTGGCTCCTCCCGGGGGGGAATCCCAACCTCAAAGGAGATCGCTATAACGATCAAAAACTACCAGATCATGAGCGATATGCCGATCATGTCTTCCGGGGAATGCCTAAGTGTCTTGGAAAGATGGAATAGCTGGGGTAGCGCGCACTTTGGGCCCAGCCAGCCGCGGAGGGTCTTGAAGGACATCGAACTGTTCTTGGAGTCTCCCGAAGTTGTGGCCCTGATCGGGCCACGCCGCGCGGGGAAGACCACCTTATTTCACCAACTGATGAGCAAGCTCGGTGAGCCCGCCGAAGCCTGCTTGCACGTTAACTTTGAAGAGCCTGGGCTTGCGCCCTATATCCGCGTCGGCTTGCTGGATCGGCTCTACGAAGTTTATCGAGAAAGGGTCTATCCTGTAGGTCGCGCTTTCCTGTTTCTCGACGAGATCCAGGTGATCCCTGAGTGGGAGCGGTGGGTGAGAGCCCGCAATGAGCGAAATGATGTTAAGATCTTCGTCACTGGATCTTCCTCGGCCCTGATGTCTCGAGAACTGGGGACGCTGCTCACCGGCCGCCACGTCACTTTTAAAGTCATGCCGCTTGACTTTGCGGAGTTTCTTCGTTTTCGCAATATCGAACTTCCCGCCAGACCAGAGCTGGTTTCTTCGGTACCCCAGATAGCTCACGCTCTGGAAAACTATCTCAAGTGGGGAGGCTTCCCTGAAGTCGTCTTAGCTGAACACGACCGGCGACGCCAACTTCTTCTCGAACAGTATTTCTCCGATATCCTATTCAAGGACGTGGCCCTACGATATCAGGTGAGAGATCTTCAACAGCTAAGGTTGCTAGCCGTCCACTTGATGACGCAGACGGCCACTCTAGTGTCCCTTAGGCGGCTCAGCCAGATGCTGGAGGCGTCGCTCGATTTGGTTCGCTCTTATTGCGGCTATCTCCAGGAAGCTTTTCTGGTGGACTTTTTGCCCTACTATAGTTTAAAGATGGGAGAGCGAATCCGGCGACCTCAGAAAGTGTATTCTATAGACACTGGCCTGCGCAACGCGGTTTGCCTAAGCGGTTCTCCCGATCGCGGTAGGTTGGCCGAAACGGTTGCCTACGGGGCTTTGAGCCAAGAAGAGGGTGATCTCTTCTACTGGAAAGGTGTCACGGAAGTTGATTTCTTGGTAAGAAAGGGACACCGCGTGGATCGATTAGTCCAAGTCGCTTATCAAGGCTTAGACGACCCGAAGGTCCTGCAGCGAGAGGTACGAGCTCTGACCGAAGCCGGCGAGGCATTCCCTGAAGCGACTCGCCAACTCGTGGTGGATACTCGCGGTCTTTCCAACACGGTTCCCGAGGGCTACCAGGTGGTCCCGCTCTGGCGCTGGAGTTCCCAAGCTCCACTATGATGGCAGTAAACGCTGAGCCCTGTCTACATCATTTCGTCGGGAAGCAACCCGGGCTCTCGTACGGTGGGGACCTGACTGATCAGCGCCTGTCGCTCAGCTTCGCTCTGACCCAGTAGCTCTACTCCGGTCACGTAACGAGAGCAAAACTCAAAGTCCCAGGTCTCTTGCCAGACCGATTTGGCCTTTCCCTCAAATAAGATCTTACCATCCCGAGTGAGTTTGATGCTCAACTCACCGTGATCCGGTAGTTCCTTGTTGGTGATGATCCTCATACCCCGGCCCTCGGCACCGAGCCCCACGATGTGCACGACGCCGACTCCCTCGATGCCACATTCCAACCCTTCGTCGGCGGCTACCCGCAGATACCGGCGACGATCCCGATCAACACTCTGTTCACTCATGAAAGGCAATTTCTGGATCCTGGTTCTCCTTCCTCCGCTTCCAAGAAGGCTTCAGCCTCACCGACCTATAAATTATGATATTCGGGGGTTTTTGCATGCCGGAGTATCGGTTCATCGTTCAAAGTGCCCAGGGCCGCGTGAGAAAGGGTCGTATCCATCACGATTCCAAGCAGGCCGCCCGGGAGCAGTTGGAGTCTGCGGGGTTCGCGGTGGTGGAACTTGTGGAGTCCACCAGCCCGCCGAGTGGAAATTCTGAAAATGTGCCTTCGGGACGGATCGACATGGACGGACTGTTCGACAGGGTCCCGGTCAAGGTCCGCAACGGTGTGCTCTTGAGCGTGATTCTGTTGGGTGTGGTGGTGGCTTTCGTATCTCGCCCGGCCGCCTCCAGTCGCACCCCCTCTCCGTCTTCTTCCGGACAGCAGACACCCCAGCCGGTCAGTCTCAACTTCTCCGCATCGGTCGACAACCAGAGTGCCGATCCCATTCAGGTGATCCTGCACCTGCCGCAGGTACCCTACTCTTTCTCCCCCACCGAGGTCGATCCCGTAGACGGTGGCACTTTTTCCGTCGAAAAGAAGCTCCAACTCGATACCGCTCCCTCGGAATCGATCTGTGAAGTCTGGAGCGTTCAGAACGGGAAAACACGAAAGCAGTTGGCCGCCAAGAAAGCCATCGTCACCGGTCAAACCTTCGACTTCGGTACGATCGTGGTCAAGTAGATTCAGGGCGCAGCGGGGGGATTCAGACCTCCCCAATCGATGGCCCAGGAAAAGGCACCGCGCCCGATTCGACTATCCGTGAGGCGTACGTAGCTGCCTCCGGCCACCAGCGATATCTCCGCATCGTGGTAGCCCCCTAAAAGGTAGACCCCATCCGGTGAAAACGCGGTGCCGGCCGGGCTTCCTGCTACGGCAGAGACGGCACCGAAGGAAGGAACAGCCGCGGAGAGATCGATGGTGCCCTGAAAGATGTCGTAGTCGTCGTAAGAAGTCTCGTCGTAAAAGTAGATGATATCTCCATTCGGAGTTCCATCGCCCAGAGGGTGAAAGTGGGCATCCTGGGAGACCTGCCCTGGCGTGGCTGTGAGATTGGTATAGCCGGAGCCCGGCAGGCCTGTGGTGTCCTGGGTATCGACCAGGTAAACGTCTTCCGGCAGGTAGTCCCAATCCAGCCCATCGGAATCAGGTCGTTGTTGGTAGCGCCCGGCCGAGACCAGGATGTAGCGGCCGCCACCGTGCCAATCGTTGATGTCCAGGGCATCCCGCTGCTCCTGGGGTAGGGATCCGTTCTCCAGCATCTCAGAGACCCCCAGTTGCACCAACCGGGAGCCTGGAGAAGGGAGAAAACCGAGAGGCTGCAGGGTGGAGGGGTTGAGGGTTGGTCTGGTGCCGTCGATATTGATGGCGAAGATGTTCAGCTCATCGGTGGAGGAGCTTCGAGCGGCAAAGCAGAGCATGGTGCCGGTGGGGTCAAAACGGGGTTCGGTGTTCCAAACGGTTCTCAAGCCCTCGGCGTTGAGTTCGGCCTCACCGATGATCCGGGTGACGTTCGAGCCGTCCGGGTTCATGGTATAGATAGCGTGCTCTTCCTCTCGGTAAGAATGAAAGGCTATGCGGGAGCCGTCCGGCGACCAGGTCGGCTCCAGATCGTGGGCCGGGTCTTTGGTCAATTGGGTAAGGTCGGTGCCGTCGGAGTTGATGACGAAGATATCGAGGTTGCCTTCGTCTCCCGGGTCCAGTTCGCCCTGAAACAGGATCCTCCCACGGGGTAGCACCTCCACCACTCCTTGCACCCCGAAAGTTCCGGTAGTTTCGGCCCCGCTGGTATCAAAAACCCGATACTCCAGCGAGAACTGATCGCCTGACTCGGCCGCATCCGGGGGCTGCCACTGGTGCGTCGACTCCCACACCTTCTTGTCGCTATTCCAGGTCATCTCCACCGGACCATCCACGGAGAAGACTCCTTGGTCGGAAGTCCATTCACAATACAAGCGATCTCCCTGGGGGTCGGTCGCTTCCACCCTGAGGGTGCTAAAACCGTCCAGCTTCACGGTGGCATCGGAACCGGCCGGCCGATAAGTGGGGTGGGGACCGGGAAAAATGAAGGCCTCGGCGCTGGGTCCCGAATTGGAAGGCTCGGCTGGGACCGTGACTGCGGCAGCTTCTGCCGGCAGGGTGCCTGGGGCGGCTCCCGGCACGTTGCCATCCACCACCCCCTTGACCACCGAGATCGAGCCGTTGGCCTGAACCCTGACCGTGTAGGGGTCTCCCGCCGAGGCGAGTTGAAAGCGCGTGGCACCCTGGACCGCTCCACTGTCGTACAACAGACCGTTGAGAGCGACCAGATGGCAAGCGCCTTCGAAAGTGGGCAGATCGGTCTCAACCACGCCGGAGGGAAGGAAAACGATGTAATGAAAATCGGTCGGTGCTCCCCAGTCGGCCAGCGCGAAATTTGGAGCGTCGAGATCCGCTCGCTCCAACCCCAAACGCCAATCCGGGCCGGTCCAGTAGCCGGTGAAAATGTAGGTATCCTCGGCATCGGCCTGCAGAGAAAACCCTCGGTGGGGCCGGGGCTGGGTCCAGCCCTGAAAAATCAGAAAACCGGTGGCGTGCGGCACACTGTCCGGGGTGGTGGGGAAGGCAACGGCCACCGGTTCA